>CABQAZ010000058.1 GCA_902462295.1 uncultured Clostridium sp. | reverse complement strand
TACATAGACAACAAGTAATATCAAGAGATGAAATAATGGACTACTTATGGGAAAGTGAAGAATTTGTCGATGACAATACTTTAAATGTTAATATTAAAAGACTAAGGACAAAACTAGAAGAACTAGGAATAATAAATCAAATTGAAACAAGAAGGGGACAAGGGTATATATTAAAATGAAGTTTGGAGAATTTATAAAAGAGAAAATATTATTGATTTTTTTAGTATTATTTATAATAGCAAGTTCGGAAATATTATTATTACCATATCCACAAATAGAAATATTTGTGAGGCTTTATATTGCAATATGTCCAGTAATAATTATAGGCATTGATATTGTTGTAGAATATAGAAAAAAGAGCAATTTTTATAATGAATTAAAAAATAATTTAGAAAAATTAGATACTAAGTATCTAATATCAGAAATAATAAACACTCCAGATTTTATTGAAGGTAAAATATTAAAAAACACTATACAAGAAACTGGAAAATCTATGCTAGAAAATGTAAATTCATATAAACAATTACAAGAAGACTATAAGGAATATATAGAATTATGGATTCATGAAATAAAAATTCCTATTGCGACTAGCAAACTAATTATTGAAAATAATAAAAATGAAATAACTAAAAGTATTGATGAAGAACTAGATGAAATTGAAAATTATACAGAGCAAGCATTGTTTTATGCTAGAAGTAATACAGTAAATAAAGATTATGTTGTAACAAAATCAAATTTAAAAGAGATTGTAAATGGAGCAATACTAAAAAGTAAAAGAGCATTGCTTTCAAATAAGATATGTATAGAATTGAATGATTTAGAAAAAGAAGTTTTTACAGATAGCAAATGGGCTACTTTTATAATAAATCAAATTATACAAAATTCAATTAAATATTCTAAAAAAGAAGATAAAAAGATACAATTATATGCTAAATCAAATAATGAAAACATTATTTTATATATAAAAGATAATGGTATTGGAATAAAAAAAGGAGAAATTACAAGAGTTTTTGAGAAAGGCTTTACTGGTGAAAATGGGAGAATTATAAATAAGAAATCTACTGGAATAGGATTGTATTTATGTCAAAAATTATGTAATAAATTAGGTTTAGGAATAGAATTAAACTCAAAAAAGGATGTTGGTACAGAGGTTAGAATTATATTTCCAAAAAGTAGTTATATAAATTTGTAAGTCCATTGTAGGGACTTATTTTTTAAAAAAGAGAAATCTTACAAAAAATGTAATGTTATTGTAATGTAAATCGATGGCAACTATTTTTTAATAAATTTATAATGTAGATATACAAAAATAGAAAGGAGTTTTTTGAATGGAAAATGTATTAGAAGTAAAAAACATAGAAAAATACTATGGAAACAAATCTAATTTAACAAAAGCAATAGATAATATTAGCTTTAATGTAAAAGATGGAGAGTTTGTAGGAATTATGGGAGCAAGTGGCTCTGGTAAAACTACACTTTTGAATTGTGTATCTACTATTGATAGAGTAACAGCAGGGCATATCATTGTCAACGGAGAAGATATTACAAAACTTAAAGGAAATAAATTAAACAAATTTAGGAGAGAGGA
>CABQAZ010000057.1 GCA_902462295.1 uncultured Clostridium sp. | reverse complement strand
ACCATTATTTTTTAAAGTTTCAGCAATAGGTATTTTTGAATCCGACATTGCTTCTTGGGTTGATGTTATCTCTTTCCCATAAGTTCCATATTGCAAATATTTTTCTGGTAAATTTGCTGTTTTATACAAATTCAAATCTACAGGTGTCATCTCAATTAATTCTCTTTGCATTGTATTTCTTAATGCTAAGCTTGAAGAAAGTATTGAAATCGTCATAAATAGCATTAAACATATTACACTCATGCTTATAACCATTGTATTGATCTTGTTGTTTATCTGTCTTAATACAAACATATTGGTATTTTTAAAATAAATATTCTTCATTTTTTGAACTATTTGTATTATAAATCCTGATAAAGACCAAAAAACTGCTACTGTTCCAACAATTCCCATTAAAATAGGTGATAAAATTTTATCTGCTGTTGTTAAACTACTAACATCTCCTGTTACTTTCCAATAAGCATATCCAAGTATAACTACAGCTCCTAAAAATACTAAAATACATATAATAGGATTTTTTATTTTTACATTCTCATTTTTCTTACTAGCATTTAATAAATTAATTAATTTATATCTTGAAACTGTAAATGTATTGAAGAACATTACTGCTACGTACATTACCGCAAAATAAATACAAGTTTTTATACAGGCATCTTTTGAAAATACAAATTGAAATTTGCTCATATCTGCTTCAAACATTTTAGCAACTAATACTGACATAAATTGTGATGCAAATATACCAATTATTAATCCTACAATTAGTGAAATAATTCCTACTAATATTGTTTCCATCAAAATTATTTTAGATATTTGCCTTTTTCCCATTCCAAGTGTCATATATATACCAAATTCTTTTTTCCTTCGATTAATCAAGAAATTATTTGCATATACAATTAGTAATCCTAATACTACTGCCACAAATACAGATACATAACCAAGCATTGAAATCATAAGTTTTATAATTTCTTTTGTTGATTGTGATACTTCTAGCATTGCTTGTTGACTATCTATTGAGTTAAACATATAAAATATCGCTACACCTAATACTAGTGTTAGAAAATAAATTGCATAATCTTTGAAGCTTTTTTTCATATTTCTTATAGATAACTTAAATAACATCGTTCAAATCACCTCCAAGAAGTGTTTGTACCTCTATTATTTTTTCAAAAAATTGTTTTCTTGTATCATTTCCCTTGACTAATTCATTAAAAATCTTTCCATCTTTTATAAATATAATTCTATCTGCATAACTAGCTGTAAATGCATCATGTGTTACCATTAAAATTGTTGCGTTTAGTTTTTGATGTAAGTAATCAAATGTCATCAATAACTGTCTTGCTGATTTACTATCTAATGCACCTGTTGGCTCATCTGCCAATACTATTTTGGGATTTGTTATTATTGCTCTTGCTGCTGCACATCTTTGCTTTTGCCCTCCAGATACTTGATATGGATACTTGTTCATTATTCCTAAAATATCTAATTTTTTTGCTATTTCGTGAACTCTATTGTTAATTTCAGTAGCATTTACTTTTTGAATTGTTAATGCTAAAGCTATATTTTCAGAAATTGTCAATGTATCTAATAAATTAAAGTCTTGGAATATGAAACCCAACTCCTCTCTCCTAAATTTGTTTAATTTATTTCCTTTAAGTTTTGTAATATCTTCTC
>CABQAZ010000056.1 GCA_902462295.1 uncultured Clostridium sp. | reverse complement strand
TCTATAAGTAGTTTAAAAAAGAACCCAAAGGAATTGTTAATTGATACAAAGTAGAATTCAAAAAATAAGTATGGTATGCTTTATTATAAAACAATGGAGTAAAGAAGAAAGACATATGAACGAAATAAATTTAAGTTCAAATAATTTTAATTGTGAAATAACTAATACTAATAAGCTAGTTTTAATTGATTTTTTTGCCACATGGTGTGGACCATGTAAAATATTATCTCCAATTATATCAGAGATAGCAAATGAATTTTGTCCTAAAAAAGTATTAGTATTAGATTAAAAAAATGCAATGTATAAAGTAGGAACAAAATAATAACTTATTTTCTTGTTTACAATTTTTTATATAATAGTATAATATTAATAAAAGGAGGAGTTTTAAATGAAAGAAAATGCAAAATTTTTAAAATGTCCAATATGTGACAATATAATAGAATTAATTGATGGAGATGTACAACATATAACTTGTTGTGGTAGAAAAATGGAAGAAATGAAAGCTAATACTACAGATGCAGCAACGGAAAAACATATACCAATATACAAAAAAGTAGAAGATGAAATAGTAGTAAGTGTTGGAGAAGTAGAACATCCAATGGAAAAGGAACATTATATAATGTGGATTGCACAAGTATCAGAAAATAGAACAACTCATGTAAGATTATATCCAGAGCAAAAAACGGAAACTCGATTTCCATATATATCTGGTGCAACATTATATGCTTATTGCAACAAACATGGATTATGGAAAACAACAATAAAATAGTAAATAGCTATAAGTATGGTAGATAATCATTGAAATTATCTATCTTTTATTATATAACCATAACAAAAATTAGTGAATTGTATGATAAAAAATAAAAAGTTAAGTTTAAGTGCTAAAATTCTAGTTAAAAATGGTAGATTAAAGTGCTAAAAAATATTAAAATAAATATTAAGATATATCTTAATTTATTTTAATATGGAAGGATTTGATAAAATGAAGTTTAATGAAAAAATAATAATGTTACGAAAAAATAAAAATTTATCACAAGAGGATTTAGGAAATGAATTGGGGGTTGCAAGACAAACAATCTCGAAATGGGAGTTAGGAGAAACGACTCCTGAAATGGACAAGTTAATAAAAATGAGTGAGATATTTGAAATTACTTTAGATGATTTAATAAAAGATACAGAGCCTAATATTGATAAAAATAATGATAATAATACAAATACGCAAAAATTAGCAGGATTAGTAATAAAAATCTTAAAGGGTATAGGCATATTTATTATAATTGTTTTTGCTATAACAGTTATAATGATGATTATGGGTTTAGTTTCTTATAATAATATGAAGTATGATTCTAAAGGAGTTGTTGAAGAAATAGAAGAAAATATAATTATGGAAGAAGAACGATAACTTGTGGTAATTCTTATAGTAGTGCAGCAGTTCTTATTTCAGAAGATGGCACAACATTTATGAGAATAAGGAAATTAACGCCTTTAGAATGTTGGCGACTTATGGGATTCGATGATGATGATTTTTATAAAGCAAAAAATGCTGGTATATCAGATACTCAATTGTATAGACAAGCAGGAAATAGTATTGTTGTAAATGTTTTAGAAAAGATACTTGAATGTTTGTTTGAATAAACAACATACCATAAAAATAATAACTCTTTTCTTTCATGGTGTGAATTTTTATAATTTGTGTTATAATGCTAATGTATATAAAAAAAGGAGGATATAAATGTTAGAAAATATAGAAGTTTTATACCATAGTAGTATAAGA
>CABQAZ010000055.1 GCA_902462295.1 uncultured Clostridium sp. | reverse complement strand
AACCACTAATTTCTTGTACGCCTTTCATTCCTCCATATTGATTTAATAACATTGGTAATAAACTAATTAAAAATGCTATTGTCAATATAATTTTCTTTTTCATAAATGTCTCCACAACAAATTACTAAATTATAATTTTTTACTTACTTAAAGTCTTTCTTTGCCAACTTTTCTTGTTACATTTTGGACATTTCATATATCGTGTAGTTCCAGAGTGCATTGCAAAATATACTTGGCTATATTGGGGTACATATTTATGATGACATTTTTGACATTCATAATAACCTGTTTCTGTTTCTATTTTTAATGCAAATGAAATACCTATTATTAAAAGAACAAATGCTAATATAAACAATACTATTTTCGCTATATTATTCTCTACTAAAAATGATGTAACAAAAATTAGTATTAGGAAAAATATTGTCGAACTAAATCCTATCACATTTTCATACATCATTAATTTTTTATTTTGCATTTCTTCCTTTTGCGCCATTTCTAATAATGTTTTTTCTGCTACTTCATTATAATTATTCATTTCAATCAACTCCCCACATAATAATTCATTTACACTTATTTTGAGTTCATTACATAAATCAAGCATTATTGATGAATCAGGCATTCCTTTTCCATTTTCCCATTTAGATATAGCTCTATCTGTAATGTTTAATTTCTCTGCAAGTTGCATTTGAGTTAAATTATTCTTTTTTCTACATTCAGCTATAAATTTTCCTATTTTAATCTGATTCATATCTTTTACCTCCTTCAATTTAAGTGTAAATTATTATCTAAAAAAAGTACACATACTAATCGTTGAGTGAGGTATTTTTCTTTATCAACGATTAGTTGAATTGTTATAATTTGTGCGATAACTTGTAATTTGTAGCTCTAATTAAATCATATTATTAAAAGCATTTATTAAATCTGTCATAAATACTTCTCTTGTTTCTTCATCTAATTCTAATACTGATAGATATGGGTTTAAATCTTCAAGTTCTACTAATAATAATTTCCCATCTTGCGTTCTACAAGCATCTACTCTTTGAATACCATTTTTTATTCCATTCCATTTTATAAATTTTTGTGCAAATTCAACATCTTCATTAGAAAAATTATATTTTTCTAGTTTCCATCTTTGTTCTTTATTTGGTGCATATAAAGCATATTCTAATTTATCATTTATGAAATAAAATGATACTTCATATTTAAAATCTATTGCAGGTTGTATTAAAGTAGTTCCATCTGTTAAATTTCTTTCTATTAGTTCATTTCTTGTTAAAAATTCAAGTCCTATTGAGTCAGCACCATCTTTTGGCTTGATTACATATCTATCTACATTTGGTAGTAAATCAATATTTTTAATTGTATCTATTGTAGGAATAACAGGGTATTTTTCTAATGTCAAATCTAGCAAATATTGTTTTCCTCTCATATCTGCTTTTCCTGTAAACTCATTAAAAGTTTTTAAACTATTTGTTTTTACTCTATCTACAAATGAATTATAAATATCTTTAAATCCACTTACTCCTCCTGTATTTCTAAAAACAATTAAATCAACATCTTTTTCAAAACTTTCTGAATTTTTTGGATTGCATAATACAACATCAAAATAATCCTTTAATTTTCCTGTTATATAAATATCTTCCTCATAATAGTTTCTACCTTTTGCTTGATAATATAAATCTGTTAAATATAATATTTTTTTCATATAATCACATTTCCTTTCTATTCTATAAATTACTATTTTTCTAACTAATTACTAAATTGTAATTTTTTAGTCTATTAACTTTTTAAATGAA
>CABQAZ010000054.1 GCA_902462295.1 uncultured Clostridium sp. | reverse complement strand
AAAAATAAATATGGAACATCAACAAGATATTATCAAATAAAGAAAGCAAGTAAAATAGAAAATAATAAAACTATAAATTATTATGCTATTAATGCTTCTCCTAAAATTCATAACTACAAGTATTTTCCTATAAATTTGTCTAACTACTGTTTTACTGTAACAGATAATAGCGGATTAGGAAGTATAAAAATAACAGACATGAACAATAATGGTAAACAAGTATATTCATATACAGCAAAGACAACAAAGAGTACAAAAAAAGTAATTGTTTTAGATTTAGAAAATAAATGTAAAGCAAAAAATGGTGTTTACAAATTCAAAGTAGAAATGAAAGATAAATCAAATGAAGATAAAGTATCAACGCAAGTAATCACAATAGATACTAAAACAAGTGGCTGGTATAAAGTAACAAGTTTATATAGATGGATTTAGTTGTACTAGATAGAATATTGAAAGTTTTTAATATTAAAGAAATTAAATAAATATAATAAAGCTCTTAAATCGAGTAGTGAATGAAACAAGTATTCACTACTCAATTGCTTTTTTATAAGAAGATATTATATAAGATAATAGTTAAATATATATCAAATGAATTAATTTCCACATGCTTACAATTTAAAAATAAATATGAACATATGGTTCATCATTTTCTTCTTCAGAATAATTTCTAAGAATGTATTATTCTTCATAACCTTGTTGTTTTTCTATTTCTTCAATATCTTTAATATGCAATTCAATTTCTTCTGCTTTTGGTAATTGTGATTGTAAATATTCTGGTATGTCTTGTAAAAGTTTATATTCACTTACTCCAACTGGTTTATTTATATCCTTTAAAGCATATTCTGCTGTTAGTTTATCTTTTTCTTTACATAGTAAGATTCCAATTGTTGGATTATCTCCATCTTTTCTTAACATATCATCTATCGCAGATAAATAAAAATTTAATTGCCCTGCATCTGTAGGTTTAAATTTTCTTGCTTTTAATTCTACTACCACATAACATCTTAATTCTAAATGATAAAATAGTAAATCTATAAAATAATCTGTATCACTTACTGTTATTTTATATTGATTTCCTACAAATGCGAATCCATTTCCCAATTCAATGAGAACATTTTTTATCTTTTCAATCATGGCATCTTCTATTTCTTTTTCTTTCAGTTGTCCTTTTAAAGCAATAAAATCAAATATATATGGATCTTTTATTGTTTGCATAGCTAAATCACTTTGAACATCTGGTAATGTATTTTCAAAATTGGTTACTTTTTCTGCAATTGCTTGTCTTTCATATAGTTTATATTTTATTTGATCTGCTAAAATATCATGTGACCAACCATTTTTTATGGTTTCTTTCATATACCACTTTCTAATTTCTATATCTTTAATTTTATTTATCAATAAAATATTATGCGACCAAGTCAATTTTGCAGATAATGTCTGCAAAATTTCAATACTAGGATATTCTTCATAAAATTTTCTCATATTTCTTAAATTTCTAACTGAAAATCCTTGAATATTAGGAAATTCATTTTTTAAATCAATAGAAAGATTGTCAACAAATTTATTGCCCCATTCAATATTGGCTGATATAATTTTTCCAATATTCCAATACATATATATCATTTCTGTATTTACTGCTTGCATTGCCTTGTATTGTGATTTTAATACTTCTTGTTTTATGTTTTCAAAAATTTCTTTATATTTACTTATATCAATTTTATTTTCCATTATATTATATACCTTCTTTCTAATTTTGCAGACAGTGTCTGCAAAATTAAATAATATTATTACTTAAAGTATTATATCATCTATTTTAAAATTTTTCATTAAAAATCTAAAAAAGATAAAATTAATGACATAACAAGTTTTAAATAATAGAAAAGATTGACAGAAAATTTACAATTTGCGCA
>CABQAZ010000053.1 GCA_902462295.1 uncultured Clostridium sp. | reverse complement strand
TTTAATTTATTATTCTGCTGATTCTTCTGTTTCAGGAGCGTCATAAGCTTCTAATATAGCTTTTTGTACTTTCTCTCTTGTTTCAGCATTGATTGGATGAGCTATATCCTTGAATTCTCCGTTTGGAGTTTTTCTGCTTGGCATAGCGATAAATAATCCATTTTGACTTTCGATAACTTTGATATCATGGATAACAAATTCATTATCGAATGTTACAGAAGCAACAGCTTTCATTCTGTTCTCTGAATTTACTTTTCTTAAACGTACGTCTGTTATTTGCATTGTGTGCACCTCCACTGTTTTTATATTTGTACATATATGTATTATTCTTATGTACTAGTATATTATTCGTCACTAGTTTTTTTTTTCCCTCTTTTTTTTACAAAATTTTATTTTTTTATTTTTATACTTTATTTTTATATATTTTTTAATTCCTTTCACTTTATTTCATGTACTTTTTTATATCTTATAACTACTTTATTATAAATTTGTAACAAAAACCTTGAATTTTGCATTATATAAGTATATAATAAAAAAACAAATTTAATTTTTCGCAAGGAGTGTTTATAAATGCCAAATATTGATAATATAAGAAAATATAAAAAAATACATATGATTGGAATCGGCGGTATTAGTATGAGTGGAATTGCAGAAATTTTACTTAATTGGGGATTTGAAGTTTCTGGTAGTAATAATGTTGATTCAGATATATTACATACATTACAAAAAGCTGGAATAAAAATTTATATAGGTCACAATGCTAACAATGTTGTAGGCGCTGACTGCGTCGTTTATACTGCTGCAATTCATCCAGATAATGTTGAATTAGTTCATGCAAAAGAACTTGGAATTCCAACTATAGAAAGGTCAGATTTTCTTGGTGAACTTACAAGATGTTATAAAAACACAATAGCAATTTCTGGAACTCATGGAAAAACTACTACTACTTCTCTTGTTTCTCTTTGCTTTATGGAAGCGCAAAAAGATCCAAGTATTCAAGTAGGAGCAATTATTAAAGACCTTAATGGTAATTACAGAGTAGGAAATAGCGAAAATTTTATTATAGAAGCTTGTGAATATGTAGAAAGTTTTCTAAAATTTAGCCCAAGGTCTGAAATTATTTTAAATATTGATAATGATCATTTAGATTATTATAAAAATTTTGAAAATGTAAAAAAAGCATTTATTAAATATGTTAAATTATTGCCGGAAGATGGTCATTTAATAATTAATGCTGATGACCCTAACTGTATAGACTTACCTGTTTATTCAAAAGCACCTGCTATTAAATATGGCATAGAAAATGATGATGTTGATTTTTCTGCTCAAAATATCGTTTTTGGTGAAAACGGATTTCCAGAATTTGATGTTTATAAATTTGGTGAATTTTTTGACCATTTTCAACTTTCTATTCCAGGAAAACATAATGTCTTAAATTCTTTATCTTGTATAGCATTATGTGATGCTTATGGTATTGAAAAAAATTGTATGAAATTAGCTTTAAAAAAATTTACTGGTGCTGATAGACGTTTTGAATTTAAAGGATTTGTTAATGGTGCTCAAGTTTATGATGATTATGGTCACCACCCTACAGAAGTAACAGCTACTGCTAATGCATTAAATAACAAAAAATATAATAAATCTTGGGTTGTTTTCCAACCACATACTTATAGTAGAACTTTTAATTTACTAGATGATTTTGCTCATGCTCTACTACGTTTTGATAATATTATTGTTACAGATATTTATGCAGCAAGAGAAACTAATACTTATAATATTTCTTCTAAAGATTTAACTGATGCTATAATTAAATTGGGAAAAGATGCAAAATATATACCTTCTCTTGAAGAGTGTGCTTCTTATTTGAAAAAAAATGTAAAAGCAGATGATATTGTTCTTACTCTTGGTGCTGGTACTGTTACAAATATCGGTCCAATGATTGTTGATTAA
Source organism: uncultured Clostridium sp. (assembly GCA_902462295.1). Lineage (GTDB taxonomy): Bacteria > Bacillota > Clostridia > TANB77 > CAG-508 > CAG-269. The sequence goes on along the minus strand of CABQAZ010000053.1, from coordinate 173 downwards.
TGTTCTTATTGTGTCTTTACTTTTTCAAAAATACAAGAGTTTTTTTCAAAATTCTCTTGTATTTTTTTCTTAAATCTTGTATTATGTATTATATGCCACTATAGCTCAGTTGGTAGAGCGACGGATTCGTAACCCGTAGGCCAGCAGTTCGATTCTGCTTAGTGGCTCCATTT
>CABQAZ010000052.1 GCA_902462295.1 uncultured Clostridium sp. | reverse complement strand
GTTGAGCCAAATAAACATTTCCATTTTCTATAAGTGGTCTCATATATCTAAAGAAAAATGTTAGCATTAATGTTCTTATATGTGCTCCATCTACATCAGCATCAGCCATTATAATTACTTTTCCATATCTGATTTTGGTTATATCAAACTCATTGCCAATTCCTGCTCCAATAGCGACTATTACAGGATTTAATTTATCATTTCCATAAATTTTATCTGCTCTTGCTTTTTCAACATTAAGCATTTTTCCCCATAATGGTAAAATTGCTTGGAATTTTCTGTCTCTTCCCTGTTTTGCACTTCCTCCTGCAGAATCTCCCTCTACTATATATACTTCGCATTCTTCTGAAATTTTACTACTACAATCAGCAAGTTTTCCAGGTAATGTTGATGTTTCTAATGCACTCTTTCTACGAACTAATTCTCTTGCCTTTCTTGCTGCTTCTCTTGCTCTTGATGCACTTACACATTTTTCCAATATTGCTTTTGCAACATTAGGATTTTCCTCTAAAAATGTTGATAATGCTTCATTAACCATTGATTGAACAACACCTGTTACTTCACTATTTCCTAACTTTGTTTTTGTTTGTCCCTCAAATTGAGGTTCTCTTACTTTTACAGAAACTACTGCTGTAATTCCCTCTCTTATATCCTCACCTTGTAAATTTGAATCTTTTTCTTTTAAGAAATTATGGCTACGAGCATAATCATTAAATACTTTTGTTAATGCTCTTTTAAATCCTTCAAGATGTGTTCCGCCCTCTACTGTATTTATATTATTTACAAATGTATGGATATTTTCTGTGTATGATGTTGTATATTGTATTGCTATTTCTACAGGTGTTTCCCCATTCCTTTCAATATATATAGGAGTTTTATGTAATTTTTCTTTATTCTTATTCAAATATTCAACAAAAGATTTTAGTCCACCCTCAAAACAAAATTCTGCCTTTTTTGGTGTTTCTTCTCTTTTATCTTCTATTGTTATTTTAAGTCCTTTAGTTAAAAATGCGATTTCTCTAAATCTTGTTTCTAATGTTTCATAATCAAAATTTTGTGTTTCAAAAATCGTATCATCTGCAATAAATCTTACCTTTGTTCCTGTCTTTTTAGAACTTCCAATTTTTTCAAGCTTTTTTACAGTTTTTCCTTTTTCGAAATACATTTGGTAAATTCCGCCATCTCTTTGGATAGTTACTTCTGTCCAATTTGATAATGCATTTACAACAGATGCACCTACACCATGTAAACCTCCAGATACTTTGTATCCACTATCTCCACCAAATTTTCCACCAGCATGTAAAACTGTATATACTGTTTCTGCTGTGGATATTCCTGTTTTAGGATGTACTTCTACAGGTATTCCTCTTCCATTATCTTCTACACTTATTATATTTCCTGGTTCTATAACAACATTTATTTCTGTACAGTATCCTGCCATTGCTTCATCAACACAGTTATCTACAATTTCATATACCAAATGATGCAATCCTCTTACAGATGTACTTCCTATATACATACCTGGTCTTTTTCTAACAGCTTCAAGACCTTCTAATACTTGTATTTGGTCTGCCCCATATTCGTGTTCATACTTTTCCATTCATTTTCCTTCCTTTCAATAGCACACTATTGGAAAAATTTTCAAAATGCACTTAATTTTTTTCATATATATCTCCATCTATAACATTATACGAAAAATACTTTAAATTTTCAAGTGTTATTTTTTCCGTACATGTTATTATGACTTGAATATCTTTAATGTTTTTTAAAAAACTTTCTCTTCTTTTTTCATCTAATTCTGACATAAAGTCATCAAGCAATAAAATTGGATATTCTCCAATATCATCATATATAACTTGTAATTCTGAAAGTTTTAATGAAAGCATTGCTGTTCGATTTTGACCTTGTGAACCAAAAATTCCAACTTCTTTCTTATTTATATATATAATAAAATCATCTCTATGCACACCTTTTGTTGTAAAACCTTTTATTATATCTAGCTTTCTTCTTGATTTTAACTCATTTACAAAGTTTTGTCTAGTCTTTGCATCAGAAAAATATTCAATTTCAATTTCTTCTTTATCATTTGTAATTTCTTTATGAATATTTTTTATTTTATTTTTTATTTTTTCTATAAATTCATTTCTATATTCATAAATTTTTAATCCATATTCAATTAACTTTTCATCCCAAATATCTAATAAATTTTCATCTTTTTTTTCTAATTTAATTTGTTTCAAATAATTATTTCTTTGCTCAAGTGTTTTATTATATAATGATAATATATGCATATAATTTGGTCTTAACTGACTTATCATTATATCTAAAAATTTTCTTCTATTTTGTGGTCCACCTTTTAAAATATTGATATCATCAGGTGTAAAAATTACTATATTTATATTTCCTAATAATTCACTTAATTTTTTTATTTTTATTCCATTTAAATATACTTGTTTTTTATCACCTATTTCTATTTTTATATTTCCATCTCTATCAGTTTTTTGGAAATTAATTTCTACAGATGTTTTTTCTTCATTAAATTTTATTAATTCTTTTTCTTTATTAGTTCTAAATGATTTTCCAATACTACATAAAAATATTGATTCAATAATATTCGTTTTTCCTTGAGCATTTTCTCCAAAAAAAACATTTATATTTTCATGTAATTTTATTTCTTTTTTATTATAATTTCTAAAATTATTTAATTTTATATCAGTTATCCACATATTTTACTCCATTTGTGTATAATTTATTTCGATTTTTTATAATTTTTATTTTATTTTTTACATATAAAATTATATTAATAAAAAATTAAAACGTCTTATTTTCGATTTTCGTGCGTCGAATTTTTATTATTTTTTTATATTTTTTATTTTATTTATTAATTAATTATTTTTTTATTATTTATTTTTAATTATTTTTTAATATAAAATTATACTAATCAAAAAT
>CABQAZ010000051.1 GCA_902462295.1 uncultured Clostridium sp. | reverse complement strand
CATCTGGATTTTCCATAAGAATTTTTATTGTATAATTAATTATATCATCAAAATCAATTGCATTATTTTCCTTTAATCTTTTTTGATATCTCTCATATACTTCAGCAATTTTTTCTTTTCTGAAATCTCCATGTGCTTTTATTGCATATGTTTCAGGTTCTAGCATTTCATTTTTTGCATTACTAATTTCTGACATTACAGCTCTATCACTAAATAATTTTTCATCTAATTGTAAATCCTTTAATATTTGTTTTACCATTGTCTTTTGATCTGATGTGTCAAAAATTATAAATGAAGAATCAAATCCAATTCTATCTATAAATTTTCTTAAAATACGAACACATATTGAATGAAATGTCCCTACCCACATATCTTTTGCTACATCACCAACTAGTAATTCTATTCTTTCTTTCATTTCTTTTGCAGCTTTATTTGTAAAAGTTATTGCTAATATATTCCATGGTAATACATTTTTTTCTCCCATTAAATATGCTATTTTATGTGTTAATACTTTTGTTTTTCCACTTCCTGCACCTGCTATTACTAAACATGGTCCTTCTGTATTTATTACTGCTTCATATTGTTTATCATTTAATCCTTTTAGTATTTCTTCCATTTTTTCCTCCTCATATTAATGATTTAATATTTGTAAAAAACTCTTTACTCACATATTATCGTAAAGAGTTCTTTTTCTGTTTATTTCTTTTATTCTCCTTTTAATTTCTCAGCTCTATCTGCTGCAATTAAATTATCAATCATTTCATCTAAATCTCCATTTAAAAAGTTTTCCATTTGGAATATACTCATTCCAATTCTATGATCTGTTATACGTCCTTGTGGATAATTATATGTACGAATCTTTTCACTTCTGTCTCCACTGCCTACTTGTGTCTTTCTTTCATTTGCTATTTCTGAATCTTGTTTTTCTTTTTCTATATTATATAATCTTGAACGAAGCATTTTCATTGCATATTCTCTATTTTGTAATTGTGAACGTTCAGTTTGACATTCTACAACAATTCCAGATGGTTCGTGTATAAGTCTTACGGCTGATGATGTTTTGTTAATATGCTGTCCTCCTGCACCAGATGCTCTAAATACTTCCATTTTTATATCTGCTGGATTTATATCTATTTCTACATCTTCAACAACAGGTAATACTGCAACAGTAGCAGTTGATGTGTGAATTCTACCACTACTTTCTGTATCTGGAACTCTTTGTACTCTATGTACTCCACTTTCAAATTTCAATCTACTATATGCTCCTTTTCCTGTAACCATAAATGATATTTCCTTATATCCACCTAGTTCTGTTGAATTTTCATTTAATATATCAATTTTCCAATGTTTTCTTTCTGCATACATTGTATACATTCTAAATAGTGTTCCCGCAAATAGTGCTGCTTCTTCTCCTCCTGCACCACCACGTATTTCACAAATAATGTTTTTATCATCATTTGGGTCTTTTGGTATTAATAATACTTTTAATTCTTCTTCAATATGTGGAAGATTTTCTTTTGCTTCATAGAAATCTGCTTCTGCTAACTCTTTTAATTCTTTGTCTTCCATCATTTCTTTTGCTTCTTCCATTCTTTGTTTTTCTTTTTTGTATTCTCTATATTTTTGTACTACTTCTTCTATTGAACTATGTTCTTTTATTAATTTTTGCCATTCTGACTGGTTTGCAATCACTTCTGGGTCACTTATCATTTTTGTTAATTCTTCATATCTTGTTTCTACTGCTTCTAATTTGTCAAACATAAATATTCTCCTTTTTTATTTAAATTCGTATTATATTGTACCATATGTTACCACTTTTTTCAAGTAATATATCTATATCTCAACAAAATTATATTTTATATTTTCTTCTTTTAATATATTTATTTCCCTATATGTACATGTTAATATAATTATTTGTCTATCATTAAATTCTTTTGTTAAATATAGTAGTAGATTTTTTAATCTTTCATTATCATAATATGCAAATGTTTCATCTAAAATAATTGGTACCTTTTCTTTTGAAATCTCATCTAACATTGCAAGTCTTAATGATAAATATAATTGGTCAATAGTTCCTACACTTAGCCTTTCCGCAGGTATGTAATTACCATTTTCTAACTCAACAATCAAGCCTTGTTCATCATTAAAATTCAACTTACAATATTTTCCTTTTGTTATTTCTGAAATACTGTTAGAAAGCTTTTGTGTAAATATTGGACTTACACTGTTTTTCATATTTTCATATGCTTTCATTAATAATTGTTTTACTAATTCAATACTATCATTTGTTTTTTGTAAATTGTTATATTGCTCTTTTAAAGAATACAATTCTTCTTCTAAACTAGATAAGTTTTCAATTTCTGGTTCTATATTTTGCTTTTTTATTTCTAATGTATTTATTTCTATTTTTAAATCATTTATTTCATTTTCTAATAAATTTATTTCTTCTTCAACATTCTCTTTTTTTAACAAATAATTTATTTCATTTTTATTTATATTTTTTTCATATTTATTTATTAATCTATTTTCCTCTAAATTATTTTTCAAATTATTTTCTGATTTTATATTATTTATTTCATTTAATATTTGTTTTAAATTATTTTCATATATATTTTTTTCATTTTGTATATTATTTTTTTCATTATTAATTTTTTCTATATTTTCATTTATATTTTTTTCTAATATTTTTATTTTTTTATTTAATTTATTTTTTAAAAATATATAAAAAATTAAATACGTTGGCACTGTAAGAAGAAAAATATATTTTATTATTTTATTATTTATTATTTTAGGAATAAATAATATCCATAAAATATTTATTAAAATTAATATAATTAAAAATAAATTTATTTTTTTATTTAATTTATTTTTTTCATATTTTCCATCATAATTATTTTTATATTTATTTTCTTCTATTATTTTTTTATTTATTTTCTCTAAATTATTTTCTATTATATTTATTTTAT
>CABQAZ010000050.1 GCA_902462295.1 uncultured Clostridium sp. | reverse complement strand
ACTTTTATAAAAGTTTTTTTCTTTATATATCCAATTATATTTTTCTGCTTGTATTTTGATTTCATCATCATTTTTTCCTACATATATTATTTGTCTATTCTCTAACTTTTCATCAAATTGATTATAATTCATTATGTTTTTTATTGCGTCTGGTACTATTTTTTCTTTTTCTATTAATAACTGTATTATATTTTGACTGTCTAGATTTATGTTTTCTATTCTCTGATTTATTTTGTTTATTTCATCTAATATAATAATAAATTTTTCGTTTAAATAATCTAAGATTGTTTCTTGCTCTTCATAAAAACAATTTAGATACTTGTCTATTTTACTAATATAATTTCCTGTTTTTATTGTTTCTATATCTTGTTCTACTTGTGTTTGTAATTTTTCTGCATATATTGTATTTCTTATTTTTTCTACAACTGCTGATATATCCGTTTCTAATATATATTCATGTGCTGGATATATTGTTGCTTTTTCTGTATTTTCTGTTGACCTTTGGCTTATTATATTAAAATATCTTATTGAATCTACTTCATCTCCCCAAAGTTCTATTCTTATTCCTGTTTTTTCAGTTAAAGATATGTCTATAATTCCTCCTCTTATACTAAATTGCCCTCTTCCATCTATTAAATCATATCTAACATATCCTAAATCTACAAGTTTTTGTTTGATTTTTTCTAAATCATGTACTTCTCCAACTTTAAATTTAAGTATATTTTTGTATAATGCTTTTTTACTTATCATTTTTTGTGAGATTGCTTCTATTGTTGTTACTATTATTCCTGTTCTCATTTCTTGAATTTTATTTAATGCTTCTATTCTTTCATATGGTAAGTCCTTACTTTCTGCTACATAATCATATGTTACTATTTCTTTTTTTGGTAAATATATTATTTTATCTGTAAAATATTTTAAATCTTCTACTATTTTTCTTGCTTGTATTTCATTATATGTTATTATACATATTGGTTTTTTTGCGAATTCTTTTGTTGCTGATATTATTTGTACCATTCCAACGTCAGTTAAGCCCGATATAGCTATCGGACTTTTTTTATTTTCTATATTTTTTATATATTCACAAAATTTAGCATTTTTGCCTAATTCTCCTAATATTGTATTCATTTTTATCTCATTCCTTTTGATTAATATATTATATTATACCATATTTTTCTAAAAATAACAGGGCTGATTCGTAATTTTTTTGACTTTTTGATTAATTTGTAGTATAATATATTTGTAACTTATAGTTTTTGTTTAAAGACCAGTTATTAAAGCTGGCGAAAGGAGCATCTTATGTTTAACACAAAAGCGTCCAAGGACAATTTATATTGCAGACAGTGCAAAGGCAGTTGCCAGAAGAAGTCTTCTGCCGAAACACAGAAATTAGCATTTCAAAAGTTTGGGATAATCCCAAATCAATGTGTTCGCAGTTTGTCGGGCAGAAATAGTTGTCCGTACGCATAAAAACATAAGTAATAAGTAAAAAAGGGCGAGCCTAGATTTTATAGGCTTGCTCTTTTAATATTTTATTATTAACTTGTTAAATTTAGAATTTATATAATTTTCTAATTTTGTCATAAATTCATTTGATTGAATTTCTTTTTTTGCAACCATATCTAATCCTTTCTCCCAACTTGCTGTAAGTTTTGGATTAAGCATATCTGGCATTGCATAATTTACAACATCATATATTACTTCTCCTTTTTTTGTTGGAGTAACAATTTGAGTTTTAGAATTTATTGCAATGTAATTTATTCTTTCTAATTTTTTTATTATTTCTCCACGTGTTGCACTTGTTCCAATTCCTGCTCCTTTTATTTGTTCTCTTAATTCTTCATCTTCTATAAGTTTTCCTGCATTTTCCATTGCTAAGATTATAGAACCAGAATTGTATCTTGATGGTGGCGATGTTTCTGCATCTTTTATTTCATAATTTTTTACTTCTATTTCTTGTCCTTTTTTTAAGTTTTTAAATATTTCTAAGTTATTTTCTGTTTCTTTTTCGTTATTTTTTTCTCCCTTTTCCACAGTTTGTGCATTTTCTGTGGATTTGTTATTAGAATTTTTTGGTTTTAAGACTTCTAAATATCCTAATTTTGTACATACTTTTCCACTTGCTGTAAATGTTTCATTTTCTACATTTATTACTAATGATACTTTGTTATATTCAGCAGGTGGATAAAATATTGCTATAAATCTTTTAACAATAACATTATATATATTTTTTTGTAATTCTGGTAACCTTTCAAAGTTTTCATATCCTTGCCCTGTTGGAATTATAGCATAATGGTCTGTTATTTTACTATCATTTACATATTTTGTTTTTTGTAAGTTTGTTGAATATTTTTCTTCTACCATTTTATTTAAAAGTTGTTGTACTTCTTCGTCTTTATATCCTTTTACTAGTCCATTTAAATTCTTAGATATTTCCTTTGCTACTGCACTAGAAAGTACTCTTGCGTCAGTTCTAGGATATGTAACTAATTTTTTTTCATATAAGTTTTGAATTATCTCCAATGTTTCATCAGGTTTTATTTTAAATCTTTTTGTACATTCGTTTTGAATTTCTGCTAAATTAAATAGTAATGGTGCATTTTCTTTTTGTTTTGATTTTTTTAATTCAGTAATTGTAGCTTTTTTACCAGCTAAGTTTGCAATAAATTTTTTTGCTTCATCTTCTTTTTTGAATCCACTTTCATTATATAATTTAGTGCTTTCAAAAAATTCTGATTTTTCATTTACTTTCCATTCAGCTTTAAATGAACCTTCTTGGTTTCCAAATTCTCCAATAATTTTATAGTATTTTGTTTTTACAAAGTTTCTAATTTCTCTTTCTCTTGATACAATCATTCCTAAAACACATGTCATTACTCTTCCGACTGAAATTGAAGCTTTTTCTTCATTTATTTCTTTTGCTACTTTTCTTCCATAAATAATTGAAAGTAGCCTAGAAAAATTTATTCCGAATAAGGTAATCTTCTTTTGCTCTTAAATATGCTGAATCTGATAAACTATCATATTCACTTAAGTCTTTAGCTTCTTTTATTCCTCTTTTGATTTCTTCTTCTGTTTGCGAATCTATCCAAACTCTTTTCATTTTTGCTTTTGGATTTGGTTTTGCCATCATAAATACAAGTCTTTGTATATACTCTCCTTCTCTTCCTGAGTCTCCTGCATTATATATTTCTTCTACATCTTCTCTTTGTAATAATCCTTGTACTATTTTAAATTGCTTTGCAACTGCTGGAATTATTTCATATTTCCATTCTTTTGGTATAAATGGCAATGTATCTAGTCTCCAAAATTTTAATTTTTCGTCATAAACTTCTGGATAACTCATTGTTACTAAATGTCCTACACACCATGTTATTATCCATTCATCTGATTCTA
>CABQAZ010000049.1 GCA_902462295.1 uncultured Clostridium sp. | reverse complement strand
TATTAATAAGTTACGGCTTAAGCGTTCAGTTCTACAAATATAAAAGTGGACGAAAGCCTACGCGGCTACTGCTGACAGAAGTGTTGTTGTAGTCGCGACCGCTCGTGCAGTAGTCGCTGTCGTTGTAATAGCCTCCTCGACTGACACAAGGATAGCTGGAATAGCCAGACGTCTCTGTTGTCCATTCCACTATGTTACTTGCCATATCATATATATTACATTGTACGTCTATTTTACTTGTATCTGTTAAAGAGTTTGTCCCTGTTTGTGCCAATGATGTATTTAATCTATTTTGTCTTGAATATTTTGTATTTGTTCCACAATTTTGTATAAATACTATTGCAGTATCCCATGCATAACTATTTATCAAATCACTTGTGAATTTATCACTATTATACATATTTTGAGATAATTGTGCAGCTTGTAGTTGTGTTACATAGTTATATACATTTTCTGTTCCTTTTTCTGTTATTTGTGTTAAAGCATTTCCAGCAGCATTTCTAGCTGTTGCTGTTCTTGCTTCATATCTTCCGATATAATATCCTCCATTTGTTGCTACACTATTTTTAAATTTTGTTATATTTTTTGCAATTGTATTTCCCCATTTTTTTAGTGTTGATGCATCATTTGCATCTTCTTCTATATAGCTTCCTGAATATGCACTTTCTTTTCCAGTTGTAGAATCAAAATCATATCTTCCTAATGTTATTGTTGCAGTTGTTCCATCTGATTTTGTTATTGTTCCTACTGGTATCCACACAAATTGGCTTCCCTTTGTTGCTGTTTCTGTTACATCTTCTATTACTATTCCTTTATCAACTGTTGTTGCTCCTTCTACTATTTTAAATCCTGCTGGCACAACTATTTTGTTATTTTTCGCATCTTTTATTTCTGTATTGTCTGTTGTACTTAATACTTTACCAACTTTTTCTTTGAATGCTTTTGTATGCTCATCTTCATTTTCTAGATATTTATTTATCTCATCCTCATATTCATTTAACCTTTGACCTTGCTCTGCTTCTGCTTTTTCTGTTGCATTTTGAGCTGCTTTTGCATTTTTAAACAAACCTTGATTTGTTAATGCTGATATTGATATTCCTGCTAATATCAATAAAATTATAATCGTTATTACTAACGCTATTAATGTAATACCTTTGTCTTTATTTTTTAACATCTTTTTCCTCCTTAGTTTTTTATTTTATTTTTCTTATTATTTGTGTTTTTTTATTTTTAATACATTTATTTCGTATTAATGTTATTTGATTATAGATTTATTATACTTATAATATAATATTTTATTTTTCTTGTTTAATATTTTTTATATTTGCAAATTATCTACTTCAATAAATAACGTTCTATTGAATGCATGCTTACAAAGGTATTTAATTATCAATGTACTTGTTATTTACTTCCGTAAATATTTTACAGTATTATTTTAATATATCTTTTTATATTTTTCAATACTTTTATTATTTTTTATTATGCTGTTTGCATATGTTTTTTATTTTCTTTTTGTATATTAGTATATATTAATTTTTGTAATATAATTATTTTAGTTGGAGGAAATGATGGAAGATAATATTATAGTAGGCGAAAGAATTAGGAAAATACGTGAAGCTTTAAAAATGAATAGAGAAAAATTCTCAGAGATGATAGATATTTCAGATGTTTTTTTAGGTCAAATTGAAAGAGGTGAACGCTCTTTAAGTACAAAAACTCTTGTTAAAATTGTAAAATTTACAGGTCTTTCTGCTGATTTTATTTTATTTGGTGATGAGTCTTCTAATACTACTATTGCTAAAATAAATAGAATTTTAAATAAATGCTCTGATTCAGTTTTAGAATATATTTATAATTTAATACATAGTACTTTTTACTTTTTTAAAAATAAAGAATAAATTTTTATTTTTTATTTTTTATTTTTTTATATTTTTTATTTTTTATAATTTTTCCGCTAATTCTAATTGTTCATTTGTTAGGTTAAAATCTTGTCCATTATTTTTTATTAAATTTTGTAAGTTTTCTATTATTTTTACTTCATTTAACATTTTTTCAATTGGAGCTAAATAATTTATTTCTTTTTTTATTTTATTATATTCTTTTTCCATTCCATTAAAATTTTTATTTTCGAAATAATTTTTCCAATTCTGAATATATTTTTCTGTATAACTTAATGCTTTTATTTGATTATTAAATGTATTTTCTATATTTTTCTCTACATTATTTAATATTGAATTTTTTCCTTGCTTTATTGTTCTAGCAACTGTTGAATTTATTAATCCATTAGAATGAACTCTATTTATTACAGTATCCAATAAACTTGAAATATTATCAATAATCCCTCCGCTTTTTACTGCTTCTTGCATTTGAGATATATTTTCAAAATTCCCACTAATTATTCCAATAGCACTTTTACCTAAGTTTATTGCATCATCAATACTCTTCTTTATTCCATCTTTTAAACCATATTTAATTAAATTATCCTTTATATCAATTATTTGTTCTTCTATATAATCTGGTAATATAGCCCTTATCCCTATGTCAATACCTGTATTTATTGTTTTTCCTAATGTAGTCTCTAAAAAATTATTTTGTTTATTTTCTATATCAATATTATTTTTTATTTCTATATCATTAGTTATATTATTTTGCATAATTATCCCTCCATTTATTTTTGTTTTTCTATTTGTTCTAATTCTTTTTCATTTAATCCTGTTACATTAATTATTATATTTTTATCAATTTTCATTTTTATCATTTTCTTTGCAATTTGTTTTATACTTTCCTTTTTTCCTTTTGTTATTCCTTTTGTTATTCCTTCTTTTTTTCCACTAATATAACTATTTTGTTTTTCCTCTTCTATCATTTCAAATACCGCTAACATATTTTTCTCTCCTTCCAATTTTTCCTTATATTTTTTTATTTCATTTTCACTTAAAATGTTATTTAATGTATATTCTATTATGTTGAATAATAAATTTTTTTGAGTATCATTATATTTGTTATTTTTATTTAAAATTTCATTTATTATTTTTTCAATATTTTCTTTTAATTCTTTATTTGTTTTTGATTTTTCTATTATCATTATTTTAGATAAAATACTCTCTTCTTTTAATAATTCTTGAAATTCATAATTATTTATATCTACTAAATTATATCTAATATCTTTTATTCCCTTATATTTATTAAATTCTGTTTTTAAAGTTGGTAGTTTAATACTTGCATCCCATTGTTTTCTTCCTGTGTATAAAACTATTGGTATTACTATCGGATATAAAATATTATTATTTTTATTTTTTATATTTTCTTTTCTAATTATTTCTATCTCATATTGTAATATTCTTATTGGCATCAAATAATCTATTTTTGTTTGATGTTCTATTAATATGTAAATTTCTTTATTTTTTATTTTATATACAATATCTGATTCTTGATTTCTAAAATCTATACTAATAAAACTACTATTATATTTTTCAACTTTATTTTCTTTTATTTTGTTTTTTAGTTTCAATATTTTATTTAAAAATATTATTAATTCTTTTTTATTATCTAATATTTTTCTAAAAGTTTTATCATGTTTGTTGTTTATATATTTTGTTTCTTTTTTATTGAAAGAATATTTTTCTTCATCCTCCATTAAAATATATTTATTATTTTTATTTAAAATATTATCATATTTTAAATAATCTACATATGTAAATATTTCCATATTGCTTCTCCTTTATTATAATTTTATTTTTTAATTTTGTCAATATTTATTTACAAGTTTATTTTATTTTTTTTTTCTAATATAGAAGCAGAAATCTCAATATTATTATTGATTATTTCATCATACTCTTTTTTGTAATTTATTTTTTCTATTATTTTACTTTTATTAAAAATATTTTCTATTATTTTTTCATCCACAGAATATATATTATAATTAT
>CABQAZ010000048.1 GCA_902462295.1 uncultured Clostridium sp. | reverse complement strand
TAAAATTTCAAATATATTCTTTTTTTATTTTTTTAATTATAAATCTGAAGCAAATTTTATTTTGTAAAAACTTTGCACAAAATTTTTCTATATCTTTTTTTATATATAAAATATTTATATTAAATATAAATCTACAACATTAAAAATATGGCTATCCCCCCTACTCTACTCATTTTTATTCAAATTAGAAAAAATTAGCATACTTTAAATTTCTTATATAGCAGTAAAACTGCTATTTTGTTTTATAATTTGTAATTTATCTTTTGGCTTTTTTATTTACATATATATCAAATTCTACTTTCATCAATTCTCCTTTCCAATAAAAAAAGAGCAGAAATTAATCTACTCTTAATTATATATTTTTTATCTGTCTCCATATTCTGATTCAAGTAACTCTCGATAATCTCTTAAACGAGATGATTTAATAGACACAGAATTCAATGCATTTCTTGAATTATTTAAGGCTCTAACATCATTATTTCCTCTAAACAAATAATATGATGCACTTTTTATTGTTCCCATACTTTCTAGCAAAGGAAATAAATTTGATAATTGCCCGTCTTTACTATATTCTTGAATAATCCTATTTGCAAAGTTTGGATTTAATGCTCTTTGCGACAATACATTTAATACCTCTGTATCATTTTGTAATTTTCCTATTCCTCTTAATGTTCTTCCAAACATTACAGTTGGTATTTGAAATTCTCCATAATAATCATAATTAGTTCTGTATGAATTGCCATCAAAAAGGGCTTCTCCATATTGGTTTTGTCTAATTTCATTTCTCATAGATGGTCTTGGTTTATTAGCCATATTATATGCAAATTCTTCTGCTCTGTTTTGAGTAATGGATTCATCTAATAATGCAAATCCATTATAAATAGTTTGTGCTTGAGATAATTCAAGTGTTCCATTTCTAAGTCTAGTATTTAAATCATCTATAACGGTTTTCATCCATTCATTATTAATGTAATGACCTAATTCATGTGCTAAATATAATCTTGTCCTTTCTTGTTTTGTAAGAGTTCTACTTGGTTTTAAAACAGGACTTATTAATAATACCTTTTCGTCTGCAATTGCTTGTCCATATATACCTCTATTATTTTTAGGTAATACTGAAACAACATTTATATTTTCCAATGATTTTAATATATTATAGAAATTAGGGTTATTTTTATTATAATATAAATATTCTTCAATATTAAATATTGATTCAAGCATTGTAACATATTCACTATTTGTATCTTCTAATTCACCATTATTAAATTGATTAGCAAAGTAATCTGTACTTTTACTTAATAATCTATTTAAATACTTCTCTATTCTAGCATTCCATTCTCCAAAATTATATTTTAAAGTATAACTTTCTATCATATCCATAACCGATCACTTTCCTTTCCATCAACTATCTCTATTATACATTTTTTAAGCATTTTTGTCAAATTAGCTGCCTGAATTCTTGTAAGTTTTCCGAACATAATTTCCTCCTTGGGTATTTACCCTAAATAAATTTGTCAAATCCTACTGATGCAACGGATTTTCTTATATTTTACTTTTTTAATATATTCGTAGTGGAGCACAGTGTGCTCCATTAAAAATTTATTATTTATATGAAAAAAAGCGCAATAATCCCTATTGCAACCTCATGTGTCTTTTAATTTTATTTACGCTACTAAACTTCGTATATTTTCTTGTTTGTTTTTTATATGTCTTTTTGCTATTGTTAGCATTACAATAAATGTTAGATTTAACATCAATTCTTTATCCCATCTATTGCACAATCTTCTCCAAAGCCTTTTAAATTTTCATACATAAATTTTACTAACTCCTCAAATATTTCTTATATTTCAGTTTTACAGTCTTTTAGTTTATTTAAGAAACCTGTAAATACTCTTGCTGGAGGTATCAGATGTTTTCTTTCTCTTAAATATTTATATTTTCCTTCACTTAAGCCACATGCTATTCTTAATTGTGAATTTCTACTTAATTCTCTTCTAAATGATTCTACACTTCTGTGTCCAAATATTTTCATTGCATAAATTAAATGTAACATTGTTCTTACTGGATAATCATTTCTTCCATTTTTTCTTATTTTTTCAAGCTTTTCACATAATTTATCATCATGGATATTTTCAAAAAATATTTTTAATCTTTCTAAATCTCCTAAATTTTCAATTGTTTTTATGTTTTTGTCGTATTTTTTTATTTATCTTATTAATGGCTGTAAATGGCTTAACTTCATGTCTTTACATTCTTATTACAAATTTTACACCTACGGATTTATGGTTTCTAAACTAGCGAAATTATTCTTATATATTCTTTTAAAGAATTTTATTCATTATTCAAAAAATTCATCACTAAATCTATAATTACTTCTTTTTCCTTTGGATTCGATTCAGCAATTAATAAAGTAAGAGCCGTTAATGTATTATTATCAATTACTTGTTTACCGTTTTTATATAATATTCCGTAAAAATTTAGAAAATATATAAACAAAGTTGCTGCAATTCTTTTATTGCCATCTGCAAATACATGATTTTTTACTATTAAATATAAGAAATTTGCTCCTTTTTCTTCTATACTCTTGTAAATATCTTGTCCGTGCAAAGCTTTGATAAATGTTACCAATAATTGATTCTAACCCTTTATCTCTTTCAACTGCAAAAAGCGAACTTTCTTCATTAAATCTTAACTTATTAATTATATTTATGCATTCTTGGTATTCAATTTTCCTATCGTCTATATTTCCTTCAATTTTCTTTAAAGTTCTATGATCATAATCATCTAATAAGTCTAATGCTTTTGAATATCCTCCAATTACCTTCAATATTTCTTTTGCATCATTTCCTTCTAGTTTTTCATCAATGCGGTTTGCAATATCTATTAATTTTATAGTTTTTTCCAAGTATTCTAATCTTTTTTGATTTACTGCATAACCTTTTAGCATATAATCTTTTAATACACTAGTAGCCCACTTTCTAAACAAAATACCATTTTGTGATTTTACACGATACCCAACAGAAATTATCATATCAAGATTGTAATATTGTACATTATATTTTTTACCATCTTCAGCAGTATGCTCAAAAAATGAGCATACTGCACTTTCAGATAATTCTTCATCTTTATAAATATTTTGAATATGGCGAGTGATTGTTCTTCTATCTTTTCCAAATAATTCTGCCATTTGTTTTTGTGTAAGCCACACAGTTTCATCTTTTAAGTTTACTTCTAATTTTACTCCTTGGTTTTCAAATAAAATAATTTCATTCTTTTTTTCGTCCATACGAACACATCCTTTATTATATAAAATTTAATTCTTAGTATATTTGTTAGTACTTATATATTACAATTTTTAGTATTTTTGAACTATCGTACATATTTTATAATAAGAACAAATATTTGTCTATAGTTTAAAATAAAATTATTAATTATTTTTATTCGAAAGTGTCGCGGCATCAAAGTTTTGTACAATAAGAGATAGGAGTAAAATAATAGAACCCTTTTCAGAGTTCTACCCACAAGTTCTTGTAACCACTAGCCTTAACGGCTTTACTAGCTATTTATTAGCTATCGTTTGACTAACATTATTACTTTATCATTTATTACTTGTAATAATGTTAGTCTAGTTCCAGATATTTATTTCTAAAATCAATTTTAAATCAGTTTTATAATTTATCCTTATAATTTTTACATCTAAATAATTTTTCTATTTAAAATTTAATTTCATTACTCAATAATTTTTATTTCATATTATATTTTATATAAATTTTTCAAAAATCTTCAAAATGCCTATTTATTAAGTCATATTTAGTTGTTACTGGTACAAAATCATCATAGACTTGTCTTATATTCTTTATATGTGTATTTACTATATTAGAATCTCCATAATAATCATAACCCCATACCAAATTCAATAATTCATTTCTGGAAAATACTTTATTTGGATTTTCTATTAAAGTCCTTAATATTTTAAATTATCTAATAGTGAGTTTTACTTTTCTATTATCAACTAAAACTTCATAATTTTCTCCTTAAATAAAATTTAATTTTATTACTTATTCTACCTGATGTTTACTATATGTTTTCTTTGCACAAATTAA
>CABQAZ010000047.1 GCA_902462295.1 uncultured Clostridium sp. | reverse complement strand
CTTTAATATTATTAGTAGCATTTACAGCTATCTTATTGATAGTATCAACATATGCATGGTTCTCAAGCCAAAAGAACGTAACATTAACTGGACTTAAAGGTACAGTAAACGTAGCAGAGGGTATACAAATTTCATTAGACGCAGAACACTGGGTAAACACAATTAACTTTAATGATTTTGATCAAACAACTACTGGTGCGTGGACAGTAAAAAATACTGCAACAACTACATATTTTGCTAATGGTAATACATTTCAAAAACCACTTGGAGAAGATGGAGCAATACAAAATACAACACCAGATGAATTATTACCAGTATCAACAGCAGCTTATTCTGCAACAAATGACGGTATAGGTCAAACAGCACTTAAATTTTACAAAGGAACAAATACTGAAACTATAAAATTAATGGATGATACAAATGTAGTAACAGAAGATGGTCAAGCAGGATTCTTTGCTTTTGATGTATTTGTAATGAATACATCAGCAACAGGTGCTGATGATGTACTTCAATTAGACCCTATTTCAGATGTAAGAGGAAATAATGAAGCAACAGGTGTACAAAATACTTCAAGAGTTGCATTTGCATTATATGAAAATAATAATGATGCTGCAGGTTTTAATGCTGAGTCAGCACCTGGAGGATCAAACATGACAATATCAGGAAATAATAACCTAACACCTGAAAATATCATAGCAGGAACATCAACAGGAAAAAAGATAAAAGATGTTGCAATTTGGGAACCAAATGCTAATAAACATACATCTACAATAGTTGCTTCTCCTGCAAACTCTTTAAAATTAGAAGCTGCTGATAATACAAAATATCATTTAACAGCTGATACTAACACAAAAATTTCAAAATTTGCAGATGGAAATCAATTGCCTACATATGCTTTAACAAGCCTTTCATTACCAAGTCCTGTTGGTGATGGTTCAAAAGAGCATATTAAAGATGTATATGATTGGAGAACAACTACAGAAGATATAACAACTGATGCAAAAGGAGTTAAAAAACAATTTACATTACAAACAGATTCATATGATGCAGCTGATAATGGAGATATAACAATGAGACCTACATCTGTAGACTTAGTAAGTACAAAAAAATGGGAAACAGCTATGTCTGCAACACAACCTGCAGATCCTACTGATAGTAAATTCACAATTAAAGCAAATCAATATCAAAAAATCAGAATCTACTTCTGGATGGAAGGACAAGACCCTGACTGTATCAATGCTGCTTCATTAGGTGGAGGATTAACATTAGATATTGGATTCAGTAAACCTGGAACAACTCAAGATCAAGTATAATGATGTTATATATAAAAAAGCCACTAATACAAAAATAGTATAAATGTGCAAAAAAACCGACAAATTTATTCGTCGGTTTTTTTGTATAATTAATTTTTTAAACTATGGTCCTGGAGTTACTGTTGTTGTACTTTCTGGTTTGCTTAGACCTAAATCTAATGTTAAACTTTTACCAAGTGAAGCATAGTTTACACAGTCAGGGTCTTGACCCTCAATCCATACATAAACTCTTAATTTTTGGTATTGATTTGGAACCATTGTAATTGCTGCATCATCTTTAACACTCTTTAAATCAATTGAATCTTGTACACCATCTTCAGTTCCAAATGTACTTTGAGTTTGAGTTGTTTTTTGTAATTTCAATTTTGAATCAGTTACTTCTGACCAATTATATACAGCAGATCCATAAGTAATAGTAGTAGTATTTTCACTTCTTACAACATTCTGACCAAAACTAGCACCAATTCTTGCTGGCGTAGTTGCTGTTAAAGCATATGTCGGTAATACAGCATTATCAACGATAGCATTAGATGCATACTGATTTTTTTCATCATTATAAGCAGTACCTAAAGTATAATTTCCTTTATCTGTATCTGAAAATCTTATACGAGTTGATTCTACTATTCTGTCAACATGCTTTTCAGCATTTGGTTCCCAAATAGCTACATTTTTTATATTTTTTCCTGTTGATGTTCCTTCTATAATCTGAGCTCCTGATAAAGTTTTGTCTGTACTTACCTCTGCACCAGAGTTTTCATATAATGCAAAGCCAATTCTTACTGAGTTTTGAATTCCTTTAGATGAATCACCGGCTACTATTGATGAAGTAGCATCTAATTGAAGTTTATCAGAAAGAACACCAGTTGCTGAAGTATTCATTAAATATAAATCAAATGCAAAATATCCTGAAGCTTTTTCTTCTGGAGCTACTGCTTTACCCGATAATCCTTCACTAGTTGTATATGTACCCTTATATAAGCTTAATCCTGTTGTTCCAATTCCCTCATCTTGATCTCCTGTTCCTGAAACCGGTAAATATTCTCCTGGAACTACATTTGTAACATTTTCTGCTGGTGATTGGAATGTTTTTCCGTCATCTAAATATGTTGTTGATGCTGTTGGTTTTACAGTCCAATTATCGATGTCTGATTGGTCAAAATCATCGAAATCAATTGAGTTTACAAAGTGACTTCCATCTAATGAAATTTGTAAACCTTCTGCTACATTAACTTTTCCTTTTAATCCTGTTAATGTTACGTTTCTCTGTGTAGAGAACCACGCATATGTTGATACTATCAATAAGATAGCTGTAAATGCTACTAATAATATTAAAGCATTTAATCTTTTTCTTGAGTTTCTTTCATTGTAATTTTTCATTTTTTTCTTCCTTCCTTTTCTTTTATTTTTTATTTGTAAATTTTATAAACATATTTATTCTTTTGTTTCTATTTCTAGTTGCACAAAAGTTTCATTTTGTACAAACTAAAAAGATAAGTGGGAAGGAAGCATAAAGTAAATTAGAATTTTTTAAATAAAGATTTTTTATAAAAACTATTGTATAAATATGTAAAATGTGTTATATTAAATTCGTACATAATTTAGTACAAGTACAACTTAGTTTTTTCAAAAATAGCAAAATTTTTTCAAATTTTTTGAAAATCATACCAAAAATTCAGTAAATTTAGAAAATGTAACAAAGAAAGGATGTGATGTGTAAAAAGCACAGTTATTAAAGTTATCTCAAAATTTATTTCAAAAGAAAAATCAATATAGAAATATTGTAAAAAAATAAGAAACAGTTTATAATTGAAAGGAGAAATTAATGATAAAAACACAGAGCAAACAACCTAAAAGTTCAATATTAAAAATGAAAGATGATATAATGTTTAAGGCATTTTTCAGTAGAAGGGGGAACGAACATTTTTTAAAAGATTTACTTAGTGCAATTTTAGGAGAAAAAATACAAATAAAAAAAGTAATACATGATGCAAGATTAGAGCAATTAGCAAGAGAACAGAAATATGGAGTGCTAGATTTAGATATTCAATTAGAAGATGGACAACTTATTAATGTAGAAATGCAAATAAAAAATTATAATAATATAGAAAAAAGAACGACTTTTTATGCAAGTAAAAAAATAACAGAACAATTAGTTCCAAAAACAAGATATGAAGAAATGAAAAAAGTCATAATAATAGCTATATTAGATTATTCATTTTTAGATGTGCCAGAATATGTAACAAGAACAGTAAGAGTTGCAGATAAACATAGGGAGTATGAAATAAATAATAATGTAGAATATCATTACATAGAATTAGAAAAATTTAGAAAGCAAAATCCAAATATGAAAGAACCAATAAATCAATGGTTAGCGTTTTTAGATATGGAAAGGGGGGACCTGTTAGAAATGGCTAAAAGTGAAAATAAAAAAATAAAAGAAGCAGTAGAAACATATGAGGTATTGACAGGAGATGAAGAAATGAAGAGACTTGCAGAAATAAGATTAATGTCAGAATTAGAAGAACAATCAGCTCTTGAAACAGCAAGAGATAGGGGAGAAAAAGAAGGAATAAAACAAGGAAAAGAAAAGGGAATAAAACAAGGTATGAAAGAGGGACTGAAACAAGGAAAAGAAGAGGGAATAAAACAAACGAAAAAAGAGATTACAAAGAAATTAATAAAAACAAAAATGCCAATAGAAGAAATTGAAAAAATAACAGGGCTTACAGAAGCAGAAATAAAAGAAATAAAAAAAGAATTTAATTTATAGAAAATTAAAATAAATCCAATAATTAGACAAAATTTTAATAATTGGGTTTATTTTTTATATAACAATATATGAAAAAACATAAAACAAAATTTCTTGACAAAAGTATATTAATGTATTATAATGTTAACCGTAGTTAACATTTGGCGATATTGTCAAATAGAGGGAGAAAAAAATGATAACAAAATCATTAGAAGAATATTTAAAAACAATGTATGTGCTCAAAAAACAAAATGGAAACATTAGAGTAACAGATATTGCAAATAAAATGAATTGTTCAAAACCAAGTGTAAATAAGGCACTAAATAATTTAAAAGAAGAAAAATTAATAAATTATGAAACTTATGGAACAATAGAATTAACAGAAGACGGAGAAGATTTAGCAAAAAAAATATTAGAAGCATATGATATAGTTTATGTGTTTTTAAAAGAAGTTTTAAATTTAGAAGAAGAACAGGCAAAAACAGAAGCAGAGAGAATAAAAACAGTAATAGAAGATGATACTACAAATAAATTAGCCAAATATGTTCATAAAGTTTTGGGACTAAAAAGTTTAGATTGTAATTATGATATAAATCAAGAAAAATGTAGATGTTGTGTAAAAAGAACATC
>CABQAZ010000046.1 GCA_902462295.1 uncultured Clostridium sp. | reverse complement strand
TGATGTCTCTTACTCCTTGTCTTGTTATTTCTTCATTTTCTGCAATTTCTGATAAAGATAAGTCTTCATTGTAGTAGTAGTCTATTACTTTGTATTGTTTTTTTGTTAATAGTTCTCCGTAGATTTGTAATAACATGCTTATTTCTACCTTTTTTTCCATACTACTACCCTCTTCCTTAAGTGATTACATTTCTTTTTATATATAATAAAAAGGTGTAATGCTAATATACTTTACACCTTTTTTGCTGTTTTGTCAAGTGTTTTGGCAATTTTTTTGAAATTTCAGAATATTCTTTGAATATTTTATATATTATTATTATTCTTTATTCAAAAACATAAACTCAACATATAATTTATCTGCAACAGCTTGTACAACATTTTTTAAAAGATATTGTTCTTCTGTCATTCGCTCAATATTAGGGAATTCTTTTTTAGTAAATACATTTTTTATTGATATTTCCAAATTTGCACAAAATCTATTGTATGCTTTACTTACCTCAAAATATTGTATTGTTAAAGAAATAAGTTTTCCTATATCACTTATACTATATACTTGTTTTAATACACAAATTACCATTAAATATGCAAGATGTGTTCTATTATATTTTTTCTTTTCTGGTGCTGGTAATATTCCTTGTTTTACATAATTGTTTATCATAGTTTTTGTTATTATTTTATCTTCTTTGTTTGAAGAGTATTGGGATAGATATTTTTCTAAATAGTTTACTACTTGATCTAAATATAAATCTATTTCAGGTAGTTCATTCCATCTTGGTATATGAACTTTCATTATCATTTCTTCTAAATTTTCTTGCATTATCTCACATCCTTTATTTCCCTATTTTAACAGAAAAACCTAAAAATATCAAGTAATTGCTAACATTGCATTTACTTGATATTTTTATATTCGAGTATAACCCCTCTAATGGTATTTTACTTAAGTATTCTAAGTGTATTAAAAATTGTTAATATTGTAACACCAACATCTGCAAAAACAGCTTGCCACATTCCTCCAATTCCTATAACACTAAATAATAATATTAATATTTTTATACTTATTGCAAAAATCAAATTCTGTTTAATTATTCTACAAGTTTTTTTAGAAATTTTTATTGAAGCTAATATTTTAGAAATATTGTCTGTCATTATAACAACATCTGATGCTTCTATAGCAGATTCTGAGCCAACTCCTCCCATTGATATTCCAACATCTGCCCTAGCTAAAACTGGAGCATCATTTATTCCATCTCCAACAAATGCAACTTTTTCTTTTGGATTTTTTGAGTGTTTATTAATAATTTTTTCAAGCTCATTATATTTTCCTTGTGGTAACATTTCTGATTTTATATTTTGTATTCCAATCTTCTTTCCTACACTTTGGGCTATTTTTTCATTATCTCCTGTAAACATATTTGTTGTTATTCCTAAATCTTTTAATTGTCTAATTGTTTCTTTTACTCCTTCTTTTATTGTATCTCCTAAATATATTATTCCAATTAGTTTTTCATTAACTTTTACAAAAATTTGTGTGTATTCTTCACTTGTTTTATTGTTGTTTGTTTTTTCTATATCACTATTTATTAATGATTCATTTCCTACTAATATTGTATTTCCTTTATATTTATAACTTATTCCTTTTCCTGCTATTTCTTTAAATTCTTGAATTTCTACATCGTCCATTGGATGTGCTTTTATTATTGATTTTGCTATAGGATGATTAGAAAATTTTTCTCCCATAACTGCATACTCTAAAATTTCTTGCTCACTATGTTCTTCAAATTTTTCTATTTTTTGTATTTCAAACTCGCCTTTTGTTAGTGTTCCTGTTTTGTCAAATACAATTTCTTTTATATCTTTTATAGCATCTATGTAGTCACTTCCTTTTATTAATATTCCCTCTTTTGATGATTTTCCTATTCCTGAAAAATAACTAAGTGGTACAGAAATTGCTATTGAACAAGGACATGAAATTACTAAAAATATTAGTGCTCTATAAATACTTCCATTATTTCCTGTATAAGGTATTTGTGTAAATATTGGCAAGAATATTGCTACAACTATTGCTAATGCTATTACAATAGGTGTGTATATTCCTGATGCTTTATTAACAAATGTTTCTGTTTTGGCTTTTTTGTCTGTTGCATTTTCTACTAAATCTAAAATTCTACTTACTGTTGAATTTTCATATTTTTCTGTAACTTTTACTTCTATCATTCCATCTACAACAATACTTCCTGATAATGCTTGCTGATTTTCTGTTTTTTTTGTTAATTTACTTTCTCCTGTTAATGACGCTGTATTTAAATCTGCTGTTCCTTTTGTAACTATTCCATCTAGTGGTATCTTTTCTCCCTCTTTTACTAATATTGTATCACCTATTTTAACTTCTTCTGGAGAAATTCTTTTTATTTCATTTCCATTTTTTAAATTTGCATATTCTGGTTTTATGTCCATTAAATCTTTTATTGATTTTCTACTTTTATTTATTGATTTTTCTTCTAATATTTTTCCTATTTCATATAAAATTATTACCATTAGTCCTTCCATATGTTCTCCAACTAAGTATGCTCCTACACATGAAACAGTTATTAGAAAATTTTCATTTATTTTTTTACTTGTTATTAACATTTTTAATGCATTTTTGGCTGTTCTATATAATAAAATTATGTATCCAACTATTACTAGAACTTTATTGATTTCTGATGGGAGTTTTGAGTACATACCTATCCCTGCAATTAATATTCCTATTAATAACCTTATTATTTGATTTCCTATTTTTGATTTTTCTTCTTTTTTACTGTCATTTAATTCTATCATTTCTACTTCTGGTTCTTGTTCTTTTACTGCTTTTCTTACTTCTTCTACAGATACTTCTTCTGTTTCATATGTTAATTTTAGTTTTGCAAAATTTACATTTACATTATATAACTTTGGGTTTTTTTCTAATTTTTCTTGTATTTCGTTTGCACATGCTGCACAGTCTAAATCTTTTAATATAAATTCATATTTTTTCACTTTACAACTTCCTTTCTATGATGATATTTATTCTACTATTTATTTGTGTTCATAACTTTCTTCTATATGTCTTTTTGCCATCTCATACATTTCGGAAACATGTTCATCATCTAAAGAATAATAAACTATTTTTCCCTCTTTTCTAAATTTTACAAGTTTTGCTTGTTTTAATACTCTTAATTGATGTGATATTGCAGATTGTGTTGAATTTGTTATTTCTGATATATCTCCTACACATAATTCTGCTTCTAATAATGCACTTATTATTTTCATTCTTGTTGTGTCTCCAAATACTTTAAATACTTCTGCTATATCAAATAGTAGGTCATCACTTGGCATTATCTTTTTTATTTTTTTTACTTTTTCTATATCTATTATTCCTTCTTCCATTTTTCCCTCCTTATTCTTTTGTTTTGTCATATGAATAATTGTTCATATGTTTATATTTTCATATTAACATTATTATATGTTTTTGTCAACATTTTTGTTAAATATTTTATTAACTATAGATGGCAATATTAAATAGCCATCTAACATATGTTAAATGACTATTTCTTTAAATCTTTCTTCTTTGCATATTATAACAAATTTTAGAAACTAAATTGTTAGGTGCAATTTTTGAGCCAAACCTTGCTAATTTTATTTTCCATCCTGGTACTATGTAAAATTTTCCATTTAAAAATTTCTTTACTGCATATTTTGCAACATATTCACTACTTAATCCTTTTAATGCAAACTGTACGTCTGCTACTTTATTAAAATTTGTATCAACTGGACCTGGACATAATATACTTATTTGTACATCAGACTTTTCTCTTCTTAATTCTTCTCTAATTGCTTCAGAAAGTCTTACAACATATGCTTTTGTTGAATAATATGTTGCCATTAGTGGTCCTGGCATAAATCCTGCAATAGATGCTACATTTAAAATTTTTCCATTGTTTTTCTTTTTCATATCTTGTAAATATAATTTTGTTAATACATGATATGCAATAATATTTGTATTTATCATTTGTATTTCTTTATCTAAACTTGTTTTATCAAAATATCCACAATCTCCAAATCCTGCATTATTAACAAGTATATCTACATCTGTATAATTTTCATGTAATTTTTCGCAATTTTTCGAGTCTGAAATATCCATACTTACAACTTCTACATTTGTTTTTAATTCTTCTTTTATTTCATTTAATCTTTCTAAATTTCTTGCTACTAATACTAAGTCATACCCTCTTTTACTCAATTCTCTTGCTATATCTCTTCCAATTCCAGATGAAGCTCCTGTTATTAATGCTTTCATTATATTTTCCTCCTTGATTATGTTATTCGCTTTTTCAAAATCCAGTTTGAAAAGTATTTTTAAATATATTAACAATAGCTCTAAATAATATATTTTCCTCATATAATCCTGCAAAAAATCTTTTTACTACTGGTATTTGGTATATTAACATACATAATAAAATTATAATTATTATACATGCAAAAAATTTTAAATAGTATTTTAAATCATGTTTATATTCAACTCTATATTCTCTATTTTTCATATCTTCTACATATGCATCTTGATATGCTTTATTATATGCATTTGATGTAACTTGTCTTATTTGTTCTCTAAATACTTTATTCATGTTTGAAATTGTATTATTGGGTTGTCTTACATTTTGATTTTCTTGTTTTATCGAACTATTATTATTTTGTAAATTATTTATAATTTTTTCTAATCTATTTTTTAATTGTTTATTTTCTTCTACTATTCTATCATATTCAGATTTTGATATTGTTGTAGTTTGTAATTGTTCGTCATATGTTTCTCTTTTGTAATCATCAATTAATATAGAATATGCTTCATTTATATCTTTCATTTTTTCTTCATATTCTTTTTGATTTTCATTATTTTGTAAGTCTGGATGATATTTTTTTACAAGTGTTTTATATGCCTTTTCTATTACTTCAGGTGATGCCTTTTTATCTACCTCTAATATTTCATAATAATTTTTCACATCTTTCTCCATTCTCTATATTTTGCTAGTTAATTTAATATTTATATGTCTTCTTCAATTATTTCACAATTATTCATTTTTATCTCAGATAAATTTTTGCTTTCTGGCATTCCATAGAGATATGCTTTTATAATTTTTGCAACTCCTCCATGTGCAACTATCAGTAGTGTTTTGTTTTTATATTTTTGTTTTATTTCATTTATGAATTCTAAAATTCTTTTTTCAAAATCATGTAAATTTTCACCTTTAGGAATATTATAATTTAAATTATAATCCCATATTTTTTCTTCTATTTCTTCTGTTATATCATGTCCTTCATATTCTCCCAATTTTCTTTCTCTTAATCTTTCGTCAATTATTACTGGTATATTTTTTTCTTTATTTATTATTTCAGCTGTTTGTTTTGCTCTATACATAGGAGAACATATTACTATATCATATTTTACATCTTTTAGTTCATTTTTTGTTTCTTTTGCTTGCCTTTCTCCTTTTTGATTTAATGGTTTTTCTGTTCCTCCTCCTTGCATTTTTCTTGCTAAGTTAAAATCTGTTTCTCCATGTCTTACATAATAAATTTTCACCTTTGTCTTCATCTCCTTTTTGTTTTATCTTTTCTCTTGTATTATTATTTATTTTATTATACCATTTATACACTATTTTTCAATATTTAAATATATTTTTTTCAATTTTGCACCTTTGGGACCCGGTCCCAGAAGTGCAAAAATATAAAATGCACTTCTGGGACCGGGTATTTTCGGGGCAATTGTTTACATAAAAAATAACCATACTACTTCGTATGGTTATTTTTCTTTAATACATTCCACTCATTCCATTATCCATGTCATGGTCATTTCCACATCCACAACCTTTTGGCTCTGGACTATCTGTAACTAAACTTTCTGTTGTTAATACCATTCCTGCTATTGAGCCTGCATTTTGTAATGCACTTCTTGTAACTTTTGTAGGGTCAACAATTCCTGCTTTTTTCATGTCAACATATTGCTCTTTATCTGCATCAAATCCAAATCCTATTGCTGATTTTTTTACATTTTCTAATATAACTGCTGGTTCTAATCCTGCATTTCTTGCAATTTGTTTAACTGGTTCTTCTAATGCTT
>CABQAZ010000045.1 GCA_902462295.1 uncultured Clostridium sp. | reverse complement strand
ACACTGCTACATTTGGCGCTTCTTTGTCTATATTTGTTATTTTTACATTTACTACTGATGTATTTCCTGCTTTGTCTTTTACTGTTATATCTTCTCCACTTGCTGTTGTATTACTTGTATATTCTTTGGTTAATTTTAATTTATCTGTTGATAATGTCCATCCACTCACTTCTTGCATTTCCTCATTTGCTGTTATTGTTGCTACTACATTTCCATTTGTTAATGCTGTTGTTGAATATGACACTGCTACATTTGGGGCTTCTTTGTCTATATTTGTTACTTTTATAGTTACCTCGATTGTACTTCCCACAAAATCTTTTACTGTTACATTTTCTCCACTTGCTGTCGTGTTACTTGTATATGTCTTTATTAGCTTTAATTTATCTGTTGATAATGTCCATCCACTTACTTCTTGTAATTGATTATTAGCTGTAATTGTTACTACAACATCTTGATTTGTTAAAGCTGTTGTTGAATATGTTACTTCTGCTTTTAATGGATCTATTATTCCCGTTACTACTATTTGTACAGTTTCTATATTTCCAGCTAAATCAATTATTTCCAATGACTCTGTAGTATTTTCTTTATATACTTTTGTTAATGTTGTTTGGTCTGAAGACAAACTCCAACCAGTTTTATTTCTTATTTTCTCATTAGCAACAACAGTTACTGTACAACTTTTTAAATCATCTGATAGTTTATACTGCGGTTGTCCTATAATTGGTTTTTGTTTATCTATATTAGTTATTCTTATTTCTCCATCTTGAGAAGTTCCATCTTTTGCTGTTATTTTTACTGTTTCTATTGTATTTTGTTCATACGTTTTTGTTATTACTTTATTTTCTCCATTTGTTACCAAAGTCCATCCATCTGGTGCATTTATTTCTTTTATTGCAGTTATTGTTACTGTTACATTCTGGTTAGTTATATTCTTTTCAGAATACTCTATTTTTGATATTACTTCATCAATTAACGTATATTTTATATTATTTGTCTTTGCATAATTTATTACATATTCTGCCTCCTTATATGTTGTTATCGTTAATTGGGATAATCTTCTCTTTTCAAATGCGTTTGAAGCAATTTCTGTAACACTCGTTGGAATAGTAATGTCTGTTAAATTTGTACATCCTGCAAAGGCATTTTCTGATATATTTTTTACTCCTGGTTCAATTATAACTTTTACTATCTTAGTAGCATCTTCATAATACCAAGGCAAATTCAATGCCAATAAATCTGGACTTGGTTTTGTAACCATTGCATTATTTTTCATTCTTCCTGTTCCTGATATTATTAATGTTCCATTAGAATAAAGACCTGCTGTTACACTTCCATCTCCATTTTCTGATATATCCCCATAATCAATATCAAATATACGTACTTCATAATTTATTCCATTTTCAGTAGCATAATTTGTTACATATGTATTATATTTATCTGTAATTATAGTTAAATTTGTACAATTCTTAAACGCATTTTCTCCTATATTGCTCACACTACTTGGTACATTTATTTTTGTTAAATTACTACAGCCCCAAAATGCATTTACTTCTATTGTTTTTACTTTACTTGGGATCGAATACATTGTTCCATCTTTACATCTAGGATATCTTATAATTTTTGTATTATCTTTTGTATACAATACTCCTTCTTCATCTTTATAATTTTCATTACCTTCATCTACTATTATTCTTTCTAAATTTGTACATTCAAAAAATCCAGTATAATCAATATCTGTTACACTACTTGGTATCTCTATCTCTTTTAGGTTTACACTGTTAAAAAATGCATATTTATATACTACAGTTGTTCCACTTAAAACAGAATATTTAGTTTCAGTTTTTCCTTCTGGATATTTTATTATTTTTGCATTATCTTTTGTATATAATACTCCTTCTTCATCTTTAAAGTTTTCATTCTCTTCATCTACGGTTATTGTCTCTAGACCTGAACATCCATTAAATACATAATCTTCTATACTTGTTACACTATCTGGTATTTCTATACTTGTTATATTCTTGCAATTACAAAATGCATATCTTCCTATATTTGTTACTTCATCTGATATTATTACATTTTTTACATTATTTCTATCCCATGGTCTTTCTGTATTCTCTCCATACCAATCCATCATATTTCCTGTTCCATAAATAGTTAACTCACCTTCAACTGATAAGTTTGCTTTAACATTATCATCTGAAGTTGCAGATATATCCCATTCTATGCTATCTGTAACGGCAAATTCTGTTTGTTTTTCTCCAGAATTATCAGTATATTCAAATTCAAATTCTCCATTTTGTTTGAAAATATATATATTACTTCCACCATTATTAGTTACTTTCTCTCCTTCTGCCAAATGTAATATTGCCATTACATTTCCATTAGAAAGAGTTTCATATGTAATTGTTCCAGAAGGTACAATCATTATTTTTAAACCATTTAATTTTCCACCATTTATAGTAACACTTACATCATCTTCCCAAACTGTCGTTGGATCTACTTTTATTTTATCCCCAGAAGCATTCATTTGACAGTTTTCCAATGTAAATGGAACATTTTCAGTTGTACTTAATATATCTTGCGGATTTAATACCCTCGCTAATAGTTTTGGCATTACCTCTTGTTCCTGTTCTTCTTCTTCTGATATTGAAACAGCAATTTTAGCTTTACATAAAGAAAATGCATCATCACCCACACCAGTTATATCATCTGGAATATTAGCAAAAGTTAAATTATTACATCCACAAAAAGCTTTATTACCTATTTTCTTTATTCCATTTGGTATATTTACTACATTTAAGCTAAAACAGAAACTAAAAGCTTGCTCTCCTATACTTGTTACACTTTCAGGAATATATGTTCCTTTCAATTTACTACTTGTACCAAATGCATAATCTCCTATGCTTGTTACACTATCGGCTAATTCAACACTTGTTATATTTGTATCGTAAAAAGCATTATTTCCAACATTTGTTACACCTTTTTCTATTACTGCTTTTTTAATACTATCTTTTTTACTATACCATGGTGTCTGACTATCAGAAGTCCAATCTTTCATCTTACCCGTACCTGAAATAGTCAAAACTCCATCAGAAGAAAGACTTGCTTTTACACTCCCATCTCCATTTGCAGATACATCGCCTAAATCAGTAGTAGTTGTAGCATAATTTTCTTTCATCTTATCTATTTGTTGCTTTGCCACTTCTTTTTCCGTTCTTTTTAATCGTGGTAAAGCAACTGTAATTATCAAAATAACTATGCTGATTACAACCAGTAAACTCAGTATTGATATTAAATTTAGTTCATATTGCTTTTTTACCTTTTTCATCTCTCTCACCCTTTCATACATTTAATTTTACATTACCACCTTTCAATCTATTTTTCAAGCAATTCTTTTTTTACATTTTCTTTTATTACAAAAAATCCTTTACGGAAGCTATTTTTTCAATGTTTTATTACATTTATATTACATTTGTGTTACAAACAAAAAGAGCCTTTGGAACCAGACATTCTTATTCTAGTACCATTAGCTCATATCTATTAAATCATCTTTTTAATTTTATCTCTATAATAATACAAAAACTCCATAGTTGTTGGAACCCCAGTTTCATAATTAACCCTTGCTGTATAATATTTCGTCAAATCCTCAATAGGAGATGTTCTCCAAGCATGATAAATCGCATTTTGAATTCCATTTGTAACAGTTGTAGCAGACTTTTTATGTATTACTGTTAAATACTTAATAACATTCATATCACTCTCTTCATTTTCAATCAAATAAAAAATCGCATCATGAATATATTTTCTACCTTTAAGATTTGATGTTACACCAATCAATTCCAATTCATTATTAATACAATCAGAAATTTCATCTTTTGTTTCTTTAATAATATCTTCAACCGAATTTGAAGTTTCATCTACTGGTATTTTTTTCAAATTTATAAAATGATTCAAAACAAGATTACATGAATATTTAGGATGATCTTTATAAAGTATCAAATCAACTCCACTTCTATGTAATATCTCATAAGTTCTTTTTGACTTCACATGTGTTGTAACTATAACTATTGGTTCATAATTTAAATTTAAACTTTTTAAATCAGATAAGAAACCTAAAGAATCCATATTTCCTGTTGTACTATTATTCAACTCCAAATCTAACACAATTCCATCCGGCTTTTTTATTTTTACATATTTTAGTCCCTCTATATCTGAATCTGTTATTGCTACAATTTCTATATCATTTCTGCCTTTTGCACAATTTATAAAATTATTACAATCATTAATGTCATCTTCTATGATTAAAATTTTCATTGGATTAGACTCCATATATTTCTCTCCTTTCACATTTCTGACATTAATAATATCATAAATCATTTTAAAATACTACATTCAATCATAATGTTTTTTTCTTACGCATTTTTATAATATCTCCAAATTTGCAAATTTTGCCATTAAACGTTTATGACCAACCTTATCAAAATTTATATCAACTTTCAAATCTTCTCCTTCAGGCTCAACGTAATTAATAGTTCCCTCTCCAAATTTCTTATGATAAACCCTTGCTCCTGATTTATATTCTGAAAAATCAATTTTCTTACTTTGAGTATTTTTATTAAGATTATTTAAAAATGTTTCTGCAGTTCTATAAGCAAAACCTTCTACTTTCTTAGAAATTCCAGATGCTACTGTAGCATATTGAGGTTCTGAAGCCTTATATGACTTAATATTTCCATTACCTTTACTTCCATAACTCCAAGTATAACCACTATCTCCAAATATATTATCTTTCTTAGGCATACTTATAACTGAATCTTCATATCCATCTAGTAAATCTTTTGGAATTTCTTGTAAAAATCTTGAAGGCAAATTATGTGTTGTTGAACCAAAAGTTGTACGTTGTTTACTATTTGTAAAAAATAAATTTTCTTTTGCTCTTGTTACACCTACATAACATAAACGTCTTTCTTCTTCTAATTCTTTTTGTTCTCCAATAGACTTATATCCTGGGAATATTCCCTCTTCCATTCCAACTAAAAATACTACAGGAAACTCTAATCCTTTCGCACTATGTAATGTCATTAATGTTACGGACTCCTCTGTTTCCTCTACATTATCTAAATCACTTGATAGAGTTATTCCCTCTAAGAAATCACTTAATCCATTATCTGCAGATTCTTCTTCAAATTCTATTGCAACATTTAAAAATTCTTCTAAGTTTGCAATTCTATTTTCTGCTTCAACAGTATTTTCATTTTCTAATGCTCTTGTATATCCAGTTTCTTTTAATATTTTCTTTACTAATTCAGAAATAGTAAGTTCATCTTTTTTATTTATAATTGTTTCTATACAATCAATAAATTCTCTAGAATTCAAATAAACTCTATTTAATCCATAGATCTCTGCATTTTTTATTACCTCATACATTGATATATTATTTTGTTCAGCAATTTGAGCAATTTTATCCAAACTTGTTTTTCCAATTCCCCTTTTAGGTTCATTTATTACTCTATTTAAACTCAAATTATCAGAAGGATTTTGTATCAATCTTAAATATGAAATAATATCTTTAATTTCTTTTCTTTCATAGAATTTCAATCCACCAACAATTCTATAAGGAATATCTTCTCTTCTTAATATTTCTTCTATTGCTCTTGATTGTGTATTCATTCTATATAATACAGCAAAATCTGAATATTTATATTTCTCTTCTCTAATTAAATGTCCTATTTGTTCAGCAATATATTTTCCTTCATCATATTCATTATCTGCAGAAAAAACTTTAGGTAAATTTCCAGTTTCATTTTCCGTCCACAATTTTTTATCATATTTAACCTCATTATTTTTTATTACTGCATTTGCAACTTTTAGAATATTACCTGTACATCTATAATTTTGTTCTAATTTTATTATTTTAGTTCCAGGAAAATCTTTTTCAAAATTTAATATATTTGAAATATCTGCGCCCCTAAAACTATATATTCCTTGGTCATTATCACCAACAGCTGTAATATTTCCATGTTTTGATGCTAACATTGTAATTAATGTAAATTGTGACTTATTTGTATCTTGATATTCGTCAACCAAAATATACTGAAACTTGTTTGAATAGTATTCTAATACATCTGGATTTTCCATAAGAATTTTTATTGTATAATTAATTATATCATCAAAATC
>CABQAZ010000044.1 GCA_902462295.1 uncultured Clostridium sp. | reverse complement strand
TTGTTCTTTTTACTTTTCCTGTTGCTGTTAAAGAATATCTTTTCTTTGCAGCTTTATTTGTTTTTAATTTTGGCATAGCTTTTTGCTCCTTTCAATGTTTTCTTTATATATTTAAGCCGTCATTTTATAGAATTTTAAATTCTTAGTTGGCTTTTTTAGCTAGTATTATAAACATGTTTTTACCTTCTAGTTTTGGTTTTTTCTCAACTGTTGATATGTCTTCTAAATTAGAGATAAATTGATTTAATACTTCTTCTCCTAATTTAGTGTTGTTTAATTCTCTTCCTCTAAATCTAACAGTTATTTTTACTTTATTACCATCTTCTAGAAATTTCCTTGCATTTTTAGCTTTAAATCCAAAGTCATGTTCTTCGATATTTGGAGTTATTCTAAGTTCCTTAGTTTCTTGAACTCTTTGTTTTTTCTTAGCTTCTTTTTCTTTTTTAGATTGTTCAAATTTATATTTTCCATAATTCATTATTTTACATACTGGTACTTGTGAATTTGGTGATACTAATACTAAATCTAATTTTTTTTCTCCAGCTAAGTCCAATGCTCTTCCTATTGGAACCATTCCTAATTTTTCTCCAGTTTCACTTATTAATTGCACTTCTTTTGCACGTATTTGACCATTTATAGGTAATTCTTGTTTTATATAAAACACCTCCTAAAAAATAAAAAAATTGACTTTGCTACAAGTCAATTCCACACAAATATAGATATATCATTAATTCAATATAAATCTAAATTTTCTAACCTTTTTCTTGAAAGATAAGGTGAGAAGTGGATAACTTCTTCTTGTAACAAATAATATTATACATTGTATGGTTATTTTTGTCAATACTTTTTAAAAAATATTTTGTTCCATTAGTTTATTTAAATTTTATATAAAAAAAGCCTTGAAATATAAGCTTTGAATGAAGTGACGAATGTGCATGGAGAAATTTTAGAAATCCTTATGT
This sequence comes from uncultured Clostridium sp., assembly GCA_902462295.1. Lineage (GTDB taxonomy): Bacteria > Bacillota > Clostridia > TANB77 > CAG-508 > CAG-269. The sequence continues at coordinate 5,302 of CABQAZ010000044.1, read as the reverse complement.
AGTTTTATGGTAAGAGTTCACGATAGTGGAAAGGACCCATAAAACAAATTAGAATTTCTTAATTTTCGTAATAAACCGAGGAATGTAATGAAAAGCTTATATTTCAAGGCTTTCTTATAAAACATCAATCCAATCAATTAACCTTTAACAATAATTTTCACTTTTTTCAATATTTGACTTGAATTTATTTTCATTTTGTTATAGTATATAGAAAATAATGTCTTTTACATGGGAGGATAAAAAATGCCATCAAAAACAAAAGAAATAAATGAAAAAAACAATAAAACAACAACATCACAAAAAACAAACAAACCAAACACTAAAGTAACATCAAAAGTTACAAACAAAAAAAGTAAATCAAATAAAACAACTTCAAGTACTTTACCAAAAAAATCAATTACAAAAGTACCAGCACGTCAAAAGTCAACCATAAATAAAAAAGCAGTAACCAAAACAGCCAAAAAGAAAACATTAAACTCAAAAATCAAAAAACAACCTGCACAAGTTGTAGAATATTATGATTTACCATACAGATATAATGAAACAATAGTAAAAATCCTATATCAAACACCAGATACATTATTTGTATATTGGGATATAGCAGATTCTGATAGAGAAAAATATATAGAACAATATGGAGAAAACTTTTTCAATATAACAAGACCAGTATTAATTATACATAATGACACAATGAATTATAGTTTTGAAATTCCAATAAATGATTTTGCAAACAGTTGGTACTTACATATAAATGACAGCAAATGCGATTACAGAGTAGAACTTGGAAGACGTCCTAACTATTATAATAAAGAAGTAGAAAAAGAAATTAAAGAAAAAATAGATACAGATTATATACATGTATCAATATCAAATGAAATTGAAACACCTAATGACCATGTTCTATTTAATACAAATGAAAATAACACAATAAAAATCAGAAACATAAAAAATCATGCTGAGCAATCAGTATCACTATATGAAATCGTAAAACGTTTACCAGCAATGAAAAGAGTTCAAAATATTCCTTACGTTAGTGAACAACTACTTCAAAATATTTATTCTGAAATATATCAAACTCAAGATATTTCACTATTTGACAGGATTACAAATAACCCTTCTTCAGGTGGAAACCCATCATCAGGAAGCATGTCATCAAGAATGTATTAACATTAAATATCGTAGGAGATCTTAACCTACGGTTTTATTTTAGTAAAAAAGGAGAAAATATATGCAAAAAAAAGGATATGTAAGTTTCGTATTACATGCACATCTTCCATTTATACATCACCCAGAAAGTGATGATTATCTTGAAGAATCATGGTTATATGAAGCAATTTCAGAAACATATATACCATTATTACAAAATTTCAAGAAATTAGTTGATGAGGGAGTTAACTTTAGAATAACAATGTCAATAACCCCCACCTTACTATCAATGTTTGACAACAAGCTATTACAAACCAAATATATAAATTATTTAAAAAAACTAATTGAATTATCAGAAAAAGAAATTGAACGTACAAAATATGACGAAAGAGTTAATAGACTTTCTCATTATTATTATGATAGATACTCAAATGACTTACACCTTTTTAGAGATGTTTGGAAATGTAATATAATTGAACAATTTAAACACTTCCAAGATATAGGTGTTTTAGAAATTATAACTTGTGGTGCAACACATGGATACTTCCCTATCCTATATGTTACAGAAGAAACCATAAGAGCACAAATAGCAGTTGGTGTCCAAACATATGAGAAATATTTTGGAAGAAAACCTCGTGGAATTTGGTTACCTGAATGTGGGTATGTTCCAGAAGCAGATAAATTTTTAAAAGAATTTGGTATCGAATATGCAATTCTAGAATCACATGGAATTTTATATGCTGACCCAACTCCTATTTATGGAACTTGTGCACCTATAGTTTCACCTGGTGGACTTGTTTGTTTTGGTCGTGATATGAAATCTTCACAACAAGTTTGGAGCTCTATCGACGGATATCCAGGTGATTACAATTATAGAGAATTTTATAGAGATATCGGTTATGAAGCTGATTATGAATATATAAAACCTTATATCGCTCATAATGGTGTACGTGTTCATACAGGAATTAAATATCATAGAATCACAGGAAAAACTGACCAAAAAGATTATTATGATATACAATGGGCAAAAGATTCAGCAGAAAGACAATCTGGTCATTTTATGAATTCACGTACAGAGCAAATTGGTAATATTTCTGAATATATGGAAAAACCACCTATTATTTTATGTCCTTATGATGCAGAATTATATGGTCATTGGTGGTATGAGGGGCCATACTGGTTATACATTTTATTTAAAAAGATTTATTATGATGAATGCAATTTTGAATTAATTACACCATCTGAATATATCGATAAATATCCAGAAATGCAAGTCTGTGCTCCTTGTCGTTCAAGTTGGGGTGCAAATGGTTACAGTGGAGTATGGTTAAACCCAACAAATGATTATGTACATCGTCATCTACACAAAGCTGGTGATAGAATGGTTGAACTTGCTACTTCATATCCTGACGCAGATGGAATTATAAAAACCGCTCTTAATCAAGCTGCTCGTGAATTACTTCAAGCTCAAACAAGTTGTTGGCTATTTATTATTACAAATGGTACAATGGTTGATTATGCCAAAAAAAGAATTAAAGACCATATTGGTCGTTTTACCAAATTATATTATGAAATTAAAAACAATAATGTTGATAAAGCATTTTTAGAAGATATTCAATTAAAAGATTGTATATTCCCTGATATCGATTATCACATTTATACAAAACTATAGAAAAAAAGCATTGAGTAATATTATACTCAGTGCTTTTTTTCCCAATAATAAGATAATATATCATTTTAAAGTTTAACAAGGTGTTTAAAATTTGTTACAAACAAATTTTAAATAGCGAAGCGTCCGCAGTTAAACGGCAAAATGATATATTATCTTATTATTACATGAGTCCAAGTTTCATTTTCCAAATTTCTAGAATATTATATCTTAGTTATTGTATAGAATTATAATTTTAGCAAATACTATACAAAATGAAAGTTAAAAAGGAGTTGTTCATGAGTTCATTATGTATAAAAACAAACAATGAAAAAATTCTAACTTATCTACAAAATGAATTTTCTAGTTTTAATATGTTAAATACATTTTACTCTAGAAACGAATTCAAACATTATAAAAATATTATTATTCATTATACAGGAATTGATAAAGAACTCTTTTACACAAAACTTGCTACAATCCTTTCATATTTGGTTATAGACTATTTTGAAAATAATATTTTAAAAAACATTCTTTCATCTAATTACTTTTATTTTGATAGTACTGAATTTAACAAAATTTTAGAATTATGTGAAGAAAACCTATGTGATGATAGTGATTTTTCCTTTCAAAATAGGCAACTTTTTTTATTTGATATTTTTTATGAATATATATCAACACATCATTCAATCGTACTTACAGGTTTTATAAATTTTAGATTAAACAAATATAGAAATTTATTAGAAGATTTAGTAGACTTTTCTGTAAATGAATATATTATTGAAAGAGAATATCTTGAATTTGTTTCTCTTTTAAGATTATATGTCAACTCACAGCCTATGTCTCATATTTTAATTCATGCAGTTTCTTTTGATAATGAAATTATACTGTTAGATGAGAATATGAAACTAATAGATGTTGATAAAAATGCTTTAAAAGCTAAATATCTATCAGATGTTTCCTTTTCTAATAATGATTATGTTTTAAATACTTTATTAAACTTATTACCAGAAAAAATTCATTTACACATTACTTCTGGTTCAAATAATTTAGAATTTATAAATACACTTCAACTTATTTTTGAAAATCATATTGAAGTTTGTACTGATTGTAATATTTGTAATCTATATAAAAAACTTTATGTTAAACAAAAAAAATAAAATAAAACAGATTTGACTAAATATTTAAGTCTTATCTGTTTTTTTATCTATTATCTATACATTTACTTTTTCTTTCACTTCTTTTTTATTTTCAATCCACTTTTTTCCATCTACTATTCTAGTAACCATCATTGATGAAACCGTATCTCCCACAACATTAAGCATAGTTGCAGGTGCATCTATTATAGTTGCAACCATTGTAAGTATTGGTAATGCTGTAACCGGAAATCCCATCATTGATATTATTAACATCTCTGAAATCGTTCCACCACCAATTGGAACACCTGTTATTAATAAGTTTGCAATAATTGCTACACCTAAAACTTTTAATATCATGGCAGGTGTATTTATTGCTGTTCCAAATAAACAAACTAAAAACATAATTTTAAATACCGAACCTATCATTGAGCCATCTTTATGAAAACTAGTTCCCATTGGAATTGTAGTTTCTGCAATATCATCTGGTACTCCCATCTTTTTCGTGCATTCTACATTAATAGGAATACATGCTGCACTAGAACATGTTGCAAGTGATGTTAGTGTTGATGGTACTACATTTGCCCAAAACAATCTTACACCTTTTTTTCCTCCTGAAATAAATGCATAAAATGTATATACTATAAAATAAAATGCTATTGATACAACTGTATATACAACAAAGGTTTTTAAATATCCTACAGCTATTGATGCTCCGAAAGTTCCCACTAATGATGCAAAATAACATGCAATTCCTATTGGTGCATAATATATTGTAATTTTTACAATATTTTGTACTACATCATTTGCAGATATTAAAAAATTTAAAAAATTCTTTCCTTTTTCTCCTGACATTCTTATTGCTATTCCAGTAATTATTGAAAATACTAGTAATGCTATTACATTATCTTTAGATAATAATTTTGAAAAGTCATTTACTGTTAATAATTGAACTGTTCTGTCTGCAATACTTATATCTTCATCTTCCGCTTCTTCTCCTGATGTTTTTTCTAAAGAAGCTCTAATTTTTTCTCCATCTTCTGGATTAACTAGTTTTACAAAATATGTACTTGCAAATCCTAGTAATACTGCTATTAGCGATGTTACAATAAATACTGAGATTATTGTGACCATAATTTTGCCAAGTCTTTTTGGATTTTCCATTTTGGCTATTGATGTTGTTATTGTTAAAAAAATAAGTGGTACAATGATAACAAATAATAGATTTAGAAAAATGTCCCCTAAGGGTTGTAATTTAGTTGCTTTTTCTTGGAATATAATTCCTACAAATGCTCCAACGATAATAGCAACTAAAAGAATTATCGTTGTTTTGTAATTTGATAAAAATTTTTTCATAATACTACCTCATTTC
>CABQAZ010000043.1 GCA_902462295.1 uncultured Clostridium sp. | reverse complement strand
TAGAATATGAAGTAAATGAATTAACTGAATATGCAAAGGAAAATAATATAAAAATTAATTTTATAAAAATAGATTCGTTAGAAAAAGCAAAGAATGCACCTTGTGTTTTTAATAACTGGGCTAATTTCTATAAAGGAGAATTTATATCTAATACTATATTAAATGCTAATTCATTTGAAAAGTTAATTAAATAATAAATTACAATTTAGTAATTTTGGGTAGAGGTATTTATGAAAAAGAAAATTATATTAACAATAGCATTTTTAATTAGTTTATTGCCAATGTTATTAAATCAATATGGAGGAATGAAAGGCGTACAAGAAATTAGTGGTTTAATTAATTTGTTTAATCCAATAGGAATAATATCTGTATTGTTATTTATTATAGGGGTATGGGTATCGTTAAAAAACAAAAAAATAAATAAAATATTGGGTGCATTGGGAACAATAGGAATTGTAATTTCAGAAATGTATAAGTTCTTTACTTGGCATATAATGAATATAACAGGAAAAATGAGTATTCATAATAGTATAGAATTTGCATTTCCAGAATTTTATATAGGTTTAGTAAGCTCTTTAATTATGCTATTTGTTTATTTATATATTGATAAAATAGTAACTAACTAAAAAATAATTAAAAAAATAATGTTTAATTTGATTACAGAAATAGTAATTGAAATTATTATATATAAAATCAAAGAGAAAGTGGTTATGAATAATCAATAGTGATATTTTAAGCATGTAGTTAGTTGATATTATTTATTTTTTATGATATTAAGTAAAATATAGTCAATTATGTTATAAATGTAATTACTGGAGAGGACTATTAATATGAGAAAAATAAAAACAAGAGAATTAAAAGAATTATTTATAGAAATTAAATATGGAAATAGGATAGCATTTGAAAAATTATATAATAACTATAATAAATTGATATATAACATTGCATATAGTATATTGAAAAATAAACAAGATGCAGAAGATATAGTTCAAATAGTATTTGAAAAATTATACTTAATAGATAAAGAAAAATTGCCTAATAGAAATGAAAGTAGTTGGTTATATTCTATAACAAAAAATGAAACAATTAATTATCTGAAGCGTAATAAAAATAATATTAATTTAGATAGCATATATAATATTGAAGATGATAATAATGAAATAAATAAAATAATAGATCAAGACAATTATAATAGACTAATTAGTAAATTAAATAATAAAGAAAAAGAAATTATTTCACTAAAAATAGTATCAAATTTATCGTTTGAAGAAATAGGAAAACTTTTAAAAGAGCCAACAGGGACTATTAAATGGAGATATTATAAAGCAGTAAATACTTTGAAAATATTATTAAGCAATTTAGGAATGTTTATTATTACATTTGTAATAGGAATAAAAACATTATTTAATAAAAAAGTATCTGACAAAGTGGAGCAAGATAAAACAATAGGAAATAATACTACCGAACAAACTGGAGAAAATACAAATGCTGAAACAAAAAAGGGACAAGAAAATTTAAAAGATGAAGTAAAAAGTGATGTTAGTGAATCACAGGATAAGGAAACAAGGAATGAAATAAATATTGTAAGTCAACCGACAAATACTGAAATAATAAATAGTTCTGGTGTTTGTATTTTAAGTATTTCATTTATTTTTTTAATTATAACTATAATTTTTTCAATTATTTTTGCAAAATACCAACTAAAATCAAGAAAAAAATTGTCTAAATAATAGAAAGGTTATAGGTGGTATATATGAGAAAAAATATATTCAAAGTAGTAATTATAATTGCAGTTACACTATTAATATTAATTGGAATTATGTATTTAATTGATTGGAATAGAATGAAAAAAGGAAAAGAAGTTGTGTTTTGTAGATGGGGAGAAAAATATGCACCAGTACAAAATATAGATGTAAATAAAGAAAAGGATTGTATAAAATATTCTAAATATATAGATGACATCAAATTAGAATTAGATATTCCAAATGAGTGGAAATATGAAGAATTACCCCAAAAAGAAGGTAATGATTTTTTTAAGTATGCTTTAAAACTATACAAAAACAATAATGAACAATATGCAATGTTGTATTTTTATAATAATCAATTTGGAGTTTGTGGTACAGGAAGAACAACAGAAAAACTTATATTAAATAATAATCAAGAGGTAAGTATTGGATACTATGACAATAGTGAAGTATTGCAAGACATTTCATTTAATATAAATATAGCATTAGTGAACAATGGATTAAACTATGATGAGGCTGAAGAATTGATAGAAATTATTAGAACAGTAAATATTACTTATAATTCTATTCCAGATTTTGAAATACTTTTTTATGCCAAAGATTCAACAGAGAGTTATAAAGTCTATACAATATTAGATAAATCAGAAACAGATAAATATGACTATAATATATATGGATACAATGGAATTGCAAATATAAAAATTGATGGCAATGAATATTCTTTGAAAGAGGCATTGTTAGAAAATAAAATAACAATGGAAGAAATTATTGGAAAAGCAAATAAAGATGAAAAAGATGGGAAAATAACTGCTGAAATGTATAAAGATGGTGGAAGTATGGAATATTACTATGATAATTATACAATAATAAAATTTGCTACATTGTCTGGAAATAGAGATGTATATATAGGAACTAAAGGTTTAAGATTGACAGATATACCATAAATATTTTTAGTAATTAAAAGCTGATAATTATTTGAAATTATCAGTCTTTCATTATATAATAAGAACATAAAAAATAATAACTTATGCAAGGAGAGATAGAAAAAATGGAAAAGATAAAAAATATATTCCGAAAATTATATAGGAATAGTTATTATTTTATTGTTACTATCAACTCCAGCAATTTTCTTTTATCGATAGTATATTATATACTTTAAAAGGCTTTTTAGAATTTATCAATGAGCATATTTTTGACTGCAAATATGAAAATATAAATGAAATGACTTTAAATGATATTAGATTTTTAAATAATAGAGAGAAAAACATTTATAAAAAGTTGCCAAAGTATTTATCTTTTAATGAAGCAAAAAAAGTTTTAAAAGTATATGAAGATAAGGAAAACTTTATAGGTTTAAGAAATAATGAGATTCTACATTTATTTTTATGTAGTGGACTGCGATTATCTGAATTAGCTGACCTGAAAATTACAGATTTTAATTTAAAAGAAAAGAAAGAACTTGTATTATCAATATCACAATTTACAAAAGCAATGTCAGAAAATAATCTATTAGAAGATATTATTCCGATTGATAAGAAATTTAAAGTATTCTAATTTTTTCTAATTTGAATAAAAATGAGTAGAGTAGGGGATATAGCCATATTTTTAATGTTGTAGATTTATATTAAATATAAGTATTTTTAATATTTTAAAAAAATATATAGACAAATGTTTGTTCTTATTATAAAATATGTACAATAGTTCAAAAATACTAACTGATTTTATTAATATTATTGAACGAAATATAAATATCGTTGGAAGGATAAGAAATGAATAATATAAAAATAGAACAAGAAATTTTTAATAATATAAAAGAAGCAAAACAAAACATGATAATTTCAGAAAATGAAAATTTAAAGAATGAAGAAAAAATATCTATTGAAAATGCAATAACAGGAGAGAAAATTGAAGCCCAAATCACATCAAAAAATACATTTAGTTCATTAGAAGATGCTTTTAAAGTTTTTCCTGTTAAATTATTAGGAAATATGAAACTATATCAAAAATCTATGGGTAAAGTGGTAATATACAGAATAAAAGCAAATGCAAGTAGTAATATAAATAACCTCATTCAAGATAGCGAAATATATAAAATTTTAGATATAAATTCACTAGATGAGATAAATTTAGGAAGATCTATTTCAAAAGTTTTTAAAGCAAAAATGAAATCACAAAATAAAGATGTTATATTGAAAATTCAATATTTACCTAGTAGAACATCTATAAAAGATGTATCTGATAGATTGATATGGTTGCAAGATAAAATCAATTCTCCAAAAGTATATTATTGGAGTGAAAAAAATGAATATAAATATTTAATTATGGAATATAAAAATGGTGTACCAGCATTTAAATATGATAATATTGGATATAGATTAGGTAAAGAATTAAAAAGAATACATAGTATTAACATTGAAGAATGTAAATTTAAAAATAATTTACCTGAGAAATTATTGCATAACTGTTTAGAAAAGATAGAAGCTATTTTTCCAGAAATTCAAAAAAAATATAAAAGTGATACACTGAAAGATATAGTTAAATTCCTTAATGAGAATATACCCAAAGATAGAGTTTTTACACATGGAGATTATAGCTTACCTAATATTTTAATAGACAATGAAACATATAATTTTATTGATTTAGGAGATGCAAATATTTCAACTAAGTATTTTGACTTTTATTATTTTTTTAGAAGCTTGAAAATCAACAAAAAAGAATATATGTTCGATGATTTCTTAAAAGGTTATGGAATAAAAGCAATAAACTATAACTATTTGAAATGGATGGATATTATAGATAAGTCATTATACTAAAAATGAGGTAATATAAAAATGAATATTATACGTGTTTCAAAAAACGAGATAGTGATATTATGGAATGTTGCATAAATATAGAACCAATATCCTATAAAAAAGATACATTAAAATTAGGAGATTTGTTGATAAAATATATAATTATTTTGGAAAGTGCACTTTATATTTTCCTCTTGTTTATGAAAATAGCATTTTTTATAATTTGTTTTATGAAAGCAAAAAACTTGATAAATATATAAGATTATATACATCAATTGTAGAACCACAAAAAATAGATAATTTGTTTAAATATATTGGAGAAAATGATAATAAATAAAAAAATTTATATTGCTTGTCCTATATCCAATAAAGTATCTATTAGAATTATTATTTGTAGCTTAAAATAAATTATAAATATGGACGCATGAAAATCTTTTTTAAGACATTTTAATAATTAAGCAATTAAGTTTGTTGTCGGTGAAATACGGCAAATATAGAGAAATAAGCATTTTGAAGATTTTAGATAAAATTTAGATAGAAGATCAGAAATTATAAAAAATTATTGAAAAACAAATTTATAATTAAAGATAAAAATTATTTAAACATTAAATTATATAGATAAAATATTTAAATAGCTTAAAATTGATTTTAAAGCGTTATTAAAATAAGATTATATAAGTAATTGGATAACATTAAATATGCAAAATAAAATAATTATATAATAAGTAAATATATTAAAGCCAAAGGCTTGAAAGTACTGAAATGACTAGGTAGGACTATAATCATAGTCTATATATTTTACTCCTATCTCTTTTTGCACAAAACTTTGATGCCACGACAGTTTTTGTATCATAAACAAATACACGAACTTTAAAGAGGATAAACTATAACAATGTTGAGGGAAATTTATTAAAATTATTGACAAAATGACATATTTCATGATATTATGAATATAATAATTAAGAACATCGTTGTTTTTAATAAATGTGTTTGTCGCCACCTCTTTGAGCGACTAACAAATTAGAGAGTGTATAAATTTTCGAGGCTTACCAGAGATGGTAAGCCTTTGATAATATAAGGAGAAATAGTTATGCAAATAGATGTAGGATATTTTTATTTTATAAAAGATTCATTTTTTGATATTATGAATGATCCAGAATTGATGAAAAATAAAGAAAGTGGAAATAAAAGGCCTTGTTATTATTGTATTAAAAGTAAAAAATATGATAATATTATATGGTTTATTCCTGTTAGCACAAAAATAGAAAAATATAAAAAAGTATATGATAGCAAAATTCAAAAACAAATAAATTTAGTATTAAACAACTTAATTGATAGTCCAATATTATACTTAAGCAAATATATTAATAAAACAAAGCAAGAATACTATAAATTATTTAATGAAGTTAGAGAAAACAATAATTTTGAAGATTGGATATTATATATTTTAAAAGGGATAGAAATCACTTCAAAAGAAACTATTGAATTAATAAAAAATATACAAAATGAGATGATGGAATATAAAAAAGAATTTAAGGAAAAACTTCCTAAAATTTATTCTAAAGAACTATTAGAAAGTTTATTCTATGAAGTATATACTAAAATTTCTTATATTGAAAAAGCATGTAATGTAACTAGAATTACAGCTACTTCATATTTAAATCAATTAGAAGATGCAGAACTTTTGGTTTCAGAAAAAATTGGTAGAGAAAAAATATATAAAAATGTAAGACGTATTGAATTATTGGCAAGTAATTAATTTTATTAAATAATAATTTAACTTGGAAAAGGTTATAGACACAAATATTTAAATTATAAAAGAAGAGAGGAACATTTTATATAAAATGTTCCTCTTTTTTTGATAAAGGATGGAAAAGTGGCAGTTTACAAATTAAATGAAATAACAAAAACATTAGACAAATTAT
>CABQAZ010000042.1 GCA_902462295.1 uncultured Clostridium sp. | reverse complement strand
GGAACAAGTCATGGTGCATACAAATTTAAAGGAGAAGCAAAATTAAGATTTGATATATTAAAACAAATAAAAGAAAGAATCCCAAATACACCAATAGTATTACATGGTGCATCAACAGTAATACCAGAATTAGTAAATATGTGTAATGAATATGGTGGAAATATCCCGGGAGCAAAAGGAGTTCCAGATGAAATATTGCACGAAGCAAGTATTTCAGGAGTTTCTAAAATAAATGTAGATACAGATTTAAGATTAGCAATGACTGCAGGAATAAGAAAAGTATTTAAAGAAGAGCCAAATGCTTTTGACCCAAGAAAATATTTAACACCAGCAAGAGATTTAGTAAAACAAACAGTAGCTCATAAGATGAGAGATGTTTTTGGTTCTGCTAATAAAGCATAAAAATAAAAAGTGGTTTATCCACTTTTTATTTTTATGTAAATGATATTATAAGACTGATTTTTGTTGAGCCCTTAATGCTTTTTGCATTCTACGTTCAGCATCTTTTTTGGCAATATCTTGTCGTTTATCATATAGTTTTTTTCCTTTTCCAAGTCCAAGTTCAAGCTTAACAAAGCTACCTTTAAAGTATAAACTAATAGGAACTAAACTATAACCATTTTGTTTAACTTTTACAAACAGTTTATTTAGTTCTTTTTTATTTAAAAGCAATTTTCTATCACGCAAAGGATTTTTATTAAAAATATTACCATGTTCATAAGGACTTACATGCATAGAATATATGTAACATTCACCAGATTTAAAGCCTGCATAACTATCTTTTAAATTAACTTTACCAGCTCTAATTGATTTTATTTCTGTTCCTGTTAATACTATTCCAGCCTCATATTTATCTTCAATATTAAAATTATGATATGCAGTTGGATTTTTTGCTATTAATTTTATTTTTGAATTCATACAAACCTCCAAATAATTACTAATGGTATTATAACATATAAAGTTAAATAAAAAAAGTAAATTATAAAAATTGTCCGCCATCTATAATAATATAGCGGACAAAACGTTATGGATGATTAATAATTATTGGTCATTATCATCATATCTTCTATTTCTAGTAAGCTGATTTGAATAATACCAAACTAAAGCAATAATTGCTATAACAGCAACAGCTAGAATAAGCCAAGTCCACATAGTTGAAGACATACCTAGAAAAGTACGTGAATTTGTAGCGGTAGCAGTTCCTGTTGTAGCAGTCCTATTAGCTGTATAATTAGTTGATTGAGTATTATTATTTGTTATACCAAGATTTGTTGTATTATCATTTTTTGTTGCATTATTCATATTATTTTCAGTTTTATTAGTTGCATTTTTTGTAGAATCAGTTACATCTTTAACTGCACCCTCAATAGCATTTTCAGCACCGCCAACAGTGTTACGAATACCGTTAACTGCGTCATTAACACCATTCATAGCACCATTACCATCTGTAGCAAAACTTAAAGTTACAGCAAATGTGAAAACTATACTCATTAACAAACCAACTGTAAAAAGTATCTTTTTGCTCATAGTAAACCTCCTTAAAATCAATTAACATATATTAATAGTCTTATGTTGCAAAAATAAAAAATTAGCAAAATAAAACTTATTTATAGTATTATTTGTTTAAGATAAAATATACTTGAAAAATCTTGCAAAAAAACTGAAAATAATATAAAATACATAAGAAAGGGATTGGAAAAAAATGAAAATTATAGAAAATTTTGAAAGTAATATAGATATAGATAAATTAAAAGAATTTGATGCTCAAAAAACGAAAGTATTTAAATATATAACATATAAAAAAAGAACAGAACAAGAAGTAAGAAACAAATTTAAAGGACAAATTAATGAACAAATGCTAGATGAGATAATAGATTATTTAAAAGAAGCAAAATATTTAGATGATTATGAATTTATAGAAAAACAAGTTAAAGAATATATTAAATTAAAAACAATGTCAATAAAAGAAATTAAATATAAATTACTAACAAAAGGATTAGATAAAAAACTTATAGAAACATACATTAGCAATAACATAGAGGAATTAAATGAATATGAAGAAAAATGTAAACAAAAAATTAGATTAAAAAAATCAGAATTATCAGATGAAGAAATAAAACAATATTTATATAGAAAAGGATATAGAATATAAGCGAAAGGAATGAGAATAAGTGCAGAATATGTTAACACTTGAAACAAATAGATATTCAGTAAAATTAAATAATTTTGAGGGTCCATTAGACTTATTATGTCACTTAATAGATAAAAATAAAATGGATATCTATGATATAAATCTAAGTGAAATAACAGACCAATATATAGAATATATACAAAAAATGGAACAAATGAATTTAGAAGTAACAAGTGAGTTTTTAGTAATGTCATCAACACTATTATATTTAAAATCAAAGAATTTGTTACCAAAGGAACAAAATGAAGAAGAAGAAATTACAGAGGAAGAATTAATACGCAGAATTATTGAATATAAAAAGTACAAAGAAATAACAAAGAAATTTAAAGAGAATTTTATAGAATATTCCAAAAGATTTTACAAAAAGGCAGAAAATATAGAGCTTCCAAAACAAAAAATAGAAAATGAGTATAATATTGAAATAATACCAGAAATATACAAAAAGATACTTCAAAAGAATACAGAAAAAATAAATGAAAATGCATCAAATATAGAAAAAATTGCAATAACAGAGACATATTCTGTTGGAGATACAGTAAAAAAGATGTTTAGAGAATTAATTAAATTCAAAAGATTCACTTTTAACGAGTTATTTTCAATAAAAAAACATAATAAAAGAGAAGTAGTAACTGCATTTTCAGGGTTACTTGAAATGTCGAGGAGAAATAAAATCATAACAGAGCAAGATGAATTATTTGGGGATATAGAAGTAGAAAAAAATAAAAGAAAATAAAAAAGCAGAAATGTAATTATTAAGTTTATTATATAAAGTTTAGAAATAGAAAAAAAGGAAAAAATAGTATTATAACCATAAGATGAGGTGATAATATTGTTTTTTCTTTTTATTTTGGGAATTGTACTATTATTAATTGGAATAGGAATACATACAAGTAGGATAGAAATTAAAGTAGAAAACTTAATAATTGACTCAGAAATGCCCAAAGGTGAAAAAATAAATAAACAAAGTAAGATATATGTATATTTATTAATATTTGGAAAAATAAAACTTTTCAAAAAAGATGTTAGAAAAATGAAAAAGCCAAATTTTAAACTTGAAAAAAAAGATATAGACATAAAATTTTTACAAAATAAAGAATTTAAATTAAATTATAAAGAAGCATTAAAAAACATAGATATCGATATTAAACAAATTGATTTATATGCTAAAATAGGAACAGAAAATGCAGCTTTTACTGCTATTTTCGTTGGAGCAATATCCGGTATATTAGGAGCTATTATACGAAAACCTAAATTCCAAATTTTGCCGATTTATTCAAATAAGAATTTATTTAAAATTAAATTAGATGGTATATTTTCTATATATTTGATGCAATATATATATATATTAATTTTTAGAAAAAGTGGAAAAAATCGAAAGAGACTAATTGAACCTAAAATACCCGGTCCCAGAGGTGCAAAATAAAAAAGGAACCTAAAATACCCGGTCCCAGAGGTGCAAAAATAAAAAATGAACTTAAAATACCCGGTCCCAGAAGTGCAAAAATAAAAAAGAAAAAGCAGGCATTAAAAAGAGGTCTCCTAGATAGTTCTAATATTCTAAAATATAAAAATGGAGGAAATAATATGAGTGAACATCCAATAGAAAGTCTTATGATAACTGCTATGAGTAGTATACAAGATATGGTAGATGTAAATACCATAATAGGAGAACCAATAGAAACACAAATAGGAATAACAATAATTCCAATATCAAAAGTATGTTTTGGATTTGCTGCAGGTGGAAGTGAATTTAGTGGAGAAACATTGAAAGAATATAATAAAAAGGATAAAGATGAAGAAATTGAATATAAATTACCATTTGGAGGTGGAGCAGGTGCAGGCGTTTCAATAAATCCTGTAGCATTTTTAGTTGTACAAGAGGGAAATGTAAGATTAATGCCAGTTGACCATGAATCTTGCATTGATAGGCTTTTAGATTATGTTCCAGATTTAATGCAAAAAATAAATGAAATGTTTAATAAGTCAATAAAACAAAAAGAAGAAAGAACAAAAAGAATTATTAATGAAATGCATAATAAAAATTCTTATAAAGAAAAAGATAAGAGTGAAGAAGTTAAAGCACAAGAAGAAAAAGTGGCACAAAATGAGAAACAAGCCGATTATCAAAATGTTGAGGATTATCTTAATGCTGACGGAGAAATTATGGAATAAAAAAGGAACTTAAAATACCCGGTCCCAGAGGTGCAAAATGTAAAAATAGCAAGAAAAACTTGCTATTTTTTATGTTTTTTAGTAGAATATGATTACTGAAACAAAAAGAAGAAATATAAATGAAAGGGACGAGAGAAATGAAAAAAATAAAAGAGAAATTAAAATCAATAACGTTAAAACAGTGGCATATGGTAGTAATTGTAGTAGGGATAATATTTGTATCACTTGGTGCATTTCATAGTAATATATGGTTTGATGAAAGTTATTCTGTTGGATTAGCAAGACATAGCTTGGGTGAAATATGGTCAATAGGAGGTCATGATGTACATCCAATATTGTATTATTGGATGTTAAGGATAGTTTTCTTAGTTACAGGTGGTTCAATAATGATTTATAGAATATTCTCTGTAATACCAATAGCAATAATGATTATAATTGGATATACACATATAAGAAAAGATTTTGGAGAGAAAACTGGATTTATATTTTCATTTTTATCAGCATTCTTGCCAGAAATGGCAGTATATGCAATAGAAATAAGGATGTATTCATGGGCAATATTAGCTGTAACAATTCTTTCGATATATGCATATAGATTGATGAAAAGAGATAGTATAAAAGATTGGATAATTTTTGGAGTTTCAAGTTTAGTAAGCATTTATTTACATTATTATGGATTGATGTGTGCTGGATTGATTAATGTGATATTATTAATCTATTTGATAGTAAAGAAAAGAAAAAAAGGAATAATATTTATAATATCATTTGGAATTATACAAGCATTAGCATATCTTCCATGGTTAGTAAATTTTGTTACACAGTTAAGTAATGTTTCAAATGGATTTTGGATAGGATTTACATTCCCTAAAACATTAATGGAATTATTAAGTTCACAATTAGCTGGATATGTGAAGTCATCTGATTATACAGATTTATTAGTTCCTACTGTATTTGCATTAGAATTATATGGGTATATGATTTATAAAACATATCAATACGTAAAGGATAAACAAGATTTAAATCCTTATAAATGGTCATTAATAGTGTATTTTGCAGTAATAATTTCAGCAATTATTATAACGATTGTGATGAAAACATCAATTTTGTATTATAGATATTTATTTGTTATAACAGGATTATACATATTTGCAGTTAGTTTTATATTAGGTAAAGAGAAAAATGTAGTTGAAATAGTATCAATACTTTCTGTAATTGCAATATTAGGAGTATATAATAATATGAAAATGATAAAAGATAATTATGATAGTTCAAATTATGAACCTATGGATTATATTCAAGAAAATATAAAAGATGGAGATAATATTGTTTTTTCAAATCTTGGAGGAGGTTTTGTTGCAGCAATTCATTTTGTGGATAATCAGGTTTATTTCTACAATCCAGAAAATTGGGGAGTGGAGGAAGCATATAAAGCTTTTGGACCTAATTATGAAACATGTGTGACAAAGGAATTTGTTGAAAATTGTCCTAATAGAGTTTGGGTTATTGATGATATAAATGGTTCTGCTTATGAAGAGTTATTTAAAGATAAAGATTATAAAAAGGTTTCAGAAAAAGAATTCTTTACTAAGTACCATGATTACAATTACAAAATTACTTTAATAGAAAAATAAAAAAAGTGGCTTTTGAAAAGCTACTTTTTTTATTCAAGACCATATTTCTTTTTAAATCTGTCAGCTCTACCACCTTTAGTATCAAGTCTTAGGTTACCTGTCCAATATGGATGACATTTTGAGCAAACATCTACTTTTAAATCTTTTTTTGTTGAACCAACTTCTAATACATTGCCACATGCGCATGTAATAGTTGTTTGATTGTATGTTGGATGTAATCCTTCTTTCATGTGAAATTCACCTCTTTCTTAGAACAATTAATTGCCAAATATTATATTAACATATTTGTTATTTTTTTTCAAGTTCTTCGTCTAAATTTTTATTTTCTTCTTGATTTACATATGTTGCTGAAGCTTCAAGTTCGGTTTTTAAAGATAGTTTACGTACGAATTTTGTCATGACATTAAATATACATGCAATTATTAATATAAACAAACCTATTTTTTTCCAATACTTAGCTAACATAATAATCTCCTTTAAAAATTTATACACAAA
>CABQAZ010000041.1 GCA_902462295.1 uncultured Clostridium sp. | reverse complement strand
TTTCAAAAAATTTATTATATTATCGGATTATTTTCCGAAACTTCTTGACACTAATAGCTATCTAACAAAAAGCACACAGACATATATTACTATAATACAATCTGTGTACTTTTTTAATTATTATATTTCTATGTTATTTATTACTTCTATTAATTTAGTTGATAAATTATATGTAAAATTAATCATATAAAAATACTTTCTTATTATACTTTTATCTAAAACATCATTTTTAAAATCTACCAATTCCTCCATAACATCTGATGTTAATATTTGCATGCCAATTATTGAATTAGACGCCTTTACATCAAAATATTTTTCAAATTCACTTGAATCCATATTCAATTTATTTTTTTCTAAATAAAACTTACCATCCTGCATTATCTTTATTTCACTATTAATATTATTATCATAAATTCCTCCTATAAGTCCTCTATTGTAACTTTATTTATAAATCCACCCTCATCATAATCATATGATACTTCATACTGTTTTTCATCAACTAAACTCTTTTTTAAATCTTTTATTTCATCAGCATCTTGTGTTTCTATTTCATTATATCTTACAGTTATTTTTCTTTCCTTAGTTTTGTTACTTGTAATTACCTCATCTAAACATTTTCTGACAAAAAAGCCTCTTTGAGTTCCATTGTAATTATTTAAATATCTATTAAATAGGAATGTACTTTCTTCAGAAGTCTCTTTACTAAAATTACTCATATCTATTTCTGTATTAAAATCATTAATATTATCTTTTTGTTCTTTTGTTTCATTAAATATATCTTCAATCATGCTAAAAATTCTTTCAAAAAAATTCTGTTGTGTTTTTGTTACATTAAATAATGGTAAAGTAAAATTAATTACAACTTTAATAATTATTAATACAATTACTCCAACAAGAGCAATCATTATTATTGCTTTAACACTTTTTTCTTTATGTCTATTTTCTGAATCAACTATTGGCTCATCATCTATCCTCATAGTTTCATCTCTTATTATATTATTTGTTTCTTCTGAATTATTTATTAATTCATCTACACTAATATTAAATATTCTACTTATTTCTACTAATTTATCCAATTCTGGCGTAGTTTGTCCTAATTCCCATTTAGATACTGTTTGTCTTGTAACATTTAGTTTATAACCTAATTCCTCTTGTGATAATCCCTCTTTTTTTCTTAATTCAATTAATCTTTCATTAAATTTCATCTTTTTTATCTCCTTTTATTTTTTTCACAATATTTGTGATTACAATTTTATTTTAACAAAATAAGACTATATTTTCAAGTAATTTTAGCTTGCATTTTGTCAACTAAATTTAACATCTCACTATTTTACCTAATATTTAGCCATAAAATAACCCCCAATTATTAAACTTTTTGTCTAATAATTGGGGTTCACTTTATTTTTTTACATATTTTTTTCTATCAATGGCAATACTTGTTTCTTTCTAGAAACAACTCCTGGCATAACAGCTATATTATCTTTAATTTCATATGTTTTAGAAATTGCATCAGCTCTATCTCCTAAAACAATAGCCTCTGAATTACTATTTATTATATCAGTAATAACAAATACAAATAAACTCAAACCTTTAGATACAATTTCTTTATTTATTTGTTGTTCAATTTTATCTTTTCTTTTTAACACATCTGGAATACTAACAGTATTTACTTGTGCTATAACATATTTAATATCTTCTTTTTCAATTTTTTTAGCATCTAATGAAATTAATTCATCTTCTGTATAATTATCAAGATTAGTTCCTGCTTTTAACATATCTAATCCATATTTTTCAACATCTACATTTGCAATTTTTGAAAGTTCCGCAAGTGCATTTTTATCTTTCTCAGTTGTTGTTGGTGATTTTAATAATAAAGTATCTGAAATTATACTACTTAACATTAAACCAGCAACTTTTGGTTCTATTTTTACATTGTTTAATTTATATAATTCAAATAATAAAGTAGCAGTACATCCTACAGGTTGTGCATAATAGAATAATGGTTCTGATGTTTCAAAATTATTTATTCTATGGTGATCTACTACAGTATCTATTTTAGCTTTTTCTATTCCATCTACAGATTGTGTAAATTCATTATGATCAACTAAAATTACCACTTGACCCTCTTCTATTTTTTCGATATATTTTGGTGCTTCAACATCAAAATATTTTAATGCATATTTTGTTTCTTCATTTATTTCACCTAATCTATAAGCAACTACTTCTTCTCCTCTTATTTTTGTTTGTAAATCTGCCATTACTAAACTTGAGCAGATTGAATCTGTGTCAGGATTTTTATGTCCAAATACTATTATATTTTCCATTTCTCTCTTCTCCTTTATTAATTTATTTTGTTTAAAATTTCTTCTAATTCTTCTTTATTAAAATTATATACTTTGTTACAAAATTGACATTTAATTTCAGCTTTACCATCTTCTTCTATTAGTTCAGTTATTTGGTCTTTTCCAAGAGTCATCAATCCCTCTGAAAATCTTTCTTTAGTGCACTCACATTCATATACAGGTTCTATTGTTGAATCTATAACTTGAACATTATCATCTCCTGTAACCTTTTTTGCTATTTCATTTAAACTTAAATTATTATCTAACATCTTAGAAATTGCACCTGCTTTAAATATTGATTGTTCAACTTTTGAAATCTCTTCTTCTGTTGCGTCTGGCATTGGACTTATTATATATCCTCCACTTGAACGTACTCCATCTTTATCTACAAGTACACCTAATGCAACAGCAGTCTGCTTTTGTTCTGATGTTTGAAAATAGTTTGCAAAATCATCTGCAATTTCACCAGATGTTAATGGACTTATTCCTATATATGGTTCTTTTAATCCAATATCTTTTATAACATTTATAAATCCATGATTTCCAACAGCTCCACCTACATCTAGTTTTTCAAATTCATTTAGAGGCAAATCCACAACAGGATTTGTTACACATGCTTTTACATGTGGTGTATTATCAGATACAGCAACAATTTTTCCTATTGGTCCATTCCCTTTAATTTGAATTGTTAATTTATCTGTTTTATTTTTCATTTCAGATCCAATTAATGATGTTATAGTTAATACTCTTCCCATTACAGCTGTTGCAAGTGGACTTAAATCATGTACTTTTCTTGCCTCTTCCACTAGTTGTGTTGTAGAAGCACATGTAACTAATATTTTTCCATCATATGCTAAGAACTTTACTATTTGGTCTTTCATTTCTACTCCTTCCTGTTTTTATTTTGTTATTTAATTGTTTCTACTAAATCATTTTCTTTTTCAGTTAAATCAGAAGTACAATTTGGACATTTTATAGCGTGATACTTAATTTCTGTTAAGCAATAAGGACATATTTTTGTTTCTGGCTCTTTTACTTCTTCCTCTTTTTTCTTTGTTTTTATTCGTTTTTTTATTTTACCTTTTTTATCAAACTTAACAGCCATCTCTTCACTTATATCTTTTATTTTATTTAATTCATTCATATATTTAACTACTAAGAAAATTGAAAATGCTATAATTAAGAAATCTACAACAGCAGTTATAAAATTACCATATTTAATTGACGCATTTCCAACTGTTAATACCATATCTGAAAAATCTACTTTTCCAGTCAATATTGATATAGCTGGCATTATTATATCATTTACAAGTGAATTAACTATTTTTTGAAAAGCACCACCTATTACAACACCTATTGCCATATCTACTATATTTCCTTTTAATGCAAATTCTTTAAATTCTTTTAACATGCTCTTTTTTTTATTTTTCTTCTTCTTCTTCATTTTTTCCTCTTTTTATTTATTATCAATCATTTTAGGTTTACTTTCTTTTTCTTTTATAAAATTTCTATACCCTATTGCTACTGCTGCAATTATCATTAATAAAAATGACAAAGCTTTCCAAATTCCACTATCAAATAGAACTATCGCAAACATTCCAAGTGAAGCACTTAATCCATATAAAATTAAAACAGCTTGTTTTTGCGTAAATCCTTTTTCTACTAACTTGTGATGTAAATGTCCTTTATCAGGCTTAAATACAGCTTTTATTGATTTACCTTTTATAATTCTTCTAACTATAGCAAATAAGACATCAAATATTGGTAATCCTAAAACTATTACTGGTAAAACGATTACCGCTACTGTATATGTTTTAGCTACTCCTAATATTGATACTACAGCCAACATAAATCCCAAAAAATTCGAACCTGTATCTCCAATAAATGTTTTTGCTGGTGAAAAATTAAAAGGTAAAAATCCAACTAGAGCTCCACTCATTGCTGTTACTATTACAGTAGCAATCATAGGTGAATCATTCATTAAAAATATTATTAATAATGATATACATGATATTAATGATATACCTGACGATAATCCATCTAGTCCATCTATTAAATTTATTGAATTTGTTACACCAACTATCCACACAATTGTAATAATTGTGGAAAACATATTATTTAAACCTATTCTATATAAAAATGGAATATCTAAATGTTCTATTTTGGTTCCAAATGATACTACTATTATAGCAGCTATAACTTGTCCTAATAATTGTTGCCACCATTTTAATGTTTTGGTATCATCCAAAATTCCTGTAATTGCTATTGCTAAAATTCCAAATAATATTCCAAGAAGTTTTTTTCCATATTCTTGTTCTGAAAACAAGTCCAAACTTCCCTCAATACTCATTACTACTATCAAATATGCCATTGATACAAGAAAACCTAGGATTACTGCTGGTCCTCCAAATTTAGGCATTTTTTTAGTATGCATTCTTCTTTGGTCTTTTGGTACATCTACTGCACCAATTTTTTTAGCTATTTTTATAGTATATGGTGTTGCCATAAATGATACTATAAATGCTAAAATAAATGCTATTGCTATATTTCCCCACATCTAAATTAGGCCTCCATTATTTCATATTTTCTTGTTCTATTTCGTTAATTATTTTTATCCTTTCTTCATGTCTTCCGCCTTGAAATTCTGTAGCAATCCACATTCTAACAATTTTTATAGCTTCTTTTGTATCAATATAGTCAGCTCCTAATGCTAATATATTTGCATTATTATGCATTCTTGAAAATTTTGCTTCTTCTTCATTGTTACATTTTGCACATCTTATTCCTTTAAATTTGTTCGCTACTATACTCATTCCAATTCCTGAACGACATATTACTATTCCTTTATCACATTCTTTATTTTCAATTTCTAATGCTACTGTTTTTGCGATTTCTGGATAGTCTACACTTTCTTCATTAAATGTTCCACAGTCTGTATATTCTATTTCTTTTTCTTCTAAATATTTTTTTATTTCTTCTTTTAATTTATATCCTCCATGGTCACTCCCTATTGCTATCATTTTCTCCACATCCTTTCTTGTGTTTACTTTTATTAATATACCATAATATCTTGCTAAGTGCAAGATTTTTTATAAAACTTATATTGACATTTAAGAGTTTTAGTATTATAATAAGTATCGTTATAAAGTTATGCACCATTAGCTCAGCTGGTAGAGCAACAGACTCTTAATCTGGCGGTCCTCGGTTCGATTCCGAGATGGTGCACCAAACTTAGTAATATCAATGTCTTTACGGCATTGGTATTTTTTTATTTTATAAAAACCTCTAGGCAATTAGAGTCAAATACTTTATAATAAAAAAGCCTTTCACTTAAAGGTAGAAAGGTGGTGAATCGTACAAATGAAAAAATTTCTTAAATTACTTGCATTAATCATTATTCTTAATATATTAAAAGAATTTGATGATTAGACCAAAAAAATCCCTAGACTGCACTCTAGGGATTTTTTGTGAATCTACACAAATGAATTTCTTAAATTACTAGCTTAAGCTATATCAATTATAATACTTTTTAGTATCATAGTCAATACCTTATTTATTTTATTCTAAAATTATAAAATTATTCATATATTAGGGCACAAAACTCTAATTAATTTTCTTTAGCACTTGCACATCAGCTTTCATTTTAAGTATTTTTTTCTTATGATTTTCTATACTATTATTTAAACATTTTATTTGTTCTATATATAACTGTTTAAGTAGTATTTTTTGACTATCAGATAAATTTTTAGTCAACTCCAAAACATTCTCTGATGTAATACCATTTTTTTCTATTTCATCTTGAACTTTCAAAAGCATTTCTTTATCTTTATCTGGAACTACTTTTATAGATTTTAAAAAATCCACTCTAATCATATTAATCATCCCCCAAAGATTGTTGATTCATCTTTCCTTTTAGCTGACCTTGATATTCTTTTTCTAATTGTTCAGCCTTAGTATCTCTATCTTTTGCAGTAGCTTTTTCTTTAGCTAAATCTGTAATTTCTTGAGCAAAAGATTCATTTTGATCTTGTTGTTTTATAATTAATTGCTTTTTGCATTCCATAGCTTTTGCTTTTACAGCATTTGTAACCCATTGTTCAACATCTGTAATTTCTTGTCCATCTGTACTTTCTGCAAATTTTGACTTTTCTGCTAACATATTACAAATAACTTCTAATTGAGGCTCCGTTATTTCATCATCTGCCCATTCTACATTAAAAATATATGGAAATGCTGTACATTTTTTTGTATATGATACAATTATTTCTCCAGGTAATATTTGCGTATATCCTTGAGTCCCATCAGCCATATTCTTCCAATCTGGAACTCTATATCTATGCTTATTATTAAATAAATTGTTATAGTCTGGTTCTCTTATAGTCCCATCACTTTCTATAACATATGCATGACCTAAAGCAGCTGCCCCACCAAGTCTATTCCAAAACTCAAACTTTTCTGGATACTTCATTTCTTTAGCTTCATCTTTTCTTATTTTTAATTCTGTCTCTCTTCTCAATTCTTCTGCCTTTCTACGTATTTCTTCTTGTTCTTTAGCTATTTTCTCTTGATATTCTGTTACATCATTTATAAACGAATTATATTCCTCAGAAGAATATCCATAAGTTCTATACCTAAAATATGATGTTGGAGCACTCAATAAAACCTCTGTATCATTATAACTTATAGAAACATCTAACATATTTAGAGTATCTTCCATTTCTTGATACATTGGTTTATATGTATCTCTTGCAATTTTCTCATTTTGCAATTTTTCCAATTCCCCTGATATTTTACTAATTAAATCATCTGTATACCTACTTTCAGTGCTAATACCTCTATATTTACTTGCTTTATATTCAAAACTATCTGAATTCACTTTATATACAAAATCAGGATTTAATGTTTGAATATTTTGAATAATTGGTAGAATTTCATTAAGTACTCTATCCCTATTTTCAACTGAATTCTTTATTTCTAAATCTTCTTTTCTTATATAATCATCTATTTCAGAAATTCTCATATTTTCTTTTTGTTCAATATTTGCTAATATTCCAGAAACATCTCTTGGTTCCATATCTTTCACAAAGTCTACAGGCAATATCCAATAGTCGTTACCAGCACCTCTACCATTACTTGATCTTCTTGTAAAAAATGTAGCACCAACTTCTTTAGCATAATCTTTATCTTGTCCTCGACTTTTATCAAAAGCACCACCCCAGCCTACTCTTATTAATGTATCTTTCGCTTTTGTTGGCTCTGTTAATTCAAAAACAGGACGTCCATTTTTGCTTAAACGATATCTTCCTAATAAAATACTAGCATCTCCATCAAAGTCTATATTCATTCCATCAGTTAATTCTTTAGCAGTTATATAGTTTATAGGATTTTCAGGTCTTCTTCTTTTATCTACATTCCATTCCTGTGGAACTTCAATTGTAATTCCAGAATGATATTTTCCTACATCTACCACATTAAACTTGCTATTACCATTATAAAATATTTTATCTGAATCTAATATTCTTTTTGCTTCTTCTAATGTTATTTTTTTCTTTGACATAAAAATCAACCTCCTATATTGTAAGGTTTAATAAAATATTGCCTTACATTTTAATTATACATCGCTTTATATGTTTTGTAAAATTAATATTTAAGATTGTTATTATAAGCATTACTTATTTAATAATTATTAATTCGCCACCTAGAGTTTTATTAGTGTCAAGAAGTTTCGGAAAATAATCCGATAATATAATAAATTTTTTGAAA
>CABQAZ010000040.1 GCA_902462295.1 uncultured Clostridium sp. | reverse complement strand
GAAAAGTGTGGTGGCTTAATGAAACCTGTATATTTCATCGGATATACTGGTATTGAATATAAATACGATGGCAATTAAATTCACTTACATATTTTACCATTCAGCCTTATCTTAATAAGGTTTTTTGTTGTTGCTTTTCTTTTTTTGTTGTATATCCAAAATCTTCGATTTTTCCTATACAACAAAAAAAGATTAGGCATGTAATATCCTAATCTTTTTTATATTAATTAACATTTGAATCCTCAACTTCTGCAATTTCTGGTGTTAATGTTTCCATACTTACAACTTTACCACCATCTGTTGTTCTCATTAATGTAACACCTTGTGTAGAACGACCTAAAACACTAATATCTTTAACCTTTAATCTTATTATTGTTCCTTTATCAGTTATAAGCATTACATCTTCATCATCAGTTGCTATTCTTGCACCAACTAATTTTCCTGTTTTTTGAGTTACTTTGTATGTTATAACTCCTTTTCCTCCACGGATCTGAACTCTGTATTCGTCAAGTTCTGTTCTTTTTCCAAATCCATTTTCAGTAATTGCAAGTAATGTTGCTTTGCCTCCAGCAATAATTGATTCCATTCCTATAACTTCATCATCTTCATCAATTCTTATTCCTATAACACCTTGAGAAACTCTACCTATTGGTCGTACATCTTTTTCATCAAATGTTATACACATTCCATTTCTTGTAACTAAAATAACATTATCTTCTCCATCTGTTAATCTGACAGCAATCAATTCATCATCTTCTTTTAATGTTATTCCTTGTAATCCAGTTTTACGTGCAGAATTATATTCAGATAAAGCTGTTTTCTTTATTAAACCATTTTTAGTTGCCATTAATAAATATTTGCCCTCTGCAAAATTCTGAATTGGTATTACCGCAGATACTTTTTCTCCAGCATCTAAGCTTAATAAATTTACAATAGCTGTACCCCTAGCTGTTCTTCCTGCTTCTGGTACTTCATAGCCTCTTAATTTATATAATTTTCCTTTATTTGTGAAGAATAGAATTGTATCATGTGTTGACGCTGTAAATATTTGTTTTACAAAGTCTTCTTCTCTTGTTGCAATTCCTGTAATTCCTTTTCCTCCACGTTTTTGGCTTCTATATGTATCTATTGGCATTCTTTTAATATATCCAAAATGTGTTAATGCTATAACAGTTTGTTCTTCTTTTATTAAGTCTTCAATATCAATTTCTCCCTCTGCTGCAACAATTTTTGTTTTTCTTTCATCTCCAAACTTATTTTTTATTTCAATAAGTTCCTCTTTTATAATATCAAAGACTAATTTTTCACTATTTAAAATAGCTCTTAAATGTTCTATTAATTCCATTAATTGTTTGTATTCTTCTTCAATTTTTTCACGTTGCAATCCAGATAAAGTTTTTAATCTCATATCTAATATTGCTTGAGCTTGAATATCTGTTAATCCAAATCTTTCAATTAATCTTTCTTTTGCATCATCATATGAATTACGTATAATCGAAATTACTTCATCAATATTGTCAATAGCAATTCTTAAACCTTCTAATATATGTGCTCTTGCAAGTGCTTTGTCTAAATCAAATTGAGTTCTACGTAAAATTACTGTTTTTCTGTGATCTATATAATAATTTAAACATTGTCTTAGTGTTAGAATTTTTGGTTCTCCATCTACTAATGCTAACATAATTACACCAAATGTATCCTGCATTTGTGTATTTTTATATAATTGATTTAATACAACTTGAGGATTTGCATCTCTCTTTAATTCCATTACAATTCTTACTCTATCATTTCTATCAGATTCATCACGTAATTCAGAAATTCCCTCAATTCTTTTTTCTCTTGTTAATCTGGCAATATTTTCAATTAATCTGGCTTTATTTACTTGATATGGTAGTGATGAAACAACTATTCTCTGTTTATTTCCACTCATTTCTTCTATTTCAGCTTCAGCCCTCATTATGATTTTTCCTCTACCTGTTCTATATGCCTCTTTTATTCCCTCTAATCCAAGAATCATTCCTCCTGTTGGAAAATCAGGACCTTTTATTATTTGTATTAAATCATCATCAGTTACATTATCATCATCTATAATTTTTATTATACCATTTATTACTTCTGTTAAATTATGTGGTGGTATATTTGTTGCCATACCTACGGCTATTCCTGATGAACCATTTATTAATAATGTTGGTATTTTTGATGGTAATACTGTTGGTTCTTGCAATCTATCATCATAATTTGGCATAAAATCAACTGTATTTTTTTCTATATCAACTAACATTTGCTCAGCAATTTTTGACATTCTAGCTTCTGTATACCTCATTGCTGCAGCTCCATCTCCATCTATAGAGCCAAAATTTCCATGTCCGTCAATCAACATATATCTCATTGAAAAATCTTGTGCCATTCTTACCATAGCATCATATACAGATGCATCTCCATGTGGATGGTATCTTCCTAATACAGAACCAACTGTATTGGCACACTTCCTATATGGCTTATCTGAAGTAATTCCATCTTCATGCATAGCATATAATATTCTTCTATGTACTGGTTTTAATCCGTCTCTTACATCTGGTAATGCTCTAGATACGATTACACTCATTGCATAGTCAATATAGGCTGTCCTCATTTCTTCTTCAATATCTCTTTTTATTATATTTCCATCTTGCCTTTCTTCCATCGCTTTCTACCTCTTTCTTTTTCTTTTTTCATTTGTATTATATTACACTAATCCTTATTTTGCAAGGTTTTCAGCAATTATTTTTTCATATTGTTTATTATAAAATTAATTCCATCTTTAAAGCCTTGTTTATAATATAATTTACTAATTATACTCATTTTTATATTGTTTCTTTCTTCATCATTTTTTTCTTTAATTTGTTTTACTTTTTCATGATATTCATATTGTATATTTTCTTCTATTTTTTCTAATCGACTTTCAAAAATTTGATTTAATATTTCATCATCCAACATAGCATCCTCCAAATATTTATATATATTTTTATATTTTACTTTATTTTAAATTTTTATACTTTTAATATTTATTTAAGATTGCATATTTTAAAAGTATGCTTTTTGCATATTATATGTTGACAATTTTCGCTATATAATATAAAAAAATTTTAGAGGTGAGCAAATGCATTTTAACAAAGAAGATATTGATATTGGCGAAAGATTACGTGGAATAAGAGAAGGTATGCATATGACTAGAGAAGAATTTTCTGAAAAAATTGATATTACAGACTCTTTTTTAGGTCAAATTGAGCGTGGAGAACGTTCATTAAGTGTAAAAACTCTAAAAAAAGTTGTAAAATACACTGGAGTTTCTGCAGATTATTTATTGTTTGGAAAAAATACCAATAATGAAACTATTGAAAAAATAAATAATATTTTAACTGTAAATTCTGAAACAACATCTGATTTTATTTACCATATTGTTATGTGTTCAAATGATTTTTGTAAAAAAATATTAGAAGAAAATAAATAACAATCGTAAAATACATGCATTTTTAGCATGTATTTTTATATGGCAAGATTAATTGCTAATCTCTCTTCTTCTTTTGTAATATTAAAATTTTGTCCGTTATTTTTTATTAAATTATGAATAGCTTTAACTCTTTGTGTCTCTTTTATAATATTTTCTAATGGTATCAATTTTTCTTCTTCTTTTTCTATTTTATTAAATTCTTCTGTCATTTTTGTAAAATCTTTTTTATTATAATAATCTTTCCAATTTTTTAAATGTTTTTCTAGATTCTCAATGGAATTTGTTTGTTCTTCTAATTCATTTTCTATATTATTTTTTACATTATCTAATAATACATCTTTTCCATTTTTTATAATTGTATTAACCGTTTTATTTATATACCCTTTTTCATATGTTTTACTTATTACTTTATCTAATACATCAGATATTGAATCCACTATTCCCCCATTACCTATTGCTGTTTTTACTTGTTCCATATTTTCAAAATTACCAGTAATTATTCCTGTAGCACTCTTTCCAAAATCTATTGCTGTTTTTATAGCTGTATTTATTCCTGATTTTAATCCATTTTCTAATAAAGAATTTTTTATATCAATTATTTGATTTTCTATTAAATCTGGTAAAATTGTTCTTAATCCAATATCGATTGCATTATTTATTGTTTTTCCAATTATGCTATTTAAAATATTATTTTTTTCTGTTTTAATTTTATTATTTATTTCGTTTTCTATTTCCATTTTATTTTTTCCTTTCTTTCTTTATTGATTTTTCTTCAATAATTTCTTTTTCAAATTCGCTTGCTTCAATATTTATTAAAATATGTTCATCTCCAACAAAAGTAAGACATTCACCTCTTCTTAAAGATTTTATTTCTATTTTTTCTTTTTCTGATAAATTTGAATATTGAGATAATACTTTAATATTTTCTTCTTCTAATGAAAAAAATGTTTTTATACTAGAATTATTTAAAATACTTTTTCCGTAAGTACCATTTTCTAAACTGAATAAATCTGATATATCTTGTGTTATAGCAACACTACTCCCTCCATATTTTCTAATAGTTTTAAAAATTTTATAAATAAATTTTGCAACTTCTTTATTTGATGTTACACCAATTAATCTCCAAATTTCATCTAAATAAATGGCCTTTTTTATTTTTCTATTTATTTTTATTTTATCCCAAAATAATTCTGTAAATAAATACATTCCATATTTCATGTTTTCTTCTCCAAGTTCATAAACATCAGCAATAATTAATTTTTTGTTTATTTCTATATTAGTATAATTATTAAAAAATTTTAAAGAACCTTTAATAAATGGTATTAATTTTATTTTAAATTTTTTTGTTTTTTCATCATTTAAAACATTATATAAATCTTCTAAAATTGGCATATCTCTTGTTGTTTTAAATTTCCCCTTTTTGTATAAAGTTTTATCATTAAATGTAATATTTTTCATTTTATATGTTTCAATCAATTTCTCTTCCAATAGAGCTTTTTCTTCTTCATTTAATTCTCCAAAAATCAAATTAAAAAAACCTATCAATTTTCCTATTTTAGTTGCTAAATATCCATGTTCATTTTCTTCTATGCTTTCTTTTCTAATATCCAAAATATTTATATATTTTTCTGATGTTGGTCCTAATTTTATAATTGTTCCATTTAGTTTGTTTGCAATATTGTTATATTCCCTCTCAGGATCAATTACATATTGCTCAATTCCTAACAATGTATTTCTTAATATTAATAATTTTGAATAGAAAGATTTTCCAGCTCCACTTGTACCAAATATACACATATTAGCATTTTTATATTTATTTGTATTATATCTATCTATCAATATTAAAGAATTATTATACATATTACTACCTATAAAAATTCCATTTTCTTCTAATATAGATGAAGACATAAATGGAAATGTACTTATCAATCCAGATGTTAAAATATTTCTTTTTCCTATTTGTTTTAAATCTTCACTATTTTCTAATATTGGTAAACATGAAATAAATAATTGTTCCTGTCTAAAATTAGTTCTTCTTGTTTGCAGACCTTTACTCTGTAAAATTCCTTCTATTTTATCTAAATTATATTCCAATTCTTTTTTATCTTTTGAAAAAATATTTAAATAAATATATAAAAAATATATATCTTCATTATTTATTTGAATTTCTTTTCTTATATACTTTGCATCATTATATGTATATGAAGCAATATCTATATCTTGTCTATTTTCACTTGATTGTTTTATCTCAACCCCAACATTACCTATATTATAAGTTAATTCTTTTATCGCTTTTAATTTATCTATTTTTTCATAAAATATAGAAATATTCATATTAATATTTGTTTCTATTAATGATTTCAAAATTAATTCATTATATTCTCTACAATAATTTACTATAGTAATTCCTGAATAAAAATAATCATCTATTTCTAAAAATTTAGGATTGTTTAAGTTAATATATGATGGAGAAATAAAATCTTTTTCTGAAAAAAATCCAGTGTTAATTTTTTTATTATTTTTTTCTTTTTCTATTTTATTCTTAATTATTTTTATTATTTTATTTTCATTAATTATTTTTTCTTTTTTTATTGATTTATTTTTTGATGAAATTTTATTATTTATTTTTTGATTTTTTTTCATATTTACTCTTTATATCACTTCCTTTATTTATCTAAAAATTTCTTTAAATTAAAAAATGAAAAGAAAATATTTTTTATTTCTGTCTTATCACATTCAAAAACTATATTTCCACATCTAATTAAACAATCTTTTATTTTAAAATATTTCTCATTTAATTCTTGAATAATATTCTCTTCTAAATTATCTGTATTGTTTTTAATTATTAAATAAATATTTTTTGATGCAGATTTATTTTTATTATTTTTTTCTTTAATATATTTTAAATATTCTTTTGAATATTCTTTTATTATTTTATTATTTTCTTTTTGGGATATTTTTTGAATATTTTCTATATGTCCACTCAAATCTTCTTTTTTACTTTGAATTAAAATTTGCATATCAAAATTACATGTTTTTAAAAAAATTTTATACGAATTTAAAATTGATTCTTTTTCTAATTGTGTTTTTAAATTAAAATTTATTGGAATTACTTTTAATATTTTTATGTATTTATTTTTTTTTATTTTTATAATTCCTTTATCTAAAATTTGTTCTATTGGTATCCATTTTTGTATAGATCTAATTTTTGTCACCTCCTATTAAAAATGTTTGAAAAAAATAATACTTGAATTTTTTAAATAAAAAATGAAATAAAATAATTACTCTTGCAAGTTATTATACACTATCTTTTTTGCAATTGCAAGAAAAATCGTTCGACAAATTTCGACTTTTATTATACGGCAATAATTCATAGTTTATAGAAAATATATTTGTATATATTATAGTAACAAATTATAACTAACATATGATAAAATGCAACAAACATATTAGAAAAAAGCATCAAAAACCAAGTTAAGTTTTTGATGCTAAAAAAGTTAATATTTTTCATTTAAGTAACTGCAAAATTCCCAAAGGTTTTCTTCATCCAAGCCCCAGAAATATAATTTTGCAACAAGGAAAGCCCCGCTTGAAAATTTTTCTATTTTTCCTATTACATCATTTTCTAATTCTGAATATCCCCACAAATCCTCCAATACCAATAATATTGCTAAGACCTGCGTTGGTTTGAAATTATTACATTCAAACTTTTGATATTCATTTTTAAAGGTTTCTTTCAAAATGTCAAAAAACTCTGGAATATCTTTTTCTTTGTCTATTTCCATAAAAAACGGACACAAAGTATTTAAATATTCTTTAAGTTCTGTATGTTCCACTGTATCATCATACTTAGTGTACAGTGCAGATATTTGAGCAGTAATAGATCTTTGAGAAAACTCATCTGATTTCATGCATTCCCGAAGAGCCCTTTTTGCTAGCTCTTCATACTTTTCTTTTTTATTCATTTTGCATTTCCTCCTATGGATTAATAATCTATATTATAGCATAACAAGTTATGTAAATTCAATATTTTTAAAAAATTTTTTTATTTTTTGAATATAAAAAAAATTTCTGCACATAATATGTGTATAAGGTTAATATCAGTTGAGTGAAGAGTATTAACGGATTTTCATTAGTTTGTTAATATTCGAGCAAAGATGTATGTTGGTTCATTTTTATGGATTAGCATATGTCGGCGATAAAAATATATTATGTGTATGCAAGCTATATTTTATTTAAATTTTCAAGGATTATTTTTATATATGGTTAAATTATATGTAATATATTCGAACTAAGATTATTCTTGTATTATATGGGGTTGTTATTAGTCCCTTAGTAGGATGAATATGGCTTCTACTAGTGCATTTGTAGTCGAGCGACTGATTAATATATGTGGTGTATGGTTTATTTGTATAGTAATATACATTAGATCAAACCACTATATATATTAGTCTGAGTTAAGATTGGTATTGGCTTTATAGATAATAGGATTCCACATTTTGTGGAATCCTATTAAATTTTATATATCAAGATTTTTTACAAATTTTGCATTTTTTTCTATAAATTCTCTTCTTGGGTTAACTTCATCTCCCATTAAAATATTAAATATTTCATCAGCCTTAATAGCATCATCCATAGTTACTTGTACTAATGTTCTTCTTTCAGGATCCATTGTTGTCTCCCATAATTGTTCAGGATTCATTTCTCCAAGACCTTTATATCTTTGTATAGAAAGTGTATCTCTAGTTATTCCTTTTGCTTCTAATTCTGCAAATGCTTGATCTAGTCCCTCATCTGTATAACAATAAATATCTTCCATTCCTCTTTTAGATAGTTTATATAATGGTGGTTGAGCCAAATAAACATTTCCATTTTCTATAAGTGGTCTCATATATCTAAAGAA
>CABQAZ010000039.1 GCA_902462295.1 uncultured Clostridium sp. | reverse complement strand
TCTATGTTCATGCTCCTAAAGTTAAACACCGTAATATAAAATCTACTGTTAAATATGTTATTCGTTATTCTGGTAAACCTGCTATGGCTCAATCTCGCATTCTTGATTATGATGGTGAATATATCACCTTTTGGTATAATAGGCATGAAGATAATCAACATGTTACTGAAAAAATTCATGCTTATGATTTTATCAAAAGACTTATTATACATATTTACGATAAATATTTTAACGTTGTTAGATATTATGGGCTTTATGCTAAAAAACATAAATTTTCTGACAAATTCAATTACATGCTTAAGCCTCATGTTGCTGAATTTAGAAAACAACTTAAAAATTGGAGATGTCGTATTGAATTATATTTTAAACACGACCCTCTTAAGTGTTCTTGTGGGCATACTTTTCACTTTGACTATCTTGTTCAAAAGTCGTATAATACATCTTAAGGAGTGATTATTTTGAAAGTCAAGAGACCTACTTATACGGAATTTATTTGTACTAATTGCAAATGTCATGAAAAAATTCCTACTAAAATTGTTTTACAAATGGATATGATGGATCCTGGTGACCCTACTTATCCTCCCATGTTTGATTGTGAAAAGTGTGGTGGCTTAATGAAACCTGTATATTTCATCGGATATACTGGTATTGTTATAGCTTTTCCAAAACAAAGAAGTGGAATTTTGGTACAATTAGATAATTCAAATGTCACATGTTTAGTCAGAGTACCAGCTAGATTTAATAACTTTCCACATTTTAAGGACAAAGTATTGATAAAGGTTACAGAAATTAAAGAAGATAAGAAATTTATCTATGGTTATTTGATGCGAATTGTTTGATATTTATTGTAAATATTTATCAATAATTTTAGAATGTTCACTTGTATTTAAGTCCAAATTATTGTAGAATATTATCAGCCTTTCTTGTCAAAAGGTAGTCTTTACTGAAGGCGGAAGGGAGGTTATAGTCTTGAACATCGGAGATACCGTTCTTCGTTTAGTTGACATGCTAATTGCTGAAAAAGAAAAAAACTTTCAATTACAACAACAAATTCAGCAAGATACACAGAAAGTAAATGAAGACAAGACAGACAAAGACTAAAGTAGACAATACATAGTCGATAGGGTAGATTTCACAGGTCTACTCTATTTTTGAGCAAAAAAAAGTATGTGCATTCACAGTACACATACGGTTATGCTTGAACATCGGATTTTCAAACACATTTTATTGTATTTATATGATAACATATTATTTTGCA
Organism: uncultured Clostridium sp.; assembly: GCA_902462295.1. Lineage (GTDB taxonomy): Bacteria > Bacillota > Clostridia > TANB77 > CAG-508 > CAG-269. The sequence goes on along the minus strand of CABQAZ010000039.1, from coordinate 7,178 downwards.
TTTGTCAAATTTAATTTTTCATAAATTTGTGATGTATGTTATCAGAACAACTTTATACTATTATTATATTCAATTTTTAGAAAAAGTCAATAATTTGGCTTTATTTTTTATTTTAAGGAAACTAACTATTAATTGTCAATAGAAATATTAAAAATTTTTTTTATATTTTTTATAAATAAAAATTTCCATGATTAATACCAGTTTTAAGGTGATTTTTTAAAACTGGTAACAGTTGGAAATATGTACTTTGAAAATTATTAACTATTTTTTAAATGTAGTGTTTGTTGTAAGCAATTTAAATATAACTCTTGTTAATTTATGAGAAACATGTCCAATTGCATTTAAATAAGATTTGCCTTGAGCCAATTTCGTGGTATAATATTGGTAGAATGTATCATCATTCCAAATAATTAGCTGTGCAACACGATTAATTACATAACGTAAGTATTTAGAGCCTCTTTTAGAAATTTTGGTGCTAGTAGCATTAAAGTTACCAGATTGTCTAACAGAAGGATCTAACCAAGCAAAAGCAAGTAACTTTGTAGAAGTGCTAAAGCGAGTAATATCGCAAATTTCACTAATGATGATAGCACCTAACCAATTACCAATACCTGGAATAGAAGAAATTGGGAAATTTAAACTTTCCATAATATTGGTTATTTCAATATCGAGCAAATCTATTTGTTTTTCAAGCATTTGGATTTGCTCGATTAACATTTTAATTTGTACACCAATTGCAGGGTTGTCCATTGCAATAGAATTTTTAGCAAGTTCTTTAAGAGCAATTGCTTTATCCATTTTAAAATGTCCTTTTGATGCAGAATATAACAAATTAGTTAAAGCATCAATTCTGGTATTAGCAATAATTCTGGCTGATGGATATTTAGAAAGTAAGGCATAAGAAGATTTGATATGTAAATGATTATTAAAGAAATTTGCTAATTCAGGAAAGGCAATATCTAAACAAGTAACAAGTTGTGTTTTGGCTTTAGACTGAGACTTTTTAATATCAAATTTAAATCTACAAAGAGTTTTTAATTTGATAAATTGAATACCTTTATCAGTAATTAAAGTATAATATCCTAGCATAAGACATTGGTTAATTAAGAAAGTATCAATCTTATCATTCTTCGTTTTTCTAATATTAGAAGAACGAAGAGAGTCAGTTTGAATTGGATTAATACGACCAATCTTGAAACCTCTCTCAAAAAGGAAAGTAGTAAGATTGTCTCCATAAATTTCGGTAGATTCTAATCCGACTAAACAATTAGCTAAATTATAATTTTTGAAAGTATCAATAGATAAATGGAAACCAACATTATCATTAGTAAATTTAAATGGTTTAACAAGTACTTCGCCATCTGAGTTAACAGCAGAAGCAAAGTGTGTAGATTTGGCAATATCAATGCCGATAAAGATCATAAAAAATCATCTCCTTAAATTTATATTTTAACACTTGTGACGATTCCACTTAGTTTTAGCCTTGTATCCTTGCTGGATATAAAGAGTCAAAGCCCTATCTAACTAATAACCAATAAAGCATAAAACTGTGGCAATACTCTCCTTGAAATAGTCTAACTATAAGGAATTTATAAAAGTCCACAGTGTTAATACATTAATTATACAATAAATGTGATTTGAAGTGAAATTATGTTAATTGTTTAAAATTAAAATATAAAATAACGATACCATTAAACCAAAATTTTTAGAAATAAAAATAAAAAAATTAATGGAGAAAGGTAAATATAATATATTAAATTTTAAACTTTATTATATTATACAAGGAATTTTTTATGTTAGAAGATGAAAGAATTAAAATAATCAATTTTTTACAAGATTTTGGGTGTGCTACATTAAAGCAATTACAAATATTATACAACAAGCCCAATGATAATTTTAAAGATATATTAACAGGTAATTTTGTAAGCAAAAAAGGTGATATTTTTATACATAATAATTCAGAGTTAAATATGAAAACAATAAATGCCTTAAATGTACTATGTAGATATAAAGGCAGATTCAAGCAATTTCAAGCAATTTCATAAAAGATATGATCCAGTTTATATTACTTTTCTTACAAAAGATAATACTTTATACAATGTTATTGTAACTGACAAAAACAGCGAGCAAGGAGCACTTAAATTATTAAAAATAAATTCCCCTATTATTCCTGAAGCAGATAAATTTATTTTGCTATTTCAAGATTATTCTTGCTTTGAAATGGTAGAATGTAACACACCTTTTGCTTATTGTGTTTATCCAGAATTAAAAGTAATAAATCGTAAAGATATTGGTATATAAATCTTATACCAGTATCTCTGAATAAACGGTGGATATTTCAAATTTTATTAATTATTTTCAAATAATTCTTTTTTTGAAAATACTTCTTCTGGATTCATTGTTATCACACTTTCATTAAAAATTTTTTAAATTACTGTAATTTTTCTTTAATATATGCTATAATGAATTTATCGCATATTAAATTGAAAATAATAAATAAAATTGGAGTAAAAATGAATAGTAGTGAAAAATTTGAAGATATCTATGAAAAAATAATAGAGAATAATGCTTACGATTTAGAAATGACAAGGTCAGATGCAAAAAGTGAAACAATAAGGAATTGGATAATAGGAACTATAGTATTTTCTATTGGTGTTATTTTATATTTTGTATTTTATAATATGTTTTATCCAAATGATGAAATTGCACATATTTTCATGTATTTATATATAGGAATTATTTGTTTGCTATATTTCAAACTAAGGAGAAAAGGAAAGAAATCTAAAGTATCAGAATATAAAGATGAATTTAAGACAAAAATTATAAGGGCACTTTTAGATTCTTTTGGCGAAAATATTAAATACTCGCCATATAGTGGTATTAGCTCATCTTCTTATACCGAAGCAGAATTTGAAAAATATGATACATATAAATCTGAAGACCTAATGCAAGGAGTTTTAAAGAATAATTGCAATTTTTCTATGTCAGAAGTTTTAACAGAATATAAAACAACCGATAGTGATGGACATACTCATTATCATACTTTATTTTGTGGAATGATGTCTAAAATTGAAACGCCTAAACCATTTAATGCTAGTTTATATCTAAGGAAAGATAGAAAAGATAAAAATATTTTAGCAAGAGCATTTAGGTCAAAGTTGCCTTTTGACAATTTACGAGTAGAATTAGATTCACAAGAATTCGAAAAAATATTTGATGTATATTGTTCAGACAAAATAATAGCAATGCAATTATTAACAGCTGATATAATGCAATTATTGATAGATTTTCAAAAAGAAATGAACATGGAATATGAACTTACAATAAAGAATAACAGAATATACATAAGGTTCTTTTCAGGGGAAATGTTTGAAACTGCGAATGTATTAAAATTTTCGTTAGATAAAAATACATTATATAAATATTATATGATGTTAGATTTTTCTTTTACATTAACTGATAAACTAATAAAATTAATAAGAGATACAGAATATAATGATTAGGAGGAGATAAAAATGACAATAGCAATAGTTGGGATAATAATATTATTTATTTTAATTATATTGATATTTGTTCAATATAATACTTTAACAAAACTTAAATTAAAAGTAAAACAATCAAAAAGCAGTATTGATATATATTCACAACAAAGATTTGATTTAATACCAAACTTAGTAAATACGGTAAAGGGTTATATGAATTATGAGAAAGAAACATTTGAAAATATAGCAAAATTAAGAACACAATATAATGAAACAAAAGATATAAAAGTAAGTGAAGAATTAAATAATCAAATGAATAAAATTCTTGCCATTGTAGAAAATTATTCAGAGTTAAAAGCTAGTGAACAGTTTTTGAACCTACAGAAAAATTTATCGAAAACAGAAAGTCAATTACAAGCAGCAAGAAGATTATATAATAATGATGTAACAAAGTATAATACAAAAATTAGTGTAATTCCTTACAACATTATTGCAACACTTTTCGGATTTAATGAAGAATATTTATTTCAAATTGAAGAAAATGCAAGACAAAATATATTAGTAGATCTTTAATATACAAATAGAAAAGGAAGGTTTCCCCTCCTTTTTTTATTTATTAACATATTGATATTGACTTGTTAAATAAAGTTGTCCTGTAGGATATTTTCCTCCAAATCTGCCTTTGGCAATTACAACATATACTGATTTTCCCGTAGAGCAATCATAATATGTATTTTGGCTAACTGTAACTTTTCCATTGTTAGTTAAATAAACATAGTATGTTCTATCTCCATCATCATCTGTACTAAAATTTGTTCTGGCAACCGTATCAGTTACAACTTCAAAACAATTATTTTCTATTGAATATTGAATCGCACTGTACTTTAAAGAATCTTTAACTACAGGAATTCCAACTAATAAAGCAATTATTACTGCAGTAATTATTATATCTTTCTTTCTTCCTGAATTTTGCTCTTTTTTGAATTTAACAAAATATACAATTCCAAAGATTATTAACATTGCCCCAAATAATATAAGCTCTAGTCTCATAAATGGAGAGCTTTTACTAAGACTTTGAATAATCATATCATTTGTTAATTGGTGTTGATACATTTTTTATTCCTTGTATAATATATTTAGGTTTTTAATAAAGGATTTACCTATAAACCTATTGTCACCATTATTATAATTATGGTGACTTAGATAGAGTGTCACTCTTCATTCCTTGAAGTTTATCTTCGTAATTGAAAGACTAGCGCTTCTTTCTTATCTGCTGTATATGAATGAGTTGGATGTTGACTTCCTTTTTTAGACTTTCTCCGTATATATAACAAGGTTGTATCGCTTATAAGAGTAGAGGTTTTACACTATCTAAAATTTTATATTTGAGGTGTTTTATTATGTTTTATTTAGGTATTGATATTGCTAAAAATACTCATGTTGCTTCCTTAATGGATGAAAAAGGAAAAACTATTTTTAAAGGATTTTCTTTTTCTAATAATACTACTATTAATCCTATTACCGAAAAGAAAAATCCCCAAAGAAAGCCTGTAATTGGTGAATATCCTTTGTTTTTATGTATAATAGCACAAACTACAGATATAACTAACCAAATAATTATTGATACTGCATTCATACTTATCCTCCTATTCTACATATTTTAGAATTTCTCTTTTTTCTAATGGTAAGACAGCTAAATATATAGCTGTTAGTCCTATTTCTAAGATTACTAGATATGTGCGAGCTTGATTTTTAACCTTTGCAATTGCGTCTTTTTTCTGCTTATTGTATTCGGCCATTTGGTCATCATCATATAAATATGACATCATGCTTTCTGTATATTTTAATTTATAATTTGAATTAACAGCCTCATCGATTGTGCTATTCACTTGAGAATAATTGTAAATACCGTTAATAACACACACAATAACAGTAAAAATTATTAAATTTCTCATTACGGTTGGAACATCATTATAAGATATTGTTCTTTTCTTAAAAGTTGATTTTGTGCTGAATTTCCATATAATGAAAGTTGTAATTCCTTGCATAACAATAGCTATAATAGCTTTAAGTACAAGAGATTCCATAGAATGAGTAATAAATGCATATAAAAGAGAATAAACTAATCCAAACACTATTCCCCATAATAACCCACCCACCTATTAATTCTTGTGTTATTTTTTTGTTGTTACAAATTCCTTGTTTTCCACTTTTAACACCCCTCTTTTGTGAAATAAATCCAAGCACTTATATCATATACTTTTTTTGTAAATAAATCAATAAAAAAATTGAAAAAATGGGATTTTTTTGTCAAAGAGTTTTTGTTCATTTGTTGAGACTTATTTGTTTTTATATGAAGAATATATGCGATATATTCGCATAGAAAAATGTTTACTAAAACCAAAAAATTTTGTAAATAATAATAAATGATAGTTGGAGATGAAAGAATGAATAAACGTGAAATTAATAAAATAATAGGCAAAGCTTTGCAAAAACATAGACTCAAATGTGGATACACACAAGAGCAAGTTTCAGAATATACTGGTTTAGCATCAAAATATGTTAGTCAAATTGAAAGAGGTATATCATCTCGGAACAATAGAAACATTAATTAAGTTTTGTGATTTATATAATATAACCTCAGATGCAATCTTATATCCTTTGTTTAATAATTCAATAAAGAGTTCTAATTTAAAATATAATAATGACTTTAAAAAGTTATCTTTGAGAGATCAAAAAGCAATAGAAAACCTTATCCAATATTACTTAAACAATTAATATAGAAAATAATTAAAACAGGCTTATCAATTTGTGATAACCTGTTCTTTTTTTATAAATCTTTTAAAACATCTATTATTTTATACAATGCTTGTATTTTCTCGTTAGGTAATTCACCTATCTTTTCAGAAATTTCTATTTTTTGTTTTAATTCTGGATTTGAAATAAAATCCTTATATAAAACATTAGGCGTAATACCTAAAAAGTTCATTAAATCTATATCCGTTTTCTTGCTAGTTCCATCTTTAGCAGTTTCTAATTGTGAAATAGTCTTTGTTGATTTTGAAAGTTCTTCAGCAAGTTTTTCTTGAGTTAAATTATTTTTCAATCTATATTTTTGAAAAGTCATACCAAAGGCTTTATTTATTTGATCGTTTGTAAGATTTTCCATAACTGTCTCCTTTTTTAATATCTAATATTATATTGAAAATACTGGAGAATATACACAACGCATTGACCAGACATGTTTTTATGATATTTTTATATATAAAATCTCGGCAAAAACTTGTAAAGTACTATATTTTAGCATAAAATATAGTACGACTTATATGTAAGCACTAATAATCCAAAACAAAAAATCTAGGCAACAGCTACATAAAGAAAAGAGGAAAGGAATATGTCTAAAAATAAAATGAAAGAGAGAATTAGTGTAATAATATTCGCAATAATAAATATTTTAGTAGCGTATTTAATAACCATTAAACTTGGAATAGTAAATATAGTTGTTATAAGGACATTTTCTGCCTTGTATAGTGAAATAACATGGGAAGTCCTTATATTTTTAGGATTATCGCTTATTGAAGCATATATATATGAATATAAACCAATTAGAATAAAAAATCAGCAACAAGAAAGGTGAAAATTAAAATTTTCACACTGGCACTAATTTAAGTTAGTGCCTTTTATTTTTCTTATCTA
>CABQAZ010000038.1 GCA_902462295.1 uncultured Clostridium sp. | reverse complement strand
GCTCTTTTAACAGAAAGAATTAATGAATTAACAGAGCATTTAAAAGTTCATAAAAAAGACAATCATTCAAGAAGAGGACTTTTAAAAATGGTTGGAAAAAGAAGAAATTTATTAAACTACTTAGCAAAGAAAGACGAAGCTACATATAAAGATTTAGTTAAAAAACTAGGACTAAGAAAATAGTTGATAAGTTGTAAGGAGGCGTTTGCAACAAGCTACGCCTCCTTATTCAGATATAAAAGTTAAGTAAACTAAGATTAGAAAAGTAGCTTGTATAATGTTTTAAACTAAGAATTAAGATATTATAGAGGTTACAATCTATATCTAGTTTACTTAAAAGAATAGGTGTTATAAATTGTGATATAAAAGATATCATATAAATAAGGGAGGAAAATATATGTTTAGAAGTTATGAAACAGAACTAGCAGGAAGAAAACTAGTAATTGAGACAGGTAAACTATGTGGATTATCAAATGGAAGTGTAGTAGTAAAATATGGAGATACGGTTGTAATGGTAAATGTTACAGCATCAAAAGAACCAAGAGATGGAATTGACTTTTTTCCATTATCAGTAGATTATGAAGAAAAATTATATTCAGTAGGAAAAATACCAGGTTCATATCAAAAAAGAGAGGGAAAACCAAGTGATAAAGCAATATTAACATCAAGAGCAATAGATAGACCATTAAGACCATTATTCCCAAAAGATTTTAGAAATGATGTAGTAGTTGTTGCAACAGTTCTATGTGTAGACCAAGACAATTCACCAGAAGTTTCAGCAATGATAGGTGCATCTGTAGCACTATCTATTTCAGATATACCATTTGGAGGGCCAACGGCAGCAGTAAATGTAGGTTTAATAAATGGAGAAATTGTTATAAATCCAACAGAAGAACAAAGAAAAAATAGTGATTTAACACTAACAGTTGCAGGAACTATTGATAAAGTGGCAATGATAGAGGCAGGGGCAAATGAGGTTCCAGATGATATAATGTTAGAAGCAATAAAAAAAGGACATGAAGAAATTAAAAAAATATGTGAATTTATACAAAGAATAAAAGAAGAAATAGGAAAGCCAAAATTCGAATATAAATCATTTGCAGTTGATCACGACTTATATCAATTTATAGAAGAAAATTTTACAGAGAAAATGAAAAACGCTGTACAAGAGGTAGATAAAGATACTAGAGATAATAATGTATCATTATTGTCAGAAGAAATTACAACAGCAGTAGCAGAAAAATTAGGTGAAGAAAATGCTACTGAAAGAGCACAAGAAATTGGAGAAGCAATATATAAATTAGAGAAAAAATGTGTAAGAGATATGATATTCTATGAACATAAAAGAGTTGATGGAAGAGCAATAGATGAAATAAGACCATTATCATGTGAAGTAGGATTATTACCACGTACACATGGAAGTGCATTATTTACAAGAGGACAAACTCAAGTAATGTCAATAGTAACACTTGGAATGATAAGTGAAGAACAAGAACTAGATGGAATAGATACAGAAACATCAAAAAGATATATGCATCAATACAATTTCCCAGCATACAGTGTTGGAGAAGCTAGACCATCAAGAGGACCAGGAAGAAGAGAAATTGGTCATGGAGCTTTAGCAGAAAAAGCATTAGTACCAGTACTACCATCAAAGGAAGAATTTCCATATGCTATAAGAGTTGTTTCAGAAGTTTTATCTTCAAATGGTTCAACATCACAAGCAAGTATTTGTGGAAGTACATTATCATTAATGGATGCAGGAGTTCCAATTAAAAGACCAGTAGCAGGAATTTCAACAGGTTTAGTAACAAATCCTGAAAATCCAGATGATTATGTAATGTTAACAGATATTCAAGGTCTTGAAGACTTCTTTGGAGATATGGATTTTAAAGTTGGTGGAACAGAAAAAGGTATAACAGCAATCCAAGTAGATATAAAAGTAGATGGATTATCTTATAAGATTATAGAAGAAGCTTTTGCAAGAACCAAAAAAGCAAGACAATATATATTAGATGATATAATGAAACCAGCTATTTCAACACCAAGAGAAGAAATTTCAAAATATGCACCACAAATAGTTACAACACAAATAAAAGTAGAAAAAATTAAAGACGTAATTGGTAAAGGTGGAGAGACAATCAATAAAATTATAGATGCAACAGGTGTAAAAATAGATATTGAAGAAGATGGACAAGTTATGATTTATTCAGCTGACCAAGATAAAGCATATCAAGCATTAGATATGATTGATGATATTGTAAGAGAATTTGAAGTAGGACAAATTTATTATGGAACAGTTACAAGAACTACATCATTTGGAGCATTTGTTGATATTGGTGGAGGAAAAGAAGGGTTAGTTCATATTTCTAAAATAGCAAAAGAGAGAGTTAATAAAGTTGAAGATTATGTTAAACCTGGAGATAAAGTTCCTGTTAAAGTTATTGGAATTGATGAACAAGGTAAAATTAATTTGACAATGAAAGATTTAGTTGATTTGAGTAAAGAAGATACTTTTGAAGAAGAAACTAAACAAGACAAAGAAGAAAATAATAATGAAGAAAATATGTAAGATAGAAAACCAGTTCTATATGAACTGGTTTTTTTATCTTATATAGTTATTGTACGAACTTCTGATTGGAAAATACCGTAATAGACTGTAATATAAAATGTTAGTTTATCATTAGGATTATTTAATTTTATATCTGCAATACTTCTGTAATCACTACTTGGCTTGTATAAGCAGTTATCAAAAGCTTTATGAGCAGCTTCAGAGTCTTTTTGAGCACAGCGTACTTGGATTTTTGTTGCATTATCAAAATTATATGTAAAAGTATATCTAGTATAATCTTGGTAATTAGCTACAGGTGTTATGCCTTTTTTTATAGTTACTTTTGGTTCAATATCGATTTTGGCAATCATAGTAGCAACTTTAGGACTAGAAGAGATATCTTTCATTTCAAATTTTAATTTATAAGAACCATCTTTTGCTGTGTAATTATTAAGATTTATTTGTAAAAATTGTTGTGTAGTTGAAAATCCACTTTTGGTTGATACTAGTTTGTTATTATTATTCATATCATAAATTTTTAAATATTCAAGGCCACTTCCATCTTTTAGTACAAGTGGTAATTTTTTATTAATTGTTGTAGAATTTAATGCTAATCTAGGTGAACCATTTATTGCATAATATTCTATATTTTTGTTATTTTTTGTTTTTGATGCTTTTTTTATTCTATAATATCTTGTTGTTGTTCCATATTTATTTTGAGCTGTAATATAGAAATAGTGAGTTTCACCTTTTAGTAAGTTTTTATTAGATAAAACATATTTAATATCTTTGCTTGTTGAGTCATTTGTTTTTGTAAGATTTAAATCTTTTTGGATATTTCCATTTGCATCAGTTTCATAAATTTTGACATCTTTTATTTTTGTACTTGATTTTACTGTAATTGTAATATCTGCTAATTTATTATTGTCATGTATATTAGATATTGTTGGAGAAATATTTGCAGACACTAATCCTAGTTTATCATTTTTGGTTAAGTTGCAAACTGTACATTTTTTTGAATTTGTTTTATGATTTTCTTCTTTCCAGTTCATACCACAAGTAATGCATATTTTTTGATGTGTAGTAGTATTTATTAAATATTTAGTATTACTATGTTTGCATTCATATCCACACTCTTTGCATTTCCCTGTTGAAGCACTAAACATATGTGCTTTTGTTGATAGAATTTCACCACAATCTTTACAGGTTTTTGTATGTTGTGTATCTGTGATGTTAGTATATATTACATTTGTGTGAGTACATGGAATGTTTGTTGCAGGTAATTTAAATGTAATGTTTTTTACTGTATACGCCCCATTTTTATCGCTTACACTTATTTTTATTTTATAATATTCATTATTTATACTTAATTTGTTTTTATCTATTTTTACTTCAGTTGTTTTATCTGTGATTTTTTTGTTTGAATATACTATTTTGTTGTTATTTGTATCTAATATCTCTATTGCATTTAAATTTTTTCCTGTTGATTTCATTGATATTGTTATTTGACTATTATTTTCTGTATAATTTATATCTTTTATACTTGGTGCATTTGATAAAACATAATATTTACCATCTTTGTTTGTTACATTTACTACTTTATATATTATTTCTGAGTTAGTTGCTGTTGATAATACTTTTATTGTTTTTGTCTTATTCTTTTTTGGTAATGAACCTTTGGGAATTTGATATACCATTTCAGAATTATCATTATTACTTGATGGTTTTAATGTTATTTCTTTATTATCAATATAAAATTTGTTTTCTTTTAGTTTTGTTGTTGATGGTGCTTTTATTGTCACCTTTATTGCTTCTAACTTTGTTGTTGATGGTTTTGCTATCGTTATTGATGGCGATTTTACCAATTCTGTAAATCCATTTGTTGTAGCTTGACTTACTGTTGTTAAAATTGAAATTATAAATATAGCACTTATAAGAATTTTTGCTATAGAAAAAAATGTTTTTTTGTTCATATAAAAACCCCCTAATATAATAATAATATATTAAAGAAAATCTGATTTGATTGTTCTTTAACAATAATATTGTACCACTTTTTTCCATAAAAATCAAGTTATGTGTATATTTTATGTTTGAAAAATACTAGAGTGAAATGAAAAAGTACTGGATAATGATTTTGATTAATAAAAAAATAGTTTAAATATAAGCTTTGAATGAAATGACGAATGTGCATGAAGAAATTTTAGAAATTCTATGCAGTTTTATGGTAAGAGTTCACGATAGTGGAAAGGACCCATAAAACAAATTAGAATTTCTTAAATTTTGTAATAAACCGAGGAATGTAATAAAAAGCTTATATTTAAACTATTTATATATAAAATAAACCATTATTTAGTAACTTTAAGAATAATAGTTACTTTTTATAAAAAAAATCTACTTTAAAAGTAGATTTTAGTTAAAATTAAATATTAATAGCTGTATCAAGAGAAAGTTTAATCATATTGTTAAGACCAGTTTGTCTTTCTTGAGGAGTAGCAATATCTTTTATATATTTAGAATCAACAACACTCATTAGACAACTAGCTCTTTTGTTAAGTAATTTAGCGACATAAAAAAGAGCAAAAGCCTCCATTTCAGCACTAATGGGATTAAATCCATCAGGAATTCTAGATAAAAATTTATTAACATCTGACATATATACATCAAAACAATCTGTACAAACAGTATTTCCAGTAAAAATATTAATGTTTGAATCTTGTGCTGTATCAATTATTTTTGAGTTTAATTCTGAATTACTACTTACAATATGACAATCTTCATTATTTAAAGTTAAAGCAAAATTACCTTCAGAAAATGTATTTTCAGCAAGAATAATATCAAATAATTTTAGTTCTGGTTTATAAGCACCGCAAGAACCTATACGAATAATATTTTCAACATCATAGAATTTATATAATTCATAAGAATAGATTCCCATACTTGGCATTCCCATACCAGAAGCCATAATTGTAATCTCTTTTCCTTTGTATTTCCCTGTATAAGCATACATTCCTCTTACAGTATTAACTAATTTATAATCATCTAAAAAATTTTCAGCTATGTATTTTGCACGTAATGGGTCACCTGGCATTATAACTGTTTTTGCAATATCACCTAAATTTGCTTCATTGTGTGGTGTAGACATAAAAAAACCTCCTTAATAAAAATTTAAAGAAATTATATCAATAAATAATGCAAAATTCAATAAAATAAAATTAAACAATTGAAATATTAACAAAATTTTGATAATATTTATAAAAAAGAAAAGGATGATATTAGTATGAACAAACCTATAATTGGAATTATTAGCAAACATTATAAAGAATATAATACTGAAAGAACAGATACATATATAAGAGATGAAGTAAAACAAGCAATATTTGATAATAATGGAGTGGCAATAGGAATATTACCTACAGATAATGAAATAAAAAGAAGAGCAGATAATTGGGAAGAAAATTTAACAGAAGATGAATATAATAATTTAATAGCTCAAATAAAATTATGTGATGGAATTGTTTTTCAAGGAGGGATGTCAGCTGATAATTATGAAAATATAGCTGCAAAATATTGTTACAATAATAATATACCAACACTTGGAATATGTTGTGGTCAAAATATAATTGTTAGAGCTGTTGGAGGAACAACATATGAAATACCTAATCCTGAAAAACATTTACAAAATTCGAAAGAATATGTACATTCTGTAAAAATAGATATAAAATCAAAATTCTATCAAATTGTAAAGAAAGAAGAAATAATGGTAAACTCACGTCACAGAAAAACAATAAAAGATTGTCCAAATTTAGAAAAAGTAGGATTTTGTGATGATGGTTATCCAGATGTAGTTGAAGCAAAAGACAGAGACTTTTATATTGGAGTAAGATTTCATCCAGAAAGCTTATATAAAATAGACGAAAATATGAATAATATTTTTAAAGAATTTATAAAAGTATGTAAAAAAAGAAAAAATTAATTCACTGAAAGAACACAAAAGAATTATACTTTCATAACAAACTGAATATAAAATACAATCAATAAAATTTACCAAATTAAAAAATTAGGTAAACTTAGTACATATTACTGTAAAAAGTAGTATGATAAAATACGAAAGGAATTTATAATGTATGAGAGAAAATGAATTAACTATAATTGAAAATTTCTTAGAAAATAAGGAGGAGAAATTAGATGTTAAAGAAGAACCATTTGACAAGCTTATGTTTTTTTACGAATCAGCATTAAAACAATTAAATTTACAGATGAATATAATAAAAGAAGAATTTAAAATAATGTATAATTATGATTTAATAGACCACATAGATACAAGAATAAAAGAACCTAAAAGTATAATAAAAAAGATGGATAAGAAAAAATATAAGAAAACATATTTGAATTTAATTGAAAAAATAAATGATGTAGCAGGTATGAGAATAATATGTACATTAAAAGATGATATATTTTTTATAAAAGATTTAATAAAGCAAATGTCAGATGTGCATATATTGAAAGAAAAGGACTATGTTACGAATCCTAAGCCAAGTGGATATGCAAGTTATCACATGATTGTAGAGGTGCCTGTAAAATTGTCTCAAAAAACAATATATGTAAAATGTGAAATACAAATAAGAACTTTAGCAATGGATTTTTGGGCAAGTTTTGAACATAAAGTGAAATATAAGACAGAACAAGAGGTTGGAAAAAAGACTTCAAAAGAATTAGTTAATTGTGCAAAAATGATTAGTAAGTTTGATGATAAGATGATTTCGCTAAAAAATATATAATAAACCATTATCCATTAACAATATACCTTAAAAATTTTGCGAAAGCACTTGACAGTTTACAATAATAATTATAAAATATAATAGGTTGAAAAAATATATAAAAAAATAAAGAAGAAAAGATATATTTATTCGAACATTGAAAATTAAATAAGAAAGAGGTGTATGATTATGGATATTTTAATCATAGTAGCCACTATCTTAATCTCATTAGCAATAGGAATACCAGTTGGGATGGTAATAAGAAAAAAGATTGCGGAATCTAAAATAGAAAGTGCAGAAAAAGAAGCAGAAAGATTAATAGAACTAGCAAAAATAGAAGCAGAAAACTTAAAAAAAGCAGAAGTTATAAAAGCAAAAGAAGAAATTATGAATGCTAGAAATGAATTAGATCAAGAGATTAAAGAAAGAAGAGGCGAAATACAAAAACAAGAAAGTAGAATTATCCAAAAAGAAGAAAACTTAGAAAAACGTTCAGATAACTTTGAAAAGAAAGAAAGAGAATTAGAAAAAGAAGAACGTGAACTAAAAGAAAAAGAAAGAGAAATAGAAGAAATAAAAACTCAACAATCAGAAGAACTTCAAAGAGTTGCTAACTTAAGTAAAGAAGAAGCAAAAGGACAACTATTAAAAGAAGTAGAGCAAGAAATAACAGCTGAAAAAGCAACATTAATTAGAGAATTAGAGCAAAAGGCAAAAGAAGAGGCAAGAAAAAATGCAAAAGAAACAATAAGCTATGCAATTCAAAAATGTGCAGCAGATCATTCAGCAGAAACAACGGTATCAATAGTACCACTTCCATCAGATGATATAAAAGGAAGAATTATTGGTAGAGAGGGTAGAAATATAAGAGCTTTAGAAACACTTACAGGAATAGATTTAATAATAGATGATACACCAGAAGCAGTAATACTATCAGGCTTTGATCCATTAAGAAGAGAAGTTGCAAGAATAACCCTTGAGAAATTGATAGATGATGGAAGAATTCATCCAGCAAAAATAGAAGAAATGGTAGAAAAAGCAAAAGAAGAATTATCAGAAACTATAAAATCAGAGGGAGAACGAGCAACATTAGAAACAGGAGTAATAGGTTTAAATCCAGAACTTATAAAACTAATAGGAAAACTAAAATACAGAACAAGTTATGGACAAAATGTATTAAACCATTCAATAGAAGTTTCAAATTTAGCAAGAATAATGGCAGAAGAACTTGGATTAGATGCAAAA
>CABQAZ010000037.1 GCA_902462295.1 uncultured Clostridium sp. | reverse complement strand
CTCATTGTTACTAAATGTCCTACACACCATGTTATTATCCATTCATCTGATTCTAAGTATCCATCTCTTCTATTAGTGTTAGTTTTTAATACTTTTGCAAATTCCATTGCTACAGATGGTTTTTCCGTAATTATTAGCTTTTTGGACATTTAGTTTCCTCCTTTTATTAGTGTAACATCCATTAATAATAAAATTTTTTACCTCTACAGACACTCTTATTAAGATTTATATCACATATTCAATTATATACTTTTTTCTTCAATATACTCATTTGCTTTAGTTCTTATTTTTTCTATTTCATTTTTTGTATATTCATCTTTAATATTATATCTATCTAAAATTTTATTTACATAGTTTTCATTTTTAATTATCCTTAAACTTTCTTTAAAATTAATATCAAATATAAATGCTATTACTGAAACTATTTCATTTACTGAGTTTTCAACTCTTCTTTCTTTTCTTCTCTTTATTTGAGTACATTCATTAAATTGTTTTATTACATCTTCTGTAATTGTTGAATTTTCTATTATATCTTTTTTTTCATTCCAAAAAATTTCTACAGATTCATAAAATATATCTATTTTATCTGCATCTCTAATTATTTTTGCAAAAAGTTCTTCTTTTTCAGAAAGTCCTTCTTCTATTTTATATTTATTATGATTTTTTACTGCTTTTTTTATTATTTCATCATATTGTGATGTTTCTATATATTTTCTTATGTCTTTTTCTAATATTTCTACTCCATAATCACCATGGTCTATACTGTCCATATCCCTAAATGTCTTATATCTTGTATATTGTTCGAATCTTGCTATATCATGTAATAATCCTATTAAACTTGCTAATTCAATTTCCTCTTTGTCTAATTTTAAATCTTTTGCTATTTGCTCTGAAACTTGCATTACTCGTAATGAATGCTTTTGTTTTCCATCTAAATTTTTATCTGTTAAATTATAGTGTTCTGTGTATTTTATAAATTCTTCTTTTGCTTTTTCTAAATCTATTGTCATTTTTAATCTCATTCCTTCCTTTGTTTTTCTATTCATACTCTAAAAACTCTGGTGCTTCTTTTAATTCTTTAAAGTTATTATTTTTCTTTGCTGTTATTTCTTCTGCTTCATCTGTTGCATAATATATATCATTAATTCCCTCTGCTATTGGATAAAATTCTTCTGTTGCTTTATTATAATAATATATTACTCCATCTTTTAATCCAATTACATTATTAGAAGCTCCTGCCCATCCTCTTGCTGTTACTGTTTTTTCAGCTCTTTCCATTAATTCTTCTCCACTTTTTAATGTTTCTGCATTTGTATTTTCTTCTTCATTTTTAACATCTTTTGTTTCCGTATTTTCTCCTGTAACCACAGGTTTTTGTGTTAAATGTGCATTATCAATAATATCTTTTTCGATGTCTTGATTTGTTTGTGCATTTTCTGATATTTCATGAGTTGATATTTCATTATTATTTGATACATTGCTTTCTTTTCTAAATACTTCAATCCCAATAAATACACATACACACAATACAATTATTATAATTAAATATTTCCATTTTTTCATATAATCACCTCGTGCTATTTATTTTATATTTTTAAAGTTTATTTGTCAATAAATATTTCCATTTTCATTGACTTTTAGCTATTTTGCTTGTATAATCGATATATTGAAATATATACATGGAAGGAGAATTTATATGTCATATAATTTTAGAGAAATAGAAAAAAAATGGCAAAAATATTGGGACGAACATAAAACATTTTATACAGATGTATGGGATTTTTCAAAACCAAAATACTATGCATTAGACATGTTTCCTTATCCATCAGGACAAGGCCTACACGTTGGACATCCAGAAGGATATACAGCAACAGATATATTGTCAAGAATGAAAAGAATGCAAGGCTATAATGTATTACATCCAATGGGATTTGACTCATTTGGATTACCTGCTGAACAATATGCAATAAAAACAGGAAATCATCCAGCAGGTTTTACAGAAGCAAATATAGAAACATTTACAAAACAATTAAAAATGTTAGGTTTCTCATTTGATTGGGATAAACAAGTTTCAACATGTGACCCAAATTTTTATAAATGGACTCAATGGATTTTTAAACAATTATTCAATGATGGTTTAGCAAAATTAGTTGAAATGCCTGTTAACTGGTGTGAAGAACTTGGATGCGTCTTATCAAATGATGAAGTTATCGACGGAAAAAGTGAAAGAGGTGGATTCCCTGTTGTTCGTAAAAATATGAAACAATGGGTTTTAGATATACCAAAATATGCTGATATATTACTAAATGGTCTTGAAGATATTGATTGGCCTGAATCTACAAAAGAAATCCAAAGGAACTGGATTGGACGTAGTGAGGGAGCTGAAGTAAAATTTAAAGTTGCAAATACAGATAATTTAGAATTTACTGTATTTACAACAAGACCTGACACACTTTTTGGAGCAACTTATTGTGTATTAGCTCCAGAACTTGAACTAGTTGAAAAAATAACTACACCTACTCAAAAATCTGCAGTTGAAGAATATAAAAAATTAACAGCTTCAAAATCTGACTTAGAAAGAACTGAATTAAGTAAAGAAAAAACAGGCGTATTCACAGGAAGCTATGCTATAAATCCTGTAAATGGAAAAGAAATTCCTATTTGGATTTCAGATTATGTATTATCTACTTATGGTACAGGTTGTATTATGGCAGTTCCAGCTCATGACCAAAGAGATTATGAATTTGCTACAAAATTTGGAATTGAAATTATTCCTGTTCTTGAGGGTGGAGATATTTCAAAAGAAGCGTTTACAGGTGATGGATTACATATAAATTCTGATTTTCTAAACGGACTTAATAAACAAGATTCAGTTAGAAAAATTATTGACTGGCTTGAAGAAAAGAAAATTGGAACTAAAAAAGTAAATTATAAATTACGTGAATGGATTTTTGCAAGACAACGTTATTGGGGTGAACCTATTCCAATAGTATATGTTGATGATGAAATGAAAGCTTTAGCTGATAGTGATTTACCTTTAGTTTTACCAGAGTTAGACGATTATGCTCCATCAAAAACAGGTGCATCTCCACTAGATAAAGCTACTGATTGGATTAATACAACTTATGATGGAAAACCTGCAAAAAGAGAAACAAGTACAATGCCTGGTTCTGCTGGTTCAAGCTGGTATTTCTTAAGATATATAGATCCACATAATGATAATGAATTTGCCAATAAAAAATTACTTGAATACTGGTTACCTGTTGACTTATATGTTGGTGGTCCAGAACATGCAGTAGGACATTTATTGTATTCAAGATTTTGGAATAATTATCTTTACAATAAAGGACTTGTTCCTGTTAAAGAACCATTTGCAAAACTTCGCCATCAAGGTATGATTTTAGGTACAAATGGTGAAAAAATGAGTAAGTCAAAAGGAAATGTTATTAATCCTGATGATATGGTTAAAGAATATGGTGCAGATAGTTTAAGACTTTATGAAATGTTTATGGGACCTATTGACAGTGCAAAACCTTGGGACCCAAACGGAATTGATGGTTCAAAGAAATTTTTAGATAGAGTTTGGAGATTATATGTAGAGTCTGATAAAATTAAAGATGAACAAAATAAAAATCTTGAAAAAGTATATCATTTTACAGTTAAAAAAGTAACTAATGACTATGAAACAATGAATTTCAATACAGCTATTTCTCAAATGATGATTTTTATTAATAGTGTTAATAAAGAAGATGTTCTTCCAAGAGAATATGCAGAGGGATTTTTGAAGTTGTTAAACCCTATTGCACCTCACATCACAGAAGAACTTTGGAATATTCTTGGTCATGATAATACAATTACTTATGAACCTTGGCCAATTTATGATGAAGAAAAAACTATTGATGATGAACTTGAACTTCCTGTTCAAGTTAATGGTAAATTAAAAACTACTGTAATGATTTCTTTAGATGAAGATGAAGCTTCTATTAAGCAAAAAGTTCATTCATCTATTGAAGATAAACTTGATGGAAAATCTATTGTTAAAGAAATTTATGTTAAAAATAAAATTTATAATGTAGTAGTAAAATAATATTAGACGGTGTCAAAATAAGACACCGTCTAATATTATTTTATGCTTCTCTCTTCCAATAAAACAAATACTGTTGTGCAATTCCGGCAAGATTTCCAAACTTATCATGTGCAAG
Organism: uncultured Clostridium sp.; assembly: GCA_902462295.1. Lineage (GTDB taxonomy): Bacteria > Bacillota > Clostridia > TANB77 > CAG-508 > CAG-269. The sequence goes on along the minus strand of CABQAZ010000037.1, from coordinate 5,085 downwards.
TTTTTCAATTTCTTTTTTATTAACTTTTGTTTCATCTTCATTTTTAATATAAAGTTCATTCATAACACGTCTAACCCACACATCAACTGGAAAAACTTCAAATCTTTTTAATGTAGAAAATAACAATATACAATCTGCTACTTTAGGTCCAACCCCTGATAATGTTAATAGTTGCTCTCTTACTTCTAAGGTGTTAGGATTTTTTTGCATTTGTTCTAAATCTACTTTTTTATCTAAAACCATATGAACAGTTTCATATAAACGTATATCCCTAAATCCTGCACCTAGTTTTCTATAATCTTCTACACTTACATCTTTTAGTTCTTCTATAGTTGGAAATGTATAATATTTTTCTCCATTCCATTCAATTTCTTTTCCATAATTTTTTGATAGTCTTTCTATTATTCCTTTTATTCTTGGAATATTATTATTGGCTGAAATTATATAAGAAATTATCATTTCCCACAAGTCTTGATTTAATATTCTTATACCTTTTCCATATTCTATACTTGTTTTTACATTTTCATCAATTTCTGAAAGTTGTTCTTTTATTTCTTCATAATTACGATTTAAATCAAAATAATTCTCAACTATTTCTTTTATATCACCATTACATATTCCTTTAAATGTTACAGTGTTTACTTCTTTCTGCACATTCATTACATTTCCTTTAAATACTCCTGTGTAACTTCCGTCTTCTTGTTTATTCCATCTAAAGCATTGTCCACAGTCAAATATATCTGCTAATTCAAATGATTTTATATTTTCTATTTTATATATTTGTTCTTTCATTTTCTCCTCTATTTTTCACAAGCTTGAGCATATTTTTTTAATTTTTCATATGCTAAATAATTTACAGTACCAACAGGAAATTTTCCATCTTTATCTTTTTTTCCTGCTGGAACTCCTGTTAAAACTTCTATTCCCTCACTAATTGTAGAAATTGCATAAATATGAAATAATTTATTTTTTACTGCATCTACTACTTCATCTGAAAGTTGAAGGTTATTTACATTTTGAACAGGTATCATAACTCCATGTGACCCATCAAGTCCACGCATTTGACATATTTGGAAAAATCCTTCTATTTTTTCATTTACACCACCAATTGGCTGAATTTGTCCTTTTTGATTAACTGAACCTGTTACAGCTATTGATTGTTTTATAGGAATTTCTGATAAACTTGATAGTAATCCATATAATTCTGTACTTGAAGCACTATCTCCATCAACTCCATTATATAATTGTTCAAAACAAATACTTGCAGTTAAACATAGTGGTATGTCTTGTGCAAATAGTTCTCCTAAATATCCTGATAAAATATATACGCCTTTTGAATGTGTTGAACCTGACATTTCTACTTCTCTTTCTATGTTTATAATTCCTTCTTTTCCTGTGTATGTGTTTACTGTTATTTTTGCTGGTTTACCAAATGTATAATCTCCTATTGTCATTACTGTTAATCCGTTTAATTCTCCTACTAATGCCCCTTTTGTATTAATTAATAGTGTGTTTTCTTTTATCATCTCTACATATTTTGCATCATATTTTTTTATTCTTTCATCTCTCTCTTCAAGTGCTTTGTCAATAAAGTCTTCTGTTACAATTTTACTTTTAGATAGTTTTGCCCATGTTCCAGCTTCTCCTACTATTTGTGCTATTTCTGTAAATCTTGTTGATAATTTGTCTTTATCTCCTGCTAATCTTGAAGCATATTCTACAATTCTTGCCATTGCAGATTTATCTAATGATGGTAATTCTTCTTGTTCACAAAATGTATGAACGAATCTAGCTAATTTATTTACATTTTCCTCATTTATTGGTGCTGTTTCTTCAAATTCTACTTTTATTTTAAATAATTTTCTAAAGTCACTGTCTACTGATAATAATGTATGATAAATGTTTGCATCACCTATAATTATTACTTTAACATTTAGTGGAATTGGTTCAGGTTTTAATGATATCATTGCCATTGACGAACGTTGTTCCATTATGTTATTTATACTTAGTTCTTTTACTCTTAAAACTCTTTTTAATTCTTCATAACATGCTCCATTTGTTAATAAATCTTTTGCTTGAAAGATTATATATCCTCCATTTGCTTTATGCATTAAACCTGGCTTTAACATTGTAAAGTCTGTTTTTAATGAACCATAATAATTTTCATATTCTAGTTTTCCAAATATATTTTGGTATGAATAGTTTGAGTCCATTACTACTGGAGCTCCCTCTAAATTACTGTTGTCTATAAATAAATTTACTCTATAATTTAAACATGGGTCTGGCTTTTTTTGTGTTGCTGGCATTTGTTGCGTTTGATGATTGTTTTCAGCATTGTCTTCTTCTAAAAAATATGATACATTTTTTAATACATCTTGTTTTACATCATTTAAAAATTGATTTATTTTTTTATTTCTTTTATATTTTGATTTTATATAATTTATATGGGCATTAACTGTTAATAGTGCTACATTTGATTGCCATTCAGATACTTTTTTATCTGATTTTCTTTCTATTTGTTTTATAACACCTATTGCGTCCATTATTTGTTGTTGTACTATTGCTGATTCTTCTTCATATTTTTGTTTTACATCTTCTTCTAGTTTTTCAAATTCTTCTTCTTGAATAACTTTTCCATCTACTATAGGCATCATGTATATTCCATTTTGTGCTGATTTCACCTGAAATCCATGCTTTTGTGAATCTTCATTTAGTTTTGTTAAAACTTTTTCTCTCTTTTCTTCAAATTCTTTTTTTATTAATGCTTTTTCTTTTTCAAAGTCGTCTGCATTAAATGTTTTTTTAATATCTTTTTTTACTTCTTTTATAAATCCTTCCATGCTTTCTTGAAATTCTTTTCCTTGTCCAGCAGAAAGTGATACTGCGATTGGTTCATTTGGATTTTGAAAATTATATATATAACACCAATCATTTGGTACTTTCTTTTTTGGTGCTATACTGTCTAGATAATTTTTTGCATACATTGTTTTTCCAACTCCACTTGGTCCTTCTATATACAAATTATAACCTTTTACATTTACATTAATTCCAAATTCTAATGCTTTTATTCCTCTTTCTTGTCCTATTCCATCATTTATTGGTTCTAATTCTTCTGTTGTATTAAATTTAAACATGTTTTGGTCACATACCATTTTTAAGTCTCTATAACTTAATTCATTTTTCTCTTTCATTTTTCTCCTCCGTATATTTTCTATTTTGTCCTAGTTTGTCTATTTTATTTTATATTAGTTATCTTTTTTTGTAAAGGGATTTTTTATTATTTTTTGTTGTAATTTTTGGAATTACTAACATGATATTCCAATGCGTTATAACACTATGATATATATGTATTTCTAAAATTTTAAAAAATATGTTAATATAAATATATAACTAATGTGAATGCATATTTTAGGAGGTATTTCTTATGATAATAACTAATGGTATTGTAGTAGATGGTAGCAAAGAAATTGGTCATGTAGTTATTCCAGAAGTTGTTATTGCTATTGGCGATCATGCTTTTATGTCCAGTGATATGGAAAGTATAGAATTACCAAGTACATTAACATCAATTGGATATTGCTCATTTTCTGATTGTAAAAATTTGAAACGGTTAGTAATTCCAGAAAAAGTAACTGAAATCTCCTATGGAGCGTTTTCTGGATGTGAAAATCTAGAATGTATTTTCGTTCCTAGTACAGTTAGATCATTACTTACTGGTGATAAATTTTCTCACTGCATAAATTTAAAAAAAATTATTTTAACCATTTCACTTGATGTTTGTTATTATTAATTGGATTAGTTCCTTAAAATTTTAATGAACTAATTCGAAATAACTATTGTAAAGGCGTGAATTATATTGAATATTTCACGTCTTTATGATATTTTATTAATAGGAGTGATTAATAATGATAGATTTTGAATTATATAGAATTTTTGTTGCTGTATCTAAAGAAAAAAATATAACTAAAACAGCCCAAAAATTAAATATATCTCAACCTGCTATAACAAAGCAAATAAAAAACTTAGAAAGTCAATTATCTATGACTTTATTTGAAAGAAAAAGTAAAGGATTAGAATTAACTATAGAAGGAAAAGAATTATTTGAAAAAGTAAAAAATCCTATTGAAGAATTAAATAAAGTTAATGAGGATTTTGGTAAAAATAGAAAAATTAATATAGGAGCGCATAATCATATGAGCGGTTTAATCTTTGGAAATGTATTAAACCAGTTTACTTTAAAGTATCCTGATACTAATTTAAATTTAATATGTGAAGATATAGATAATTTATTAAAGAAACTAAGTAATAAAGAAATCAATATGGTATTTGCAAAAAAATATAATGAAGAAGTACCAGAAGGATTAAAATTTATTAAATTAGGCTATTTAAATGAAACATTTATAGTAAATAAAAATTCTGATTTAGTAAATAAAACATTAACATTTGATAATTTAAAAGGGAAAACAATATACATTCCTAGGGATTATGAACAGACAACAAAAAGAATTCAAGAATTAACCAAAAATAGTGATTTAAGTTTAAAATTAAGTAATTATAGATCAATAGTAAGGCTTGTAAATGAAGGAATGGTTATTGGTGTTGTTACAGAAGAATATTTATATGATTGGGAATGGAAAAATTTTAATTTAGCAAAAGTAGATAATAAAATTGGACTTGGAAAAGTTGAATTTGGTGTATATTTAAATTCCTACAAATTTAATGAGCTTAATATCCTTTTAGATATGATAAAAGAATATTTTAATTATAAAAAAAGAGAGATTTAAGGTATTCAAAAAAAGTAACAATATCATTTTAGCGTACATCGACAAAATGATATTATTACTTTTTTTATTTCTATTTTTCTATTATATATCAAAAATACACCTCATTTCTGAGATGTATCTTCATATTATTATTCAGCTGTTTTTTCAGTAGTTGTCTCTGTAGCAGGTATTTCTGCAACTCCTTCAACCTTAGCTGGTTCTTCTGCTAAATCTTCTTTAATAGTAATCATTTTATTTTCGATTCTTGCTCCAACCATTTCTTTAGTCTTAGAAGCTTTACCTGTTCTTTCTCTTAAATAGT
>CABQAZ010000036.1 GCA_902462295.1 uncultured Clostridium sp. | reverse complement strand
AGTTTTCGACTAAAAGGAGAAAATCTCAAAGGGCTAGCGATTGTAGCTTTTTATATAATAGGAAAGTATTACTTTCCTATTATATAAAAAAGAGGCTCCTAAAGAAAAAACTACATTTTTCTTTAAAAGTCTCGTTTACTTTTATTTAAAGCTTGCTAACCAGATTTTCTATTCTTTTAATTAGAAAAATCGCGACTGTTGATTAACAATTTAAAACTACTCCCTTTTAAGGTTACATATATGGTGACCCGTACGAGAATCGAACTCATGATTCCACCTTGAGAGGGTGGCGTCTTAACCGCTTGACCAACGGGCCAAATAAATTTTACTTTTTCTTTATATCATAAAATCACTTGTTGGTCAAGTGATTTTATGACATTTTTACATTTTCTGTTGCTAAATAATGATTTATTTTAAATTAATACATATAAATACTTGAAATATAAGCTTTGAATGAAGTGACGAATGTGTATGAAAAAATTTTAGAAATTCTATGTAGTTTTATGGTAAGAGTTCACGATAGTGGAAAGGACCCATAAAGCAAATTAGAATTTCTTAAATTTTGTAATAAGCTGAGGAATGCAATGAAAAGCTTATATTTCAAGTGTTTCTTTTAAAAATTATTGAAAACCATTGTCTTGTAACTATTTTGTTATTACATGACAATGGTTTAGCTTTATTTATTTTTCTTTTTAAAGTTAACAACTATTGCATTTTCATTATCAAATTCAAAATCTGCATCAGTATTATCAATTTGTACAGGATTAAATTCATCTCTTTCATCAACAAAATTTATATGTTTAGGATTAAATTTTTGTTTTGAAGAATCATCTTCTTCACTTGCAACACCTGGTGTAAATTTTGAAAAATTATATTTTTTTACAGGTTGCTCTTCTTTATATTTAGAAGCAATAAAATTAAATTTTCCTTCTCCAATATCAAATTTTCCAGATTCATTCTTTAATTTAACAGCTGCATTTTTGAATGGCATATTTGACAATTTATTAGCAGCAAAATAATTTTCCCAGTCATATTTTACACTTCCGTATTTTGAATCATATTCTAATTTACTCATATCCATACTATTTGAATATGTCCATGTTCTTCTCTTAGAAAATTCTCTTGACCACCATTCTGCTTCATCTGGTGTTACACCACCCAAGAATATTTTGCTACCACAATTTGAAAGAATTGTTTCTTTGTATTTCATTTTTTGATTATTTGCTTCTAATTGTGATAAGTTTTGTGCTGTAATTACTGTTCCAACTTTATACTTACGATATATCGTAAATAACGCTTCTGTATCTTTACATATAAAGTCTGGAAATTCATCTATATATAAGAAGTGAGGAATTCTACTATTTTCATTTCCCGGTCTTCTTAATACTGCATTTTGCATTGATAATATAAAGAACAATCCAAAAGCTTTATGTGTTTTTCTACCTAAATCACCTCTACGTGTACATACTAATGTAATTTCACCATTTGCTAATGCTTTATCAAAATCCATATTATTATGTCTATTACATAATACTGATTTTACTCCTGGTAATCTCAATAAATTATCTAGTTGCGCTACAGCTATATAAATATATTTTTCTGTTTGCTCTCTTCCTGAACTCTTTGCATAAAAGTTTCTTTTAAAGTAATTAATTTGCGTATTATACTTTTCAGCAAGTTCATCATTTGTTCTCATTATTTCACACATTTTTTCAACTAAATCAAAATTAGTAAGCATTTTATATAAATCTTCTAAGTTTGGCATGTTTCCACCATTAATTCTAGGATACATCTCTTTTAACATGATTGTTATATTTTCTAATGCTTGAATTATAAAATCTTCTCTGTATACTTCTTCCAATTCTAAATTTGTACTTGAATACATTCCTTTTAATACAGATGAAATTGTTATTGCAATTTTAGTAGGGTCATCATACACAAAAGGATTTAATCCCTTTGATTCTGTACTTGATGGATCTATTAAATTATATTTTATATGATAATTTTTACAAACACTTATTATTCTTGATATTGATTCAAAATCTGGTGATAATGCTGTTATTCCAAGATTTCTATATATAATATCATTATCAATAGCTGATAATATCATCTTATTCATATATGCTTTATACACAGCTTCTTTTCCATTTGCTGGTGTAATCATATTTAAATTGAAGTTTTCATTTAAATATTCATTATCATATGGTTTATCTAATATTGCAATTCCTGTTTTTAATGCTGTATACCCCATTTCTTTTGCATTTGCAATATAAAATGCCTTTTTTTCTATATCCTTAGCCATCATTGGTTCTAATATTAATGATGTCTTTCCAGTTCCAGAACCACCACATACAAATAAAGATTGATATCTACCTTTTTCTGCAAATATCATTTTCTTACCACTTTCTAAATTATTACATAAATGCATATCACATGTAAATGGTCCATGACCTGCTTTCGTATCTGAAAGTTGTATTCCTTTATAATCCCATATAGATCTTGTTTGATCTTTGCTGTCCATAACTCCTAAACGAATACCCTTGTAAAGTCCATAAAATGTTGTTAATGGTAAATATAATGCTAATGAAGTCAATGCTGGTCTTATTAATTCTGAAAAATTTGTTACTAACTCTGTATATCCTGGTAATGATATCAAAAAAAGCCAAACAGCTTTGTTTATCCACTGTGTAAACATGGATATTGCAACTATATATAATGTTATTACATATGTAAAAAATAAAGTTACTTTCATGTTTTTTGATGTTGCAAACTCTGATGATGGAGAAAACAAATATGCAAATATTGGACATGCCATGGCTAATGTATATTGAAATGGTCCCCAATATGAAGTTGATACTCCTGTAAATATCATTAATAACATTTCTACTAATCTATCTACTACTATATAAACTGATACTAGTGTTAATATATATGTTGCAAATGTGTTTCTACTAGCATTCAGTTTTTTTAAAAATTTATCTATTATTTTCACCATTTTTTCTTGTTCCTTTCTAGGCACAATAAGCTTGAAAATATTTTCAAACATTTCCTTTTATTTAAAACTCTCTTATATTATCTTACAAAATGACCAAAAATACAAGTTTTTTTGGGAAAATTTATTATTTTTTTGTTACTAGTTAATGGTTTTGATTAATTTTTTCATATCTATGTCTGCATTTGACATCTTTATGTAAATATGTTAAAATATTCATTGTCATTGAGTACTTACACAGCAAGTATTCAGATAAAATTATTTTGTCTGGAGGCTCTGTGTATGCCTCCAGATATTTTTAAGGAGGCTAATATGAAAACAACAGAAGAAGCAATGGAAATTGTGATGGCAGTACTTAACACATCCGGTGTTGCGTATGACACAAGCAAAGCAGGTCACTCATCCAAGCGAGAAATGTCAAAACTGTTGATGTCAGATGATGTCATCGTTGATTTCGATGGCAATAACTTTCAGTCCAATTTTGTAAATTTTATATCTACTCGTCACTATGACAGATATGTAAAAGGACGTTATTGGTCTGAGACTGAAAATCCAAATTATGTGGTAGTTCAGTTAAGTCGTTCATATGATGACAATGAAAATGATTGGAAAAATTGGGCAAATGAACATGGCTGTAAAAGCATATTAGAAGCTCAATATTTCTTTGGAAAACCTCATTTCCGTCCTCTGACATTGAATGTGAGGATCAGTACAAATCAGCTTCAGGCATTCACGAAAAAAGTGGCTGGTTTCTGTTGGTAAAAATAAACAACCGAAAGTTATTTTACAATAACTTTCGGTTGTTTTCTATTTCTTCTCTTATTTTTTCTAATGCAATTTTTCTTGCACTTATCTTATTTTTTTCTTCACAGGATAATTCAGCTAAAGTTTTTCCATTTTCTAATTCCAAAATTTCATCAAATCCAAATCCATTTTCTCCTCTAATACTATCTGATACATATCCTGAAATAATTCCTTTTTTACATATTGTCTTTATTCCATCTGATAATGCAATAGCTGTTACAAAATTAATTTTTCTCTTTTCTTTTGGTACACCATTCATTTTTTCTATTAATGCAATATTTTTTTCTCTGTCTGAACCTTTATGCCATCTTTTTGTACTCACTCCTGGAAATCCATTTAAATATTCTATTTCTATTCCAGAATCATCAGCTATACACATCATCCCACCAACTTTTTTTGCTATAGCTTCTGCTTTTTTTATCGCATTTTGTTCAAATGTCTTTTGATCTTCTTGGACATCTATATCAATTTTTAATTCCTCACTTGATATAATTTTAAACTCTTTTAAAATTTCTTGTGTTTCAGCTATTTTTCCTTTGTTACTCGAAAACATTATAATTTCTTTCATATTTTTTCCTCATGCTAAAGTTCCCATTGGATCCCATGGTTTTAATCTAATTTTTTCATTATTCAAAATCATTCTCTCTTCTTCATTTAGGTACTTTTTATTTACTACTATTTGATATACAAATTTAGAAAACCATGTATCTGTTGCAACATAATACCCTTTATTTGCAACATCATCTCCCCAACTATTTTCAATTTTCCATTTTGTTGGAATTTCATTATCAAGATTAACTCCTGTTATTACCATTGCATGATTCATTGCACTTTCTCTTGTATCAAGCATTGCACCTTTAGACATATTACTATCTATTTGGAACAATGTGTCTACATCAAATGTAGCATCATCCCATACTCCTCCTGTTCTGTCTGATGCTTTACTACAATCTGAACCAAACCATACACACTCTCCATCTTTTAACTGACTAATTGTAAGTTCCTTTAATCTTTCTATATCTAAATTTAAATATAATACTTCATTTCCCTCTATAACATTTCCTAAGTAATCTACTGTATATACCTTATTAAACGCTTTATCAGCTGTTGGACTATTTATTATACTTACATAATCATTTAAGTCCATTGGTACTATTTCTTGATAGAATTTTATTGGTGTTAAATCCTTTATAATATGATACTTCTTATCTTTATCAACATATTCAAATGTGAAAGTTTTTGGTGGTATTCCAAAACAACTGCATAATATAGTATATATTTCTTTAATACACTTTTCTTTTCTATTTTCTATATCTATTTCTTCATTTCTTATTTCATATGCAAATTTACGAATATATTTATTTAATAAATTATCTACCTCCATTGTGTTAGAACTTTGGAATGTTTCAGGATATGCGTTTTTAGGAACAAGCCCATACTTATTAACTATATTTACAAATAGATCCCATTGTCCTCCGTCTTGTATTCCTGTACTTAATAGATAATCTAATACTCTATCATCTTTTTCTCTATCTTTTAAAGAAATTATATTTTGTATTAAATAATTACATTTTTCTAACTTATCATAAAATGCTATATAATTTTGTGATAACTCAAAATCTTTTAAATTATATTTTTGTGCAATCTTTTCTCTAATTACATTACATCCTGCAAATATCCAACATCTTCCACTTCTTTTTTGATTTGTTACTGGTAATGTCTTTAAATCGATTGAAAACATGCTTTTTGTAAATTCGTTTTGTTCATTTACTATTGATATATCACTAATTTTTGTTTTTGCTAGTGCTCTTCTTGCAATAGTATATGAAATATTTTCTTTGTATTCATCTTCAATATTTTTTAAATTTTCTTTACTTATTTCTTTCATTTTTATTCACTCCTTTTATGTTTTTTTATTATATCATAAAAACTACTATTACAACCACTCTTTATTAAATTTCAAATATATTTTTTTGTAAATCTGAATAATAACAGCATAAATTATCATAAGTAATAAAATAATAACTCCATATTGAATAGGTAATTTACTTAAATCAAATATAACAGCTATATTAGTAAATGAAATTATTAATGTTAATACTGTAATAGCTAATGTTGAAATTATTAAGTGTTTAGATGGTCTGCTTGTTATAAATGGTATTTTAGATGTTCTCATTAAATGAATAATTAGTGTTTGAGAAATAATACCAAATGCAAACCAACCTGTTTGAAATAAATTAGCCTTTTCTATTGTATTAAATTTCATAGCAAACCATAATGTAGCAAAACATAATATATCTAAAATTGTACTAATAGTTCCAAATGCAAACATAAATCTTTTTAATCCATCTGTATTCCATTTTTTAGGTTTTTGTAAATATTCATTATCTACATTATCAAATGGCATCCCTATTTGTGCAAAGTCATTTAACAAGTTTTGTATTAAAATATGAATTGGAAGCATTGGCAAAAAAGGAAGAAATATACTAGCTATTATAATTGATAACATATTTCCAAAATTTCCACTTGTAGCCATTTTTAAATATTTTAATATATTGGTAAATGTCTTTCTTCCAGTAATTACTCCTTCATCTAAAACATTTAGATCTTTTTCCAAAAGAATAATATCTGCTGTTTCTTTTGCTATATCAACTGCCGTATCTACTGAAATTCCTACATCAGATTGTTTTAATGGTGGACTATCATTTATTCCATCTCCCATATATCCTACAGTATTTCCTTGTTCTTGATAAATTCTAACAATTCTTTGTTTTTGAAGTGGAGAAAGCTTAGAATATAAATAACATTTCTTTGATTTATATTTTAATTCTTCATCTGTCATTTTTTCAATATCTTTTCCTGTCAGACAGTTTTCTGTTGGAATTCCTACTTTTCCACATACATTTATAGCTACTCCCTCACTATCTCCTGTTAATACTACTGTTTTTACTCCATGCTTTTCTAAGGCTACTATAGCTTCTTTGGCACTTTTTTTAGGAGGATCTAAAAAACCAACAAAACCAATCAATACCATATTTTTTTCATCATCTATTCCAAAGCTCTCAATTCCATGTATGTTATTTTTCTGAGCTATTGCTACAATTCTTAATCCATCATGATTATTTTTTTCATATACTTCATAAGTCTTTTTTCTTAATTCTTCTGTAAGTTCTATTGCTGTTCCATTAATATCTATATAAGAACAAATCGACATTACTTCATCAACTGCTCCTTTTGATATTAATTGTCGCTTTCCATTTTCATCTTTTAGAACAACACTCATTCTTCTTCTTGAAAAATCGAATGGTATTTCATCTTCTCTTTTATATGTTTCTTTTAATATATTCATATTTTCTTTTTCTGCTCTTGATATAATTGCAACATCAATTAAATTTTTTAATCCTGTCTGAAAATAACTATTTAAAAATGCATGTTTTAAAACTCTTTTACTTTCATTTCCATCCACATCCATATATTTTTCTAAAATAATTTCATCTTCTGTTAGTGTTCCTGTTTTATCTGTACATAAAATATTCATTTCACCAAATGTTTGTATACTGCTTAATCTTTTTACTATTGTTTTCTTTTTTGACATATCAATAGCACCTTTTGCTAAAGTTGATGTCATAATAACTGGTAGCATTTCCGGTGTTAACCCAACTGCTATCGTTATTGCAAAAATTAATGAATCCCACCAGTCTCCTTTAGTAAACAAATTGATAACTAATATTATTGGAACCATAACAACCATAAATTTTATTAATAATTTACTTACACTGTCTACACCTTTTTCAAAACTGTTTTTATCATTTACACTATATAAAGATTTTGCCATACTCCCAAAATATGTTTGATTTCCAGTCCCAATAACAACTGCTGTAGCACTTCCACTTACTACATTTGTTCCCATAAATCCTATATTGGATAATTCAATAAATTCCAAATTTTCAAATTTTAACTCAGAAAATTTTTCTACTGGATTAGATTCTCCTGTCAATGATGCCTGATCAATAAATAAATCTTTTGTTTCTATAAATCTTACATCTCCTGGAAGCATATCTCCAGATGATAATTTTACAATATCTCCTGGTACAATTTCCTCAACATCTATACTTTCTTGCTTTCCATCTCTTATTACATCTATTTTGTTTGAAATCATTTTCTTTAACTTTTGTGAAGCTTTATCAGAACTTGTTTGCTGAAAAAAAGAAATCATCGCAGAAATAAATACTGTACCAACAATTAATATAAATGTTAAATAATCTTTATTTTCAGAAATTATTACATCTGTAAAAAAAGTAACCCCAGCAACTAATATTAATACTATATTAAATGGATTTATAAATGCTTCATTTAATCTATTTAATAGTGTTTTATTATTCTTAATATCTATAATATTTTTTCCATATTCTTCTTGCTTTTCTTCTATCTCAATACAACTTAGTCCGTCACTTGATGTTTTATATTCTTTTAATATATTTTGTTTATCCATCTTTGCGTATCTTTTCAAGTTTGATTCTATCTCTTTGTTTTCTATCTTCATCTGTGCCTCCTTATTTATAGGTTTTAATTGTTATGATTATATAATAATAGACAGATAATATCAATAAATTATCTGCCATATTTTGCTATTATTAATACAAAATAATAATTTAATTTAATATAAAGAAATACTGAAATATAAGCTTTGAATGAAATTACGAATGTGCATGTAAAAATTTTAGAAATTCTTTGCTGTCTTATGGTAAGAGTTCACGATAGTGGAAAGAACCCATAAAACAAATTAGAATTTCTTAAATTTTGTAATAAACTGAGTGATGTAATGAAAAGCTTATATTTCAAGTCTTTCTTATAAAAATTCAATTAAAATTATTTTCATGTAACTTATTATTTGCTATTATAAATTATTCTTCAACTTTTTCAAACATATCTTTTCCAACACCACATAATGGACATACCCATTCATCTGGTAAATCTTCAAATTTCACTCCCTCAACCTCTTCATCATAAATATAACCACAAATTGTACATTTATATTTCATACTATATTCTCCTCTCTTATTTTAATAAATTTTCTGCTAATTCATTTAATTGCTTAATATTTTCTTGTTTTAAAGTTGACTTTATAGTTACTATTGGTTCAACTATTTCAACATTTTTCATTGTAGAAATAATTTCTTTCATACATTTTCCTGAATTAGGTGCCCAAGTTCCATTTTCTATAATTGCAACTTTTTTATTCTGATAATTTTTTTCTTTTAAATTTAATAATAAATTTCTCATTGGTGTAAATATACCCATATTGTATGTAGCTGATGCAAAAACTATTTTGCCATATCTAAAAGAATCTTCAATAGCCTCAGCCCAATCTTCTTTTGATAAATCTGCTAATACAACTTTTTTTACACCTTTTTCTTCTAAGATATTTTTTAATTCTTCACATACATTTAATGTATTTCCATGTATTGAAGCACATGCTATATATACACCTTCACTTTCGGTTTCATATTTACTCCATATATCATATTTTTGGATATAGTGTTCTAGGTTTTCTTTTAAAATTGGTCCATGTAATGGACAAATTGTTTTTATATCTAATTTACTCGCTTTTTTTAATATAGCTTGTACTTGTATACCATATTTTCCAACTATATTAAAATAATATCTTCTAGCTTCACAATCCCAATCTTC
>CABQAZ010000035.1 GCA_902462295.1 uncultured Clostridium sp. | reverse complement strand
CATATTTTCCAACTATATTAAAATAATATCTTCTAGCTTCACAATCCCAATCTTCGTCTGTTTCTAAACATCCAAATTTGCCAAAACCATCAGCAGAAAATAATATTTTCTCTGTTTCTTCATATTCCATCATTACTTCTGGCCAATGTACCATTGGAGCCATTATAAAGTGTAATTTATGTTTTCCTAATTCTAAAATATCATCTTCTTTTACTTCAATTTTTCTTTTTTCTAAATCTTCAATATCAAAAAATTGAGGTAAAAAAGCAAATGTTTTACTATTTCCTACTAATTTTATATCAGGATATTTTTTTATTACAGTATCTATGTTGTATGCATGGTCTGGTTCTAAATGTGAAATAATTAAATAATCAGGTTTTCTACCTTTTAATGCTTTTTCTAAATTATTTAACCATTCATCTGTTTTTCTTTTATCAATCGTTTCCATTATCGCAATTTTTTCATCAATTATGACATATGAATTATATGCAATACCATTTGGAACTACATATTGATTTTCAAATAAATTAATCTCTTTATCATCAGCCCCAATATATATAACATCTTTTGAAATTGATACATCTTTCATTCTTATGTTTCCTTTCTTTTAATTTTATATGTATATTTATATCACAAGTTTCTTTTTATAACAAGTCTTTTATTTTTTATATTTTATGTTGTTGATATTAATAACTATTTCTTATTCAAAAAGCATTCCTGTTCATGTGAATATATAACTCCTATTGCTTGTAAATAAGAATATATAATTGTACTTCCTACAAATTTCATTCCTCTTTTTTGTAAATCCTTTGATATCGTATCTGATAACTCATTGGTAGTTTTACCTATTTCATAAATTACTTTATCATTCGTAAAAGACCTCAAATAATCATAAAAGGTTCCATATTCGCTTTGTATTTTCTTAAAAATTTTACTATTATTTATAGTAGCATTTATCTTTAATTTATTCCTTATAATTTTCTCATTATGTAACAATTCCTGTACTTTTTCTTCTTTATAATTGCATATCTTATCCATATCAAAATTATCAAATGCAATTCTAAAATCCTTTCTTTTGTTTAGTATACATTCCCAAGATAAGCCTGCTTGAAAAGACTCTAGTATTAACATTTCAAATAAATATTTATCATCAAAATTTGGTTTTCCCCACTCATTATCATGATATTCTATATACTGTGGATTGTTCAAATTACACCATTTGCATCTTACCATAATGCCATACCTCTCTATTAATTATTAAATCTTAACAGATATCCATCTGGATCTTGAATTAAAAATTCTTTATCAAAAGAAATTTCATTATTAATTCTATACTCATGGATTTCTAACTTTTTAAAAAATTCAATATTTTTCTCTTTTAATTTAGTATACATATTTTCAACATTTGAAATTACCATACTTATATTAATTCCGCGTCCATAAGGATATTCCATTTTTCCAGTATTCCAATTATCATTTTGTTCTTCTATCATTATTTGATTTTCTTCTAGTTGTAAAAAACAAAATTTATTTTCTTTTCTTTCATATTTTACCTCAAATCCCAAATCTAAATAAAATTTTTTACTTAGTTCTATGTTTGATACACTTAATTCAGGAATTAAACTATTAAATAAGATATCTTTTCTTATGATTTCATGCTCAAAAAATCGTTCTTGAAATTCTGTTAATACTTCAATTTCCTTATTTGTAAAGTTTCTGTTATTAGGTACCACTATTAATTTATCATCATCGTCATTTAATCTGTGTATTATAGCAATACACTTTCCCTCAAATTCATCAACTGCTTCAAACACCCCTAAAACATAGCAATCAAGTTCCTCTCCATCTCCACTTATTGTGTTAGGTATATATCCATAATTAACAGGATATATAAAGCCATGTTTTGGATGTCTACTTCCCATTTTTCTATCAATTTTTACTTTTACATTTTGATTTAAGTATTCTTCTTTATTCATATCTTTTTCCTCTTACCCATTATACTGTTAATTTAATTATCTGTACTTTCAAATTTCTTTACTACTGCAGGACTCTTTTTATTAATTGTATTTCTATCCAAAACAATAGAATTAATATTATACTTTGCTTCTTCTAAATCATTTACAGTATTTATATTATTTCCCTTACTGTAAAATTTTGTATTAGAATTAAATTCCACAATCGTCTCAAAAGTTTCATCAGTTAATTTATCGCCAAATAAATCACCATATTTAATTTCAACAATCGCTGTATCTTTATCTTGAATATTTATACTTTCTATTTCTATTGTATTTACCATCATAATTCTTTCGTCTTCATCTAAAGTCAAATTATATAACAATTCTTGATTTAATTCTTCTCCAGAAATATTTCGATATATTAAAATCTTTCCATCACTCTGTTCTAAATAATCTCCAACTATTATATCTACACTATCCATATTTTTCGCTGTTCTTCCATTAAAATATTCAAAATTCTTTTTATTAATGTAATATTTTTTATAATCTTCATTAGAAAAATAAATATTATTTTCATCTATACTATATATTTTTCCTGAAGAATAGAACTCATTATTTAATATCTTTTTAGTTACATCTTGTGGTTGTTCATCCTTTTTATCTTCATTAGCATTTTCTTGAATAACAACATTATTTTCATTCTTGTTATCTTCACTGCTAATATTTTTATTTGGCTCTTCTTCTGAAAGTGCTAAACCTAAAATTATTATCCATATGATACAAATTATAGCCAAAAAGCCACTTCCAATAATCAGTATAATTTTCTTTTTGTTATATAATCCTAATATTAATGTTACAGTTCCTAAAATAAATAATATAATACTTATTATTTGTATAAAATTCAAATACATATTTTTCTCCCTATCCTCCAACAATTACTGAAATATTACCATTTAAGTATAATCTTATCAAACCACATATAACAAGATGTAATGGATACACTAAATAGAAAAAATATTTCATTCCTTTCCAATTTCCTCTTTTTCCATTATATCTTTTTAATAATGGAATTGCTAAAATAGTCCCCATCTGTGCTAAGCCATACCAAAAGTCTATAAATATACAATATACAGTTGAATATATTGCTGAAAATATAGTCTGAGTTGTCATTTGTTTTTTGAAGTTGTTTCTATATGCATAGTCATAAATTATTATCATTACTGCAACAGAACTCCAATCAGATGGAAATCCTAATATACATAAAAAAAGTATTAATGCTATTTTTATGTTATTATTTAATTTTGAATCATTTATCATTATTCCAACAAGACCTAAAGAAAGTGACCACATAATACTTGTCTGATTTATCGTTCCATTTGAAAATGGTATAAAATTGATACCAAATGCAAAACAATATGCAAAATGTGATATTACTGAAAATATTAGTAATCTTGCCAAATAATTTTTTCTGTTCTTTGTGTAATATGCTCCCTCCGCTATAAAAAAACAAAATATTGGAGCAACAATTCTTCCAAATATATGTAATATTAAATATATTATTCCATTTTCATATCCAGGTTTTATTACCCATAATAAATGGTCGAAAATCATTGCACAAACAGCAATAATTTTCAGTTGATTAGAATTTAATTTTTTCATAATTTTATTCCTTACTAAAATTTTATTTTAAATAATAATGTCTAATAGGTTTTAATGTATCATCTAATTCATAACAAATTGGATTACCTGTTTGTAATTCTAATTTAATAATATCTTCATCACTTATATTATCTAAATATTTTATTAATCCTCTTAAACTATTTCCATGTGCAGTTATTATAACTCTTTTCCCATCTTCTAGCTCTGGTTTTATGTCTGAATTCCAATATTCAAGTACTCTTTTTATTGTATCTATAAGATTTTCTGTTTTAGGTAATTCGTCTTTACTTAAATCTTTATATTTTTCGTCATTTCCAGGATATCTTGGGTCAGTTTCTTCTAATTCTGGTGGTCTTACGTCTGTACTTCTTCTCCAAAGTAATACTTGTTCTTCCCCATATTTTTCTCTTGTTTCATCTTTGTTTAGCCCTTGTAATGCTCCATAATGTCTTTCATTTAATCTCCAACTTCTTTTTATCTCAATATTTTCTTCTCCCATTTCTTTTAATATATAGTCTAATGTATCTTCTGCTCTTTTTAGTACTGATGTAAATGCTAAATCAAAATGAAATCCTTTTTCTTTTAATATTTTTCCCGCTTCTTTTGCCTCTTTTATTCCTTGTTCTGATAATTCTACATCTGTCCATCCTGTAAATTTGTTTTCTAAATTCCACATGCTTTGTCCATGTCTAACTAATACTAGTTTAATCATTTTTATACCTCCTAATTTATAATTTATCCCCTTTTATTTTTTACATTTTTATTATACTTCTTCAGTAAAATCTTTTCTTTTGCCCTCAGTAATTTCATTATATAATTCAATTTTATAGTCCAATCTTTCAAGTGTTTCTGTTATTGTCATTTATAATCCCTCCGTTCAATGTTAACTATATTTTTTAATTTTCAACTTCTTTAGTTGGTATAAATCCCTCTGCAAACTTATATTTTTTTCTATTTTGAACATGTAAAAATCCAATAATACTAAACACAACTGCACCAATAAAATTAACAAATAAATCTTTCATGGTATCAATAAGACCTATGTCTAAATAACCATTTTCTACAGTTGTAACAGTTCCATCCTTAGAATATATTTCCGTTTTTTCTATATCTTTAACTTTTATTGGAATATTTTCATTATCTTTATTTAACATTACTGATGATATTTCTTTTACTATTCTATCTTTTTGCATATCTGTTTTAGTAAGAGAATCAGCTGTAAATTCAAAGAATTCCCATAATATCCCTATTGTCATAGAAAAACAAAATGCTACTATAGCTATATACAGTGGTGATAATCTTATTCTTTTACTATTTTGATTTAAAAGGTCTACTAAAGAAAAACCTATTCCAGCACACAAGAATCCATTTAATGTATGTAATATTGTATCCCAAAATGGTATTCTTCCATAAAAATTATTTATTTCTCCAAGTATAGCAGTTGAATATATAAATAAATATATTATACCCTCTAGTAAACTTGGTATCCCTATTTTAAATTTTTCCGAAATTATAGTCGGAATTGTAAATAAGATTAATGCTAGTATACACATTAACACATTTGAAATATTTCCTAATATTATTTGAAATATCATACTTAAAATAACTAGTATTCTTAATATTAAATAAATTACAATTGATTTTTTATTTGTTTCTTTATATTTTTTCTTCATTAATCTCGAAAACTTTCCCATTACATGTTCCTTTCTTTTTTGATACTATTTAACTTTTACACCAATTAAATATAACAAATCTATAGATTGTAATTGATTTATTACTGCTCCTTTAATATCTTCTATTGTAATTCCAATCCCCTCTATTATACTACTTGATAAATCTACATCCTTTAAACTTGTTTTAAAGAATTGTGCTTGTATTAAATTAGCATTATTAAAATAGATATTTTTTACTTTTGTTTCTTGAAAATAACTGTTTCTTAAATTTGTATCTTTAAATAATATATTTTCAATACTTGCCATTGATAAATTAATATAACTAGCATTTGTTTCTAGTAATAAAATATTGTATAATCTATTTTCTGACATGTCACATCCTGAAAGTTTACAATTATTAAATTCACATCTAATAAATGTTGTTTCTATAAATTTTGTGTTTGAAAAATCACAATTTTCAAATATTACATCTCTAAAGGTAATGTTTTCTAATTTTGCATTTTGCATACAAATGTTATTAAATCTACAGTGTTCTAATTCTAACTCCCATAGTTCTATGTCATTACATTTTTCATTTTCAAAAATGCAATAATCAATATCTTCATTTTCTTTTATATCTAATATTTTCTCTTTTTTTAGCCCATATAAACTCATTTTTTGTGGTTTTAATATATTCATTTTTCTTCTCCATTTTAATTAAAGTGTTTTACTTTTTATCTTTTTACTATTTCTTCAATTTGCTCAAGTGAAATTGGTCCTAATCTTAAAATTTTTATTGGTTCTAGAGTACAGTCTACTATCGTACTTTCTTTGCAAAATAAAACTTTTCCCTCCATCATTCCATCTAAATTTAAACACATCTTTTCTATTTCATCTAAACTAGTACAAGTTGGCTCTCCACTTTTATTAGCACTACTCATAAATACTGGACTTTCAGTTTTTCTAATTAATTTTTCTAGTGCTTTTGATGTAGCCATTCTAATTGCTATTGTTTCAGAACCATTGTTTATATAATCAGGTATTCCTGGCTTTTTTTTCAAAATCACTGTAATAGGTCCAGGCATAAAAGCATCTATTATTTTTTCAGCTTTTAGGTTTAATATAGCAATATCTTTTATTTGTTCTTTATTATAACACATGATTGGAAGTAATTTATTTTTTGTTCTCTTTTTTACTGCCATTAATTTATTATATGCTACCTCTGAGTTTATTCTGGCACATAAACCATAAACTGTATCAGTAGGAACACTTATTACTCCATCATTTTTTAGTATTTGTGCTAATTCATCTATTTCGTTTTCTTTATATCTTTTTACCATATTGTTTCCTCCATGCTCTTACTTTATATGAAATTATAACATATATTTTTATTTTTGTAATCTATTGTACAAAAAAAATAGTATATAACCTTTAAATGCAAAATTCATGCACTTTAAGATTACATACTATTTTCCTTATCAGCAGTTACAGAGCATCAGTAGAACTTACATAAAAAAGTGAAAGTCTAATAAACAATCCTCTTTCTCTTTCTTTTTTTCTTCAAACAAGCTTTCTAAATCGAAAACACTTGTATCTATGTGTTCATTTTCTTCAGCTTTTTCTTTAAAAACCTGCAGTGCCTGTCTAAGTTCCACTTTGTTTCCAAGGCATACAGGCTCATCTTCATATTCAAATTCTGATGAATCTATATAAAACGCCTCAGCCTTTTTATCTCTATATACAGAGTCACCCTCTATATAATAGAAGATTGTCACTCCCTCTGCACCAATAAGCTTGTCGTCCGGAAGTTTCTGTACTGCTTTCTCTACCGCTCCTAAAAAATCTTCCCAGAGATACTCCATTTTTTTATTTACCAATCTGTTGTACCGTTCTGAAATCCTTTTAAGCAGTTCTTCTGTTGTTTTAATTTTCATTTGTCTACCTCCTAAAAGTACTTTGGAGGCATTGAAACCTCCAAGTGTTTATTTCTTTTCAGTTTCAAAAAAATATTGCACTATTATTATAACTTATTATTTGTAAATTGTCAACATAATTATTAAATATCTTCTTCCTTAATTACATGATACTCTTTTAGAATCTTTTCAATATCAGTACCTTTAACTTGCTTTAAAACTTCTTTTAATGCAATTTTTTCTTTTAATCCCAAACTCATTTCTGTAATTGGTTTTCCATCTCTTAATTTAACTGTTGCATTTAATAAATCCCTAATATCATAAGTGCTTCCCCATACTTCTGGAACTCCACGGTCAATATTTAATAATGTGTAAACAGCAACCATTGCAGTTCTTATAGAATATTCTGTTGTAAATATTGTATCTCTTTCAGTTTCTGCAAATTGCCCCAAAAATGCAAAATTTACAGCTTGACTTGGAACTACTTTTGGTCTATCAGTTCCATTTCTTGGCATAAAGAATGCATCTATATATGGCATCATTACAGGTATTGTATTAGCACTCTTTTCTGCTAATTCTTCTATTTGATTTTCAGGTACACCTAGATGATACAACCATTCCATACATATTTCTTTACCTGTACAATCTCTCATTGGCTTCTTAACATAATTTCCAGGTACATTACTAAATAGTCCATATATCCATCCAACTAATTGGTCTTTTGGTTGACTTCTAAATTGTGGTTGACGGTTAAATGTCCAGCTTAATAACCAGTTTGAATCTTTTACTGTTACAATTCCACCTGTTACTACTTTTCCACTAAATGGATTTCTTTTACAAATTTTTTCTACATATGGTGGAATTCTATCATCTAATGTTGTAACTGTTGCACTCATCCAATTTGTTAATTCTGGGTCATAGCAGAATTTATCTGGATTTCCAAATGATGAATCTTGTTCTGCAATTTTACGCCATAAATCCCAGCCTCCACCTGGCTTTATTTCTGTATTCATTTCTGCTGGTGTGTTTTGACTACCCATACTTGAATTTTCAACACATCCTCCATTTGTAATAAATACTAAATCATTTTCTGTTAAATCTATACTTGATTCTTCTCCATCTTTTGTAATTATTATACTTTTAGCTACTTTTTTATAATCTGATATTTCAAATTTTACATTTTCTACTTTTGTTCCATAATGGAATTGAACATCAAATTTTTTCAAATATTCTATCATTGGCAAAATCATTGATTCATATTGATTATATTTTGTAAATCTTAATGCTGTAAAATCTGGAAGTCCTCCAATATGATGTATAAATCTTTTTATATATAATTTCATTTCTAATGCACTATGCCAATTTTCAAATGCGAACATTGTTCTCCAATATAACCAGAAGTTTGAATTCAATACTTCATCTGAAAAGTAATCTGTTATTTTTTTGTCATATAAATCTTCATCTGGTGTAAAGAATAAATGCATTATTTCCATTGCGCCTTTATCAGATATTGAAAATTTCTTATCTGTATGTGCATCTTCTCCACGATTCATTGTTGCTCTCATTAATGAATAATTAGGGTCTTCTTTATTTAGCCAATAATATTCATCAAGTACACTTACTCCCTCTGTTTCTATTGATGGAATTGAATGGAATAAATCCCACATACATTCAAAGTGGTTGTCCATTTCTCTTCCACCACGCATTACATATCCTAATCCATCATAAAGATATCCATCACATGCACCTCCTGGTATTGAATCTTTTTCTAAAATGTGTACATTTTTTCCTTTCATTTGTCCGTCTCTAACCAAGAAACATGCTGCTGATAATGCAGCTAATCCTGATCCTACTATATATGCAGATTTTTTGTCTACATCTGCCGGCTTTTTTGGTCTTGCAAAAGCCTCATAATTTCCACTACTATAATACATAGTTTATCACCCTCCTTATTTACTATGTGCTTTTATCCTACATATAATACATTAAATTTACAATAAACAAAAAAATGGATTTGTAAAATTTTTTTACATAATCCATTTTTTGTCTAGTTTAGTTTACAATTTTTTGTTTGACATTTTTTTTACTGCTTCTTCAAAACTTCCTGATATCATAACATCCAATTTTTTTATTATACTTTCAGGACTTTCTTTCATTTCTATAACAATCCAATTTTCTATTATTCCAGCAAATCCATATTTATAAAAATTTGCAATAAATATTTTATTTTCTTTTGTAATATTGTAATCTTTTGCTAAACTATTTACTATATCTATAAATATTGTGTTATATTGATTGAATAAAAAATCCAGCAATGTTTTTCTACTTAAAGAATTATATGTTTTCATAATAAACTTTTTATTTTTTAACATATAATCTAATACATATTTAAAGTTCTCCTGCCATGTTTCTATTGTTGTTTCTTTTTCTATTTTATCTACTACTTCATTTGCAAAAATCCATTCTAACAAATCATAAATGTCTTTAAAATGATAATAAAATGTTTGTCTATTTATTCCACAATCATTTGTTATATCTGTTATTGTTATTTTATCCAAGTCCTTTATCTGTAACATTCTTTTTAATGATTGTGCCATTGCTCTTTTTGTTATATTTGACATTTTATCATCTCACTTTCTTTCGTTTCATTTATTCCTCTTTTATAAATTTCAATATATCATTATAAATTTGTTCGTATTCCTCTTCATTTAGTATTTCATGTCTTAAATCTGGATATAATTTGCATTTTATCTTTTTATATCCTATTTCACTTAAAAATTTTTCTAATTGTTTGAACTTCTGGTGACTTTGAATTACTGGATCATTATCACCTGCTATTAAAAATATTTCGAGTTCTTTATTTTGAATTCTATATAATTTTGTATCAAATGCTCTTTTTAACAGTTTATATAAATTTATAAATCCATTTGTTGTAAATGTAAATCCACATAATTCATCATCAT
>CABQAZ010000034.1 GCA_902462295.1 uncultured Clostridium sp. | reverse complement strand
TGAGATGATTGATTATATGGCTAAGACTATTAAGGAAGCTGTTAATCAGTAATTAGTATTATTTGGAAATGCATGATTGATTTGAGATAAAGAATGGAATATTATTATGAATGTGTTTTATTTTAGTAGCGATTTATTTGCAAGTGTTGTAGCTGTATCTATGGTTTCTTTGTTAGAAAATAATAAAGAACAAGAAAAAATAACTTTTTATATTGTAGATGATGGCATATCTGATGAAAAAAAAATATTATTAAATAATATGGTAGTTCAATATGAAAGTGATAATATAAAAAGAGATGTTGTTTATTTAGAGGCTTTGGGACCAGAAATATTATTAAAATATCCATTTAAAGATAGATATCAGATAGGACATTCATATTTTAGAATGTGTATAGGAACTATTTTGCCAGAAAGTGTAGATAGAGTTTTGTGTCTGGATAGTGATACATTGATTTGTGGAAATTTATCAGAGCTATGGAATGTTGATATGAAAGGTAATATACTTGCGGGTGTATCTGATTGTATGAATATTATGAAGTATAAACATCAATTTCATATGAATAAAAATGATTTATATTGTAATGCTGGTATGTATTTAGTTGATTTAAAAAAATGGCGAGAGGAGAAAGTTGAAGACAAGATAATAAAAAGAATACATGAGCAAAATGGTAATGTTTTCTTTTTTGAACAGACTTTGATGAATTGGTCATGTTCGGGGAAAATATTACAGTTACCTCCTAAATATAATGCATATACATTGTTTTGGGCATTTACATATAAAAATTTGATTTGTTGGAGAAAACCAAATGCATTTTATTTAGAATCAGAAGTGGAAGAAGCTAAAGATAATCCAATAATAATCCATTTCACTAGAAATTTTTATATGTTAAGCAGACCATGGATTAAAGGGTGTGATCATCCTAAAACAAAAGAATATGTGAAATATAAATTGTTGACACCGTGGAAACAATTAGAAGAAGATAATAGAAGTAAAAAAAGCATAAGAAGATATAAATTATGGCATATAATACCACAAAGAATATTAGCAATAGGTGCAGGTGTGATTTATAATGAGGTCAGACCTAAATTATGGTGGAAAAATGAATAAAGAAATTAGAGTATTGGAAGTTAATATTAACGATATAGGTCAAGGAGGAGCATGGGCATTTATAAAGAATGCAATGAATGCAACTACTAAAGATATTAAATCAAATGTTGTTTTTGATTTCTTTACGTTAGAGCCGTTTGAAAATTCAAGTAATATTTCTTTCGTAGAAGATAATGGCGGTAAAATTTTTGTAAAACATACATCAAATAAATTTTTAAGGCAAATAAAGACATATTTTGACCTTCGAAGTGTTTTAAAACAAAAACATTATGATATAGTGCATATTCATTCAGATGTTGCTTTTAAAATGTTTGTTGAGGGATGCGCGGCTAAAAGGGAGAAAGTACCACATATAATCATGCATTCACATTGTGCGGGGATAGACAGAGGACATAGAATTATAAAAGCAATAGCACATAATATATGTAAACCTTTTTTGGGATATATAGGAACAGAATTTTTTGCTTGTTCTAATAAAGCAGCGAGATGGATGTATAAGAAGAATATATGCAAAAAGGTAAGAGTAATAAATAATGCTGTTGATTGTGAAAGCTTTGCGTATAATCAAAGTATACGAAATGAATATAGAAAATTATTTGGTATAAAAGATAATGAAATATTGATAGGGCATGTTGGTCGTTTTATGTTCCAAAAAAATCATGAGTATTTAATTAATATTTTTAATGAATTTCATAGGAAAGTTCCTGAATCTAAATTAATGCTTATAGGAGAGGGAGAACTTGAGTCTGATGTAAAAAAGCAGACAAAAGAATTAGGGATAGACAATTGTGTTATTTTTGCTGGCATTAGAAAAGATGTTAATAAATGCATGCAAGCAATGGATTTATTTTTATTGCCGTCGAGGTTTGAAGGTCTTCCAGTTGTTGGAATTGAGGCGCAAGCAGCAGGTTTACCATGTTTGATGGCTGATACAATTACAAAAGAGACAGATTTGTTTGGATTGGTTTATTTCATGTCTTTAAATCAGGATACTGAGTTATGGGCAGAAAAAATGATAGAAGTACTAAATAAAGTAAAAAGACAAAATACATATCATAAGATGGTTGAGTCTGGATATGATATATCTTTAAATAAAGAAAGTCTTAAAGAAATATATGTTAATGTGATAAATAGATGAAATAAAGATTATATGTTGTTATATGACGTGTATTAGTGTATTTTAAGAAAGGAATAAAGATAATTATATAAATAATATGAAAGTTTCTGTTTATACTAGAAGTGGAGAAAATAGTCCATCAAGTTATTATCGAATTTTACAATATGCTAATAAATGGAACTATAATACATCTAAGCATATTATTGTTAATCAAAAAATATATATGAAAAGAAATGCGAGTGTATATAAAAAAACAAAGATTTTTTGGAATTTTATATATTATGGTTTGGCTTATATTAAATTGTTTGCTTTCTTACTTTATGACATAATGATATTTAAACCAGAATGTGTAATAGTTTCTAGAGAGTTTTCACCTAAATTATTATTTAAAATCAATGAAAAATTATTAAAACATTTATTACATAATTGTAATAATGTTATATGGGATTTTGATGATGATATATTTATAAATAAAGAGATATCGCAAAAAGAATCGGATTTATTGATGAAACTCTCTGATACTATAATTGTTACACATGCAGGATTGAAAAGTAAGTTGCCAGTACAGCAACAAGAAAAAACCTATTTATTACCAACCACAGATGGTGATTTTTCTGATATAAAATTAGAAGAGGTAATTAATTTGAGAAAAATTACTTTAAAAGAAAGAATAAATTTAATATGGATTGCTACTCAATCAAGTATATCGAATCTTTTAGCAATAATTCCAGAGTTGGATTTAGCTGCTAAAGAATTAAAGAAGACTGATGGAAGAGAATTGATATTAAATGTAGTATGTAATTGTGAAGTTAAAAATAAAACAGACTATTTAGTTATTAAAAATATAACATGGAGTAGAGATATAATTAAAGATGTAATGTACAATTCGCATATTGGAATTATGCCTCTTGATGATAATGAATTTAATAGAGGAAAAGGTGGATTTAAAATAATTCAGTATATGTCAACAGGGATGCCAGTAATAGCATCTAGCGTAGGCTTTAATAATTCTATAATAAAAGAAAAATTTGGCGTTTTAGTATCTAGTAAAAATGAATGGAAAGATATATATAAACAGAATATTATTGATATAGATAAATATGAAGATTATTGCTACAATTCGTATAATGAGTATAGTGAGTTTTATTCTTTTGAAAAAAATCTGAAATTCTGGGAAGAAATTATAAGAGGAACATATGAAAGTTAAATTGAGTCTATTTAATGTGAAATTATTAATACATATAATTACTTTTTTGCTATGTGTAATTACATACGCAAATTCCAAATATGCAAATTTTTTCTATGCTTTTATTCTTTTTGAAACATTATTTCTTGTTATAACACAGAGAAATTTTTCGGATATAAAAAAAGCTTTTAAAAATATAATTATAATATTACTGTTTTATTTAGTTTTTTTTATTGTATCAATATTATTTAATGAATTCAAAGTTAATAGTATTAAAGCAGGAATATCAATATTGTTGACTCCTGCAATTATATTTAATGCTGTGATTTTTTATAATGAATTAACTATGAAAGACGTTGTAAAAATAAGAAAAATTTATTTTGTATTTATACTAGCATCGGTTTTGTTTGGCATATTTGAATTTATTACAAAAAAGAATTTTTTAGTTCCATATTTTGACCATAACTATTTGACAAATACAGTTCCTTATAGAAGTGGTTCTTTTTTTAAACATCCAATAACATTTTCTATTGTATTAGGAGTGGCATTTTGTTTATTATTAGGTAGAAATCATACATTTATATTCAAATCATTAATTATTATAGCTTTATTAATGACTAGAACGAGATCTTCACTGATAGGATTAGCAGTAGTTCTGTTCTTTTGGCTTATAAAAAATATTGGATTTAATATAAAGAAAAGAACGCTTTTATTGGTTTTATTGATTGCTTTGTTTATTATATCTCCGTTGGGGCTAAATATTATATCAATGGTAGTGGAAAGATTTTCAGGTAGCATAGATAGTATTTCTGGTTCACAAAGATTAGGAACAATTAATTATGTAGTTAAAAGAGTTTTTAATTTTGGCTCTAATCCGTTGAGTGAATTTTTTAGGTGTTTATTTGGACATGGCGTTGATTCTGTAAGACAATTGATGCTACATACAAGAATTGTAATACCAGGGTTTGATACAACAGATAATTATTATGTTACGATGTTGTATAATTATGGATTATTTGGATTGACAGGAATGATTTTAAGTATAATATGGGTTGTGAAAAACTTCTTTAAGAGTAGAAGTATATCAGAAGAAAATTTATTTGCAGCTTTGATATTTTTTGCAATTGTTGGATTTTTTTGTGAGCTTTTGGAAGCAAAATTACATGTATACATTATTGCTCAATTATTAGGAATTATATTTATGCAAAATAATTACAATATAAATAAAGAGGATACACAATGGGAAAAGGCATAATTGTTATATTAATAGCAAATATATTAAATATGGTTTTTGGTTTAGCAACAGGTTTTATTTTACCTAAATATTTATCTGTTGAAACTTATGCAATTATAAAAACTTTTCAATTATATTTGTCATTTGTAGGTCTGTTCCATATGGGGTATGCTGATGGAATGTATTTAAGGTATGGTGGCAAAAATTTAAAAGATTTAAATAAAAAAAGCTTGAAAACCACTATCTTTACAATGAATATATTTCAGATGATTGTATCTATAGTAATGGTTATTGCATCTATTAAACTTAACAAGTTATTACTTATATTGTTCTCTTTGGATATTTTTGGATATAATATGGTTGATTTTTATAAAAGAATGTATCAGGCTATTGGACAGTTCAAAAGTTATTCGAGAGTCATTAATATAGTTACCGCACTTAATTTTGTATCAAATATGATGTTGCTTTTGATAATTAAAAGTGATAATGCTTATTTGTATGTTTTAGGGTATGTTATTGTAGATTATTTTATGCTTTTTGTTTTAACGATAAAATTTAGTAAAATATTTAATTCTATTAAGATTTGCATATTTGAATTTAATGAGTTAATTTCTAACATAAAGGAAGGTATTCTTTTGCTGTTCGGAAATTTCTCTTCAATAATACTTACAAGTATGGACAGATGGTTTACTAAAATATTATTAACAACAATTGATTTTGCACAATATTCATTTGCGGTTAGTATAGAGAATTTTTTAAATATTGCAATTACTCCAGTAACAATAACATTTTACAATTATTTATGCAGAATACAATCAAAAACAAGGATTATTCAACTTAGAAATTACATTAATATTTTTTCTGTATGTTTAATGACATCGTTTTTTCCTGTTAAATTTATACTCGAAATATATCTTGATAAGTATTATCAATCTTTGAATGTTATAACTTTTTTATTTGCATCTCAATTTTTCTACATAATTATAAAAAGTATTTATGTAAATTTGTATAAATCAAGACTTCAACAGAGAAGGTATTTTATTCAAGTTGTAATTGTTATTATGGTCGGATTTTTATTAAATGTATTACTTTATAAAATTACTCCATGTAAAGAAAGCTTTTCTGTAGGTACATTTATTTCTGCTATGATATGGTATCTAATTTGCATATTGGATGTTAAAGATATAAGACCTTTAGCAAAAGAATTGCTTTTTGTGATTTTTGAGGTATGTATTTTTATTGTGTCGGCATTTATTTTTAATTCAATTATTGGTTTTGTAGTATATATTATAACTACCCTTATAATGATTTTTATCTTTATGAGAGAGACGGCAATTATCATGTTGAATTTTATATTTGAATCTATAAAAAATAAAGGATGGAAAAGATAATTAAATGAAAAAAATTGCAATTATAACAAGACATGCAGTACCGAATTACGGATCTCTTTATCAAGCTTATGCCCTTCAAGAGGCTATAAAAAAAATAAATAATGAGCCGTTTATTGTTGATGCTGAATATTCATATTACTCAGCAGATAAAATATCAAAAGATGCTATGAAAACATCTAAATATAAAAAAATACCACTTATAAATGTGATTTCATATTTGATTAAGTATGTAAGATATTCAAAACCAATAAAGATTTTTAGAATTTATCAAAAAAAGTGGTTAAATTTATCTAGGCAATATACAGATAAGGAAGAATTTTATAAAAATTATCCGAAAGCTGATATTTATATGATAGGAAGTGATCAGGTTTGGAATATCATGCCAGATGGAAAAATTGAGTCAATGTATTTTTTAGATTTTGTTAAAGATAAGACAAAAAAAGTATCATATGCTGCTAGTTTTGGTTCTGAAAAAAAAATTAAGACAGAATTGGCTGATATTACAAATTATTTAAAAGATTTTGATAAAATAACTGTTCGTGAAAATGATGGGCTAAGAATTCTTAGAGAGAATGGAGTTTTAGGTGAACAAGTTCTTGATCCAACATTATTATTGAATATAAATGATTGGAATCTTGTAATGGAAAATATTAATTTGCCAAATGAATATATACTATTGTATCAAGTTAATCATAATAAAGATTTGTGTAAAAAGGCTGCTGCATTTGCAAAGAGAAAAGGAATGAAGCTGATTAGAGTTACAAATGATATGAGTGAGATTTTTTGGGGAGAGGGCTTTACATATCTTCCTACTCCAGCACAGTTCCTTTATATAATCAAAAATGCAAAATATGTCATAACTGATTCGTTTCATGGGACATGTTTTTGCATTAATTTTAATAAAAATTTTATTGATGTTCTACCAGAAAATCATTCTCAGAGAAATAGAAGTGTATTAGATTTTTTTGATTTAACAGATAGAATAATTTCAGATGATAAATTTGATTTTGTAGAACAAAGTATAGATTGGTCAAAGGTCAATAATATATTGATGGAACAAAGAAAAATAAGTATGATAGAATTAAAAAGTTTGTGCGAAATTTAATAGAGGAAATAAAGATGAGACTTGTGTGTGAAAAAGATATATGCACAGGATGCAATGCATGTGTTAATGTCTGCCATAAAAATGCAGTAACGATTGTTGATACATATAAAGAATTTAATGCATATATAGATGAAGACAAATGCATTAACTGTAATATGTGTATGAATGTTTGCCCTAATAGAGCAGATATAAATATGTTAAAACCACAGAAATGGCTTCAGGGTTGGACGGAAAATGAATTTAATAGAAAGATGTCAGCGTCTGGAGGAGTAGCTACAGCAATTGCTAGTTCATTTCTAAAATCAGGGGGAATGGTGTGCAGTTGTGTATATGAGAGAGGAGCATTTATTTATAAGATGATTTCAGACGAAATGATGCTTGATAATTTTAGGGGATCTAAATATGTAAAGAGTAATCCGGGAATGATTTATATAGATATAATGAATGCACTAAAAGAAAATAATAAAATTTTGTTTATTGGCTTACCATGTCATGTAGCTGCATTGAAAAAATATATGGAAGTAAGAAAACAAAATATTCAAAATTTATATACGATAGATTTGATATGTCATGGTTCACCTTCGCCTAATATTTTATTTAATTATTTGAAAAATAAAAAAATTGAAATAGGAAATATATATAATATAAATTTCAGACAAAAAAATTTGTTTGGATTGTCTGTAAATAATAGATATATAAAACAAAAGGGAACATATGATGGATATACGTTGGCTTTTTTAAGAGGACTTATATATACAAATAATTGTTATCAATGTAGATATGCTACAGATAAAAGAATATCTGATATTACATTAGGAGATTCTTGGGGAAGTGATTTGGCTGATATAGAAAAGAAAAAAGGAATATCTTTAATTCTATGTCAGACTTATAAAGGTGAAATGCTGCTTAGTGAGGCAGATATTGCTACTAAAGATGTTGAACAGGAAAAAGCAATAGAATCAAATGGTCAATTGAAAGCACCATTTAAAAAATCAAAGGAATATTATCGCTTTTGGAATAATTATAATAAAGACAATTTGGATTATTCTGTATTCTTGTGCTTTCCAGTTAAATGTATAAAACAAAGAATAAAAGCAATTTTATTAAAGGCACATTTAATTAAATAATATTAAATTTCAGTGAGCAATGTTAATCAACAAGACAACTAAATAGACAATTGTTTGAAAATGAAGAAGATGATTTTGGAGGACGATATGAATACGAAACGAGTGGACATATCAATACTAAGAATTATGGCAACTCTTGCTGTGATTTTTTTACATACGAATAATACAATATTAAATAATACACAAAATTACCAATTATCATCCGAAAACAAGTTTTTGATGAGTGTAAATATATCCATTATGAATTGGGCTGTACCTATGTTTCTGATAATAACAGGTGCATTATTATTAAATAAAGAAATTCAAATGAATTTAATGGTATCAAAATATATAAAACGAATCGTTATAGCATTATTTTTATTTGGTATACCATATGCTATTATGGAATTATATATGGATACAAGGCAACTATCTGCTGATATGATTATAAAATCTATAGTTAAAGTAGTTGAAGGAAATAGTTGGGGACATCTGTGGTATTTATATGCGTTGATAGGTATTTATATTATATTACCATTTATAAAGATAGTGTTGAATAATACAGATAAAAATACACATAAAATAATATTGATTATTTTATTTTTATTTAATTTTTGCAAAGGATTTATTGAGAAAATAATTGGCATTTCTATTGCATTTAATATTCCAATAATGACATATACAGTTTTTTATGTTATTACTGGATATTATTTAGTGAATAATAAATTTAAAATTGAAAAGAATAAAAAAATATTGGGGGGGATATTGATTGCTGAAATAATAACGATAGTGATAATGAATTTAATGCTTAAGGATGCATTGAGCTATTTAAGCTACGATTCTCCAATAATTGCTTTTTTGGCAGTTACATTATTTTTAATTCTTAAAGATTTTAAGTTTAATGAATATAATTGGCTTTGGGAAATAGATAGATTGTGTTTTTGTGTGTATTTAATACATCCAGTGTTTATAAATTTTATGTATAAATTTATTAAAATTACACCATTGAATATAAAAATCATTCCTATAGGAATAGTAATGTTCTTTTTGATTTTTGTTATTGTTTCATTTATGTCAAGTTGGATATTAAATAAAATTCCAATTTTACGGAAAAATGTGTTATAAAGATTAAACAAAATATAGGCTGGCTTACGGAATTAGTTTGAATAATCTATGCCTGAATGAAATATATTTCCAGTTTAAGTGACTGAGATTATATTTTTCTCTGAGCCATTATTTTGGTTACGATGAACCAATTGTTATATATAATATAGTAATGTAATATAATTGTTAGGTATCTCTATTATATGATAAGGATTGGCGGCTATTATGACCCAATACCATAAAATTATAAGATTATCAACTTTTGGATTTAGTAATTGGAACATAGCATTGTGAGTTACATTTTTAAAAAAATCGTAAGTGCGAAATAACCAACAATAGTGTTATCATTTAAATTTATGTGTGAAATTAGGATGGTTGGTATTATGTTCTAAATTTTGAGTAGGGTTGAAAATGTTGTAGCATATTACTTTAAACTATTATTAGATATTAAGATGGAATTCAATGGATATTTGATAATTATAAATAATTATGCTGACAGAAGAATTATTGCAGTAATGTTTAATATGCTGAAATAGATATGTTAAACAAAGTTGTCTAAAGTAGAAAAAATTTATCTGTTTTCAGGATATGCAGATATGAGATTAAGTATAAATTGGCTGATTACTAGAGACCATTTAAACTTGATTCCTATAACAATTTCGTATTCCTAACTTGTGAGACACGGAGCAACAGATTAAAGGTAATACATTTTGATATAGATTGATTTATACTTTATTATATGAGACTTGATTTAGGAAGATTTTGATGATTGCATGAAAAGGATAAAGTAAAAATCTTACCCAGCATGAGTTCAGATGACCTATGTAAGGAATTATGATAAGTCGGTATAAATCAATAAATCACTCATCAAAGTGAAAAATACATAGTATTATATGCTGTAATTATTTCAAAATGTTGTCTTTTCTATAGAGATTTTGCCATTTAGTTTAGTATGGCATTTATCCGGATATATTTTCATAAAAGAGTGAGGTAAGCATTATATTGATTCTCTTTAATTCATTATGAATATACTCATAATTAGGAAGTTTAAAAATATCTTTCGTTGTAAGTTTATAGGAAAAGTATCTTATTAAGCTCATAATTATTAATACATTTGCTACATTCTTACTTATTTTTTTCATTTCTCATAACTGTGCCTATAGAATTGTGTGACATATGCTTAGTACTGGCAATATTGTTTTGAGATATGACGCTTGTGATCAGTTCGTAAACGCCCCATCCCAAGTACCTTGACTTTCAAAATATGAATTTACAAATATGAATTTTTTGTGAATGAAGCTTGAACAATTTGTGCAAAAATGGTAATATTGATTTAGATTTTGAATTTTGATTATTCATAATTCACAATTGTATGCATATTTGGGATAAGGAGAGGAAAATGTCATGCAAAGAATCAGAAAAGTTTTTGCAAAAGTTGTTGCTGGATTATTAGTCGTAAGTAATCTTGCAA
>CABQAZ010000033.1 GCA_902462295.1 uncultured Clostridium sp. | reverse complement strand
TTATTATATCAAAGGACTTTCTTTTTGTATATTCCGAAACCATTTTACACTATTAGATAGCTGTAGAAATTGACGTTTCCATAAAAAAATGATATAATAGATTAGATGTTTAACAAAATGATAAATAAATTATAATAATGAAAGGAGAGGCATTGTTTATTATAACAATGTAAAAAGTGTATGGAACAAAAATATAGATTTTCTGTAATAATAAGTGCATATAATGTTGAAGATTATATTGAAAGAGCAATAAATAGTGTATTAAATCAAGATTTTGAAGATTATGAAATATTAGTAGTAGAAGATAAATCAACAGATAATACATTAGAAAAAATAATGAAATATGAGGGGAAAATAAAGATTATAAAAAACAATGTAAACAAAGGATTAGGAGCAGTTAGAAATATTGGAATAGAAAATTCAGTTGGAGAATATATTGTACATTTAGATGGAGATGATACATTATATAATGAATCAACATTAAAAGATATTGACAAAGTAATAGGAAATGATAAACCAGATATAGTATTTTTCGGATTCCAAGAATTAAATGGAGAAGTAAATAGATTAAGAGTAGCAACTAAGGAAAATTCAACAAAAGAAGCAAGATTAATCTGTGATGCGGCATTTTCAGTTCCAAGTAAATGTTGGAGAAGAGAATTTTTAATAGAAAAAGATATAAAATTTATAGAAGATATATATTATGAAGATATGATATATTCTATGAAAGCAGTAACATTAGCAAATGAAACTAAATATGGTGAATTTCCAATATTTAATTATTATAAAAATAGAGGTGGAAGTATAATGACAACACCATCTGTTCGTAGATGTACTGATATGTATAAAATGTTAGCAAATTTAATGAATATATATGAAGAAGCACCTGAGAATTTAAAGCCATATGTATTAAGTTTTATTATAAATGAAACAGAAGGAGTACCATTTAAAATAAAAGAAATATTAAAAGCTAAAAATAATAATGAAAATTCACCTATTTTTCCTAAAAGACAATATAAGTTTAGGGATATTAATGAAATTGAAGGAGAATGTTAATGAAAAAGATAGCATTAGTTGCAGATGTACAGAATTGGGCTTTTGATATTGCTGGAAATATAATAAAAAATGCATTATCAGATGAATATCAAATAGATATTTATTATGCAAAATCAGAAGAATTTCAAAAAGATTTGTTTAAAATATTAGAAAAGTTAGATGAATATGATTTAATACATTTTTTTTGGAGAGCAATATTATTAGATTTCGAAAAAGATGAGTTTAAAAAACAAGTAATAGAGAAATATGGTGATTATGAATTATATGTAAATAAAAAAGTAAAAAAAATTTCTACAGGAGTTTATGATCATTTATATGAGGATGATATAGAATTTATAAGGTTATTTACAAAGTATTGTAATAATTATGTAGTAAGTTCTCAAAAATTATTTGATATATATAGTAATTTTGATGGAATAAAAAAACCAACAGCAATATTAGGAGATAGTTTTGAAAAAGAAAAATTTTATCCACAAAATATGACCAGATTTAATAAAAAAAATATAATGGAAAATAAATTACTTGTTGGTTGGGTTGGAAATTCTGCATGGAATGAAAAACAAAAAGATGAAAATGGAAATACAATAGATTTTAAAGGATTTCATACTATTCTAAAACCGGTTATTAAAGAATTAAATAATGAGGGATATAATATAGAATTATATTGTGCAGATAAAGCAGTAAAGCAAATATCTAATGATGATATGTGTGAATATTATTCACATATACATATATATACATGTGTTTCGTACAAAGAAGGAACACCAAAGCCACTGTTAGAAGCCATGGGATGTGCAATACCAGTTATAACCACAGATGTAGGAGTGGCTAGAGAGGTATTAGGTGAAAAAGAAAAAAAATACATAATTGGTGAAAGAGAAATTGGAAAAAACGATGAATATATAAGATCAAAGTTAAAGGAAAGTTTAAAATATTTATATAATAACAGAGAAGAATTAAGCAAATTATCAGAAGAAAATTATAATATGTCAAAAAAATGTGAAATTGATAGTATGAAGAAAAAATATGGTGAATATTACCAAAAATGCATGAAATAAAAAGTCAAGAATGATTGACTTTTTATTTATTTAAGTATATACTTTTATCCGTGAATAATAAAATATAAGGAAGTTAGTTTTAACTTCAAGAAATGGATTGAATATGAAAGTTAAAAAATTAGCAATATTGATACTAATGATAACAATTATAATGATATTAAATATAAAAGTAGAAGCAACAACAGGAAAAATAAATTCAGAAACAGTAAGATTAAGAAAAGAACCAAATACAAGTTCTACAATATTAGAACAATTAGATAAAGACGCTGAGGTAGAAATATTAGAACAAGAAGACAGTTGGTATAAGGTAAAAGTAAAATCAAATGGTGAAACAATAACAGGATATGTAAGTGAAAAACTTGTTGATGTAAAAGATGAAGCAAATGTAGATAATAGTGAAACAGTAACAACAAAACAACCTGATACAACTGTAGAAAACACTGAAGAAACACCAGTAGAACCTGAACCAGAAGTTGCAGAACCTTTAACAGAAACAGTTGATACAACATCAACAGG
This sequence comes from uncultured Clostridium sp., assembly GCA_902462295.1. Taxonomy (GTDB): domain Bacteria; phylum Bacillota; class Clostridia; order TANB77; family CAG-508; genus CAG-269. The sequence continues at coordinate 9,168 of CABQAZ010000033.1, read as the reverse complement.
AGTAAAAGAAAACGAGCAATATACATTAGAAAAAGAAACTATAGTAAAAGCAATACCACTTATAAATTCAAAAACAAAAGCAACAATAAATGGAAATGTTAAAGTAATAGAAATAATAAATGATTGGTGTAGAGTAGAAAATGATGCAGAAATAGGATGGATAAGAGTAAATGCATTAACAAAAACAACAATAAATGAGGAACAAATACAAGAACCAGAACAACCAATAGACGATAATCAAGAACAACAAGACAATGAAGATAAAAACACAGATAAATCAGAGGAAAAAACAACAGAAAAAACATCTGAAAAAACACAAACAACAGTTACAAGCATAAATAAAACAGGATATGTAAGTGCAGATGGTTTAAAAGTAAGAAAAGAGCCAAGTACATCAAGTGAAGAAATTGATAGTTTATCAAAAAATGACAAAGTATCAATAATAGGAGAAGTTGATGGATGGTATCAAATTAATTTAAATGGGGAAAAAGGATATATATCATCAAAATATATTTCTGATACTAAAATTACTGAAGTAACATCAAGGAGTGGTAGTTCAATAAAAGCAGAAAATATTACTCCAATGGAAGAAACAACACCAGAAGTTGAACAAAATGATAACAAAACAACAAGCACATCTGAAAATAAAGGAAATGATGTAGTTGAATATGCAAAACAATATTTAGGATGTAAATATGTATCAGGAGGTATATCACCTACAACAGGATTTGACTGTTCAGGATTTACATTATATGTATATAAACATTTTGGGATATCTCTAAATAGAACATCTAGAGAGCAAATAAATAGTGGCATTTCAATAGAAAAGAGTAATTTACAACCAGGAGATATAGTATTTTTTAATAATGCTGGAAATACATCGATAGGGCATGTTGGAATATATGTTGGTGGAGACAATTTTATTCATGCTTCAAATCCGAAAGAGGGAGTAAGGATAACATCTTTATCAACAAGTTATTATAAAAAACGATATGTAGGAGCAAGGAGAGTATTTTAATTGAATAGACCAATTTTTATAATAGTAATTGGTTATATTATAGGTATAATATGGGGGCTATACTTGAAAATTAGTATAGTTCCTTTTTATTTTATATTATTATTTATTTATATTATAATCAAATTACCGTATAGTAAAAGAAAATTTAGAATTTTTTCGATAAAAAGATATTTTAGATATATTAAGTTAATCTTTAAGATTAATATTATTATCATAATAATTATTTCATCACTTATTTCAAATATTATAATCAAAATTTATAATAATAAATATGAAAATTTATATAGTAAAGTTGAAGATTTAGAGTTAATTGCTATTGTGATAAGTAATAAAACTGAGAAAGATTATTACAATAGGTACAAAATTAAGGTAATTAAAGGTAAATTTAAGAATACAAATTTATATATTAATATTAACAAAAATAAAGAAGTAAAATATGGAGATAAAGTAAAATTAAAAGGAAAATTTATAGAACCTAAAAAAGCACGAAATTATAAAGGTTTTGATTATAAACAATATTTAAAAACATTAAAAATATATGGAACTGTTAAGGTTGGAAGTATTGATATATTAGAAAAAAATAAAGCTAATATTTTTTTACAAGTTTCTAATAAAGTCTTTTTAAAGATAAAAAATAATATAGAAAATACATATAGTAATAAGATGGCTGGAATTGTTGAGGGCGTGATGTTAGGATATACAGAAGATATAGATGATGAGACATTACAAGATTTTTCAAAGAGTAGTATTTCACATGTACTTGCTGTATCAGGAATGCATATTTCATATATTATAATTTTTGTTACAAAGTCAACAAATAAAATTTTAGGAAAGAGAAAAAGCAAAATTTTATCAAGTATTGTTTTGATTATATATATGTTTATAACAGGATTTAGTATATCTGTTGTTAGAGCTTGTATTATGGGAATATTGACGTGTATGTCATTTATTTTTTATAGAAAAAGTGATACTTTAAATAATATTTCAATTTCAGTATTAATAATGCTTATAAATAATCCATATAATCTGATAAGTTTAACTTTTTTACTTACATATGGAGGAACTTTAGGAATAGTATATTTTAAGGCTACCATAGAAAAAATTATAAAAAGTATTAAAGTAAAAAATAGAAAATGGAAATATATATTTCTTAAAATTCAAAGAAAATGTGATAATGTTATTAATGTAATGGCAGTATCAATTTCAGCACAAATTATAATTTTACCAATTATAATATTGTATTATAATACGATTAGTTTGTGTTTTTTGGTTACTAATTTATTGTTAAGTTATATAATAGGAATTATTGTAATTGGTGGATTTGTTCAAGTTTTTTTATCTATTATTTCAATAAATGTGGGAATAGCATTTGCAAAAATTGTTGAAATTCCTGTTTATGGGATCATTGTAATTTCAAAGATTAATTTTGGTAATTTTAATGTTATAACACCAGATTTTTATCAAGTAATTTTTTATTATGTTATGATTTTTATTTTTAGATATTTGTATAATGTTTTTCATATAAGAAATTGTAATACAACTCAAAAAAGAATTAAAAATACATTATATTTAGTTAAATATAAGATTAAACCATATTTATCAAAGTGTATATACATATTAACTGTACTAAGTATTTGTATTATTGTATTTAATAAAGTACAGCGTAATTTGAAAATTTATTTTATAGATGTTGGACAAGGTGATAGTACTTTAATTGTAACACGTGATGGTAAATCTATATTGGTTGATGGGGGAGGGAGTAGTACATATGATGTTGGAAAGAATATTTTGTTACCATATTTATTGGATAGAAAGGTAAATGTGGTTGATTATATTGTTGTTAGTCATTGTGACCAAGATCATATTCGGAGGTTTGTTGTATGTAATGAAAAATATGAGAGTTAAAAATGCAGTGATAGGTAAACAATTTAAAGATTCAAAAAATTTACAAGAATTTTTAAGGGTGGCTAATGATAGAAGAATAAATGTGATTGTTGTAGAGTCAGGTGATAGGATTGATATTGAAAGAAATTTATATTTTGATGTTTTATGGCCAGATGAATCGAATAAAATAGATGAAAATGTGATTAATAATAATGCTTTAGTGTGTAAATTAAATTATAAAAATTTTTCAATGTTATTTACAGGGGATATTGAAGAAGAAGCGGAAAATGTTTTGATTTATAAATATGAAGCAAATGATATTTTAAAGTCTACACTTTTAAAAGTTCCACATCATGGTTCTAAAAGTTCTTCAACAGAAAAATTTTTGAAGCTAGTTAACCCTAAAGTTGCTTTAATTGGTGTTGGAGAAAATAATAAATTTGGACATCCTAATTCGGTTGTTTTAGAAAGACTTTTTAATTTGGGGACAGTAATATATAGAACTGATGAGGAGGGGGAAGTTTGTATAAATGTATATAATGATGGAAGATTCAAAAAAGAGTGATTGAGTTATATATTGAAACTGATGTATTTTTGTATAAGATTACAAATTTGGTAAATAATGATACAAAAGTAGAGAGGTGTGGTTTGATATGAAGATTGTAACTAAAATAATTTTTGCTATTGTTTTTTTTATCATTTTGGTAATTTCGTCAGTTTGTTTTGTGATGAATATAAATAAAAAAAATAATGTGGAACCAGAATCTAAGGTTTATACGTCTGAAGTTATAAAAGATGAGTGTACAGATGAATATGAAGTAGAACAACAAAATGTTTCAACTGTGTATTCAACAGAGGAAAAGGTTGCAACAAATGCAATATTGATTTTGAAAAAATATTATTCAAAATGTGAACATACAATAAATGAATATGTAGAGTTACCACAGGAAATTGTTAATATGACTAAAGAACAAGTACAGGCGCATTATCCAGATTGGGAGGTTATTGGCTTTGAGACTGGAAAGGTTACATTGTATAGGGAGTTTGATGATGTTTGTGGTGAACATTTTAAGCTTAAGATTGAAGATGGAAAAGTTGTTGTTTATATTGTAAATAGTGATGGTAGTGAGAGTGTTTATGAAAAGACTAATATTTCTAGTGAGTATCTTACAGAAACTGATTTAATTAATATGCAAAATGGTCTAGAAGTTTATGGTAAGGAGGAACTTAATCAGATAATAGAGGATTTTGAGTAAAAATGTTTGACAAACCTACAATTTTGAGTAAAAATGTTTTGGATTTGACTAGACAAAATTGAATTTTTGTGTTAATATAAGTAACGTACAAATTTTAATTTTGTTATGCCGGTGTGCTGGAATTGGTAGACGGGGCAGACTCAAAATCTAAATGGATTTTTTTCGTGCTAAAACTTATAAGTATTGAAAATAGTAATGTTTAGATATTTGCTAGATGAGAAAAATCTTCAAACATCTAACAAATATCTAACAAAATTGTAAATTGCCAAAATTTAATAAAAAACATGTCGATGTGGCGGAATAGGCAGACGCACAGGTCTCAAAAACCTGCGGATAACATCCATGTGGGTTCGATTCCCACCATCGACACCATATAACTAATTATTTTGAGAAGATGAAGATGTGCTTTCTTCATTTTCTTTTTTTGTATCTGTAAATTTTAATGCACTAACTAGAGCATCTGCTGAAAGCTTTTTAGAATTAACATCTAAATGAGCATATAAATTAGCTGTAGTAGAAAAATTAGAATGACCAAGCCATTCTTGTATAGCTTTCATAGGAATACCTTTAGCAAGTAACAAGCTTGCACATGAATGTCTTAAATCGTGAAAACGAATATGTTTCATACCGATTTTATTTAGCAATATACTAAAATGTTCTGAAATATAGTCAGGTCTAATTAATTTTCCTTGAGGATTAACAAATACATATTCTAAAAATTCTTTGTTATAAGTTTTACCAAAAGCCTTTTTAAATGCTTCTTGTTTTTCTTTAAGTTCTAAAAGTTTATCTGCAATATCATCTAATAAAGGCAAAGACCTGTAACTTGATTTGTTTTTTGTTTTGTCTTTACATTCAAGTTTTCTATTATTACCTTCTGTATTTGTTATTGTAACAGTATGATTTATAGTAAATGTTAAATTATCAAAATCAAATGAGTCCCATTTTAACCCTAAAACTTCACTTCTTCTTAAACCATAAAAAGCAGTTATTAAAACAACAACTTCTAAAGGATCTCCTTTAGATTTCTCAAACAAGGTATTTAATTCGGTTTGAGTATAATAACTTCCTATATATTGTTCAACTTTAGGTTTTTGAACTTTATCAGCTGGATTATTAGGAATAATATCCATTGCAAAAGCATATTCCAAACATTTTCTTATGATAGCATGATGATGAACTACTGTGTTAGCAGAAAGATGTTTTTCTACCATTAATGCATTATAAAAATCTTGAATATGAACATGGGTTATTTCAACTAACTTTATAGGATTTGTTGTAAAATATTTTTTGATATGATTATTAGCTATTTGCCTATATGATGTGAAAGTAGAATTTTCTATAGAATATCTAATAATTTCTAGCCAATAAAAAAGATATTCTATAAAAAGAATATCAGTTGGATTTTTATTTGATTTTGAATTGTTTAGAGCTTTTAAATTTAGTTCTTTTTCTAAATTAGCTCTTATTTCTTCAGCTTTTAGCATAGCTTGTTTTTTATTACCACGTTCTTTTAAATCAGTAGAACGCCAAGGTTGTTGTCTTTTTCCGTTTTCATCATAGTATTCTAAAACTGCTTGATATATTCTGTTTCGAACAACAAGACTACTTACAGATACTTTAATTTGTTGTAAATTTTCTGTTACCATATAAACTCCTTTCTGATGTAACAGACTAAATTAATTTACTATTGATTTTGTTTTTTGTAGTAAATATAAAATTTAGCCTAAACAACACTTTGATTTAATAAATAAGAAATAATATTTTGTTTAGGAATTTTATATTGTCTACCAACTTTTATAGACTTAATAGTATTTTGCTTTACTAATCTATAAGCAAGAGTAATTCCTATGCCTAGCATTTCTGCTAATTGATTTACATTTACTACATCTTTATATGCAGTAAACATATTAGGGTAATTTTGTTTTAAATCTTTCATACAATGACCTCCTTTTTCAATAATCTCAATAGCTAAATAATTTTCGCTATATGTATTGCGTATTGGATTTTGAGAAAGGTAAATCTCTTACTTGGTTTAATTTCTTAAAAAAGCATTCATACTAATTCTTTTTGGTGCATCAAATCCTGCTTTAATCCCTTTTAGCATAACGAATTGATTTTTAATAATATCATAAGTGTAAATACTAGAATTAGCTTTCTTAAAGGCATAGTCAGAAAGAGGATGAGGGTTATAAGAAAGTTCTATTGAATCTTGTCTTTGTTGTGCTAATAATTGTTCATAAGCAATATCTTTTTCTTTTTTTCTAACATAATTCTTCTGATATTCAGCTTGTGCAATTTTTCGTTTTTCTGCAATAATAGATTTTCTAGAACTTTTTTCATTTTCATATCTTTCACCTTTTTTAATTATTTTAGAAATATATTGTTGAGAAGCATCAACTATTTCTGCAATTTCTATTTGCTTTAAATGCTTATTAAAATATAAATCTAATATTCGCTCTTTCTTATTCAAAAAATTTCCTCCTTTCATTTGGTTGTATTTTTGTTTGTTAATTTTTAGATACAATAATCCTAATGATTTTTTTGGTGATTCTCCGAACAAAACTTGACTATTGTCTATAGAGACGATATAATAGTAATATCTTAACAAGGTTTAGCAATTATAAAATGTAATAATTACTATCAATTATCAATTACACTACAAAGTAATAATTCGCGCTTGTCAAGTATTACAATTAAAGTTTTTAAAAATTTTTAGGAGAATGAAAATGAAGAAAAATAATGAAGGAAATTTCAGAACTTTTTGGTTTAAGTATAGTGCTTATGATAAAGTAGATTTAGATGAAAAATACTATATAACACCTAAAGAAAACTCTAAAGTAACAATGTATGATCCTTTTGATGTAGCAGATAACATTTTAGTAGATATATTAACAATAGGATTAGATATAAAGAAAACAGATATGCAATCTGCTGAAGACAGAGTTATGGAGTTTGTACATAACTATGGATTATTAGGAGAATTAACATATGCTCCTATAAATAGTAATCTAGTAGTTCAACAAAAAGTATTTTTACCAAGCGATAATGTTGTTACTGAAAAAGAAGAAGAAATGTCTACTGAAAACTATATAAAACTATTTTTGAAATGTGAGAAAAAACAAAAAATTAACCTAAATAAGTTGTCTGATGGCAGTATTGAATTAACAGTAGAAAATGAGATGAATCCAATTGCTGCTATTGATAGACCAGCAGAATATGCAGTAGTCTTTTCAAAAGCTTATTCAGAAAGAATTGTTTGGATAATGCAGTATGCTAGAGATTTATATTCTGTATTTGAAGCTATTGAAAATTATAATAAGGTTGAAGATGCTTATACCAAACAATTATATGATAGAAGAATTAAAAATTTTAATCCTTCTAAAATTGCATGTAGAATATTAATGGATCCAAACAAAGAAAAGCCACCTGTTATAGAATGGAATTTTAATTCTTTAAAACTGGCAATTGATACAATGTTTGCTTTAAATGAAACAACTGAAAGAAAAACAGTAAAAATGTGTAAACATTGTGGTAAGCCTTTTGCTTCAGATAACTTGAAAGCAGAATATTGTAGCCCACAATGTAGAAATCAAGCTAATGTTTATAAAAGCAGAGCAAAAAATAAAGAATTAGGTGATAATTATAATAAAAAAATTTAATAAAATCATACAGGATAAAAAAATTTTAAATGTTTATGAAGAAATATTAAAAGATGAAGAAGAAAGTGAGTGGTGGGCTCATCATGGAATGCAACATGTATATGAGGTAACTAATTTAGCAGAACAGATATTAACGATGCTAAACTATGATAAGGATTTTATTGAGGAAGCAAAGATTGCTACTATGTTACATGATATAGGTTGTATTGAAGGAAAGGAAAAACATGCAATTAGAAGTTTTGAGTTTGCAAAAAAATATATAAAAGATAATAAAATTAAATTAGTAAATGAATATGATGTTTTAGAGGCAATAAAAATACATAGTAATGGATTTCAAACAAATAATATGATAGCTTCTGTTTTAATTCTATGCGATAAACTAGATATAAAATATAACAGATTAACAAAGAAAGGTAAAAGTGTAAAAGGAATTAGGCAATGGAAAAATATAATAGTAAGTATAAAATGTGATATTCTAGAAATAAAATTTATATCTTCTAAAGGGCTAAATAAAAAAGAATTAGAAGAATTTTATTTTACTGATAAATTAGTTAAAGCAGTAAAATGTTTTGAGAAAAATGCAAAAGTACATTCGAAAGTGTATTTAAATGAAGAAGAATGGGGAATTTTTAAATAATATATTTTATTTTTAATTAATATATGCTATAATGCAATAAAAAATGGAGGTATATATAATATGAAAGATGTTGAGATAACTTGTGAAGTATTTGACAATGTAGATAATGTTAAAAGCACATTATTAGAGAAAGGATTTAATTTTATTGAATCTTTTACGTTAGATGATATTTATATGTATAACAAAGATAACAGAGATTTCTTTATTAAAGATGGTAAAATATCAGATACTTTGATAATAAGAAATGTAGATGACGAAGATAAGAAAATAGTTTGTAAAAAAAGAAATTATAATGCTGAAGGTATGGAGATAAGTACCAATAAAACTATTTTGAAAGTTAAAGATATAGAAGCAAGTGAAAAATTCTTGAATATTTTAGGATATGATAGATATTTAAGAATGATAGATACAAATTATATGTATGAGAACGATAAATACACAGTATATATTCAAGATATAAAAGACTTAGGGGTATTTTTAGAAGTTGAAGCTAAAAACATTGAAGATGAAGAAAATGCGGTACTAGATTTAATTGAATATGTTAAAGAATTTGGATTAAATATTGGAACAAAATTTGACATAAGAAAAGCAGAATTATTTTATCAAAAAAATTATTTAACAAAATAAAAAATGCAACATAGAACTATGATATATAAATTAGTGTCAAGAAGTTTCGGAAAATAATCCGATAATATAATAAATTTTTTGAAA
>CABQAZ010000032.1 GCA_902462295.1 uncultured Clostridium sp. | reverse complement strand
GGTCAAATTGCATCAGCACTAGAAACAGCACATAAAAATCATATTATACATAGAGACATAAAACCACACAATATAATTATTACTGAAGATGGTGTTGCAAAAGTTACAGATTTTGGAATAGCTAAAGCAGTTTCAAATTCAACAATTACAGCATTTGGAACAACGATTGGTTCTGTACATTATTTTTCACCAGAACATGCAAGAGGAGGATTTACAGATGAAAAATCAGATTTATATTCATTAGGAGTTGTAATGTATGAAATGCTTACAGGAAAAGTACCTTTTGATGCTGATACACCTGTATCTGTTGCATTAAAGCATATGCAAGAAGAACCAACACCTCCAATCGAAATAAATCCTAATGTTCCTTTAGCTGTTAATGATATAATAATGAAAGCATTAAGAAAAGACACAAATTTACGTTATCAAAATGCAACAGCGATGTTATTGGATTTAAAAAGAGCTTTAAAAGAACCAAATGGTGATTTTGTAGATAATAATGATTATCAAAATGATTTTCCAACACAAAGAATTTCTACAGTAGGATTAGAAGAAGAAAGTAGAAAGCAAAAAAGTAGTAATAGTAAAGATGGAAAGAAAAAAAATAAATTTGTAGAATTTATAAAGAAGCATAAAGCATTATCATCAATAGTAGGATTAATTCTGTTATTTGTTATTACAATAGGATTAACAATAGGAATTTCAAATGCAACAAGACCTAAGGATGTAGAGATTCCAAATTTAGTTGGAAAAACTGTAGATGAGGTAAAAGATATATTAAAACAAAACAAATTAAACTATGTTGAAGAGGGGCAGGAATATAATACAGAAGTTCCAGAGGGACAGATTATATCACAAAATCCACCATATGTAGAGGGTAGAAGAATAAAGGAAAATACAGATGTTAAAGTTGTTGTAAGTAAAGGAACAGAAACGACTACAGTACCAAAATTAAAAGGTCTAACAAAAGAAAAAGCTGAAGATATAGCAGATGAATCTAAAATTAAACTAGATTTTCAAGAAGAAACAAGTAAAACAGTTGAAGCAGGAATAATAATTAAACAAGAAAAGGCAGAGGGCGAAACTGTAAATGCAGGAGATACTATTAAAGTTTATATAAGTATTGGTACAGGAATAAAACAAGTTAATGTAATATCTGTTGTTGGGCAAGATGAAGAAACAGCAAAACAAACTCTACAAGGATTAGGATTAGTTGTAGAAAAAATAAATTACAGTAAAGATAAATCTCAAACAAATGGTGTTGTTTTAGAACAAAGTATTAGTTCAGGAACAACAGTTGATGAGGGTAGCAAGATAACATTAACAGTTAATAAATATGATGAAGATAAAGAATGTCAAATAAATGTAAATGTAGCATCAATAACAGGATATACTAGAGAAACTGATGAAGATGGAAAAGAAATTGTAGCAGAACAAGTTACTGTTTCTGTATATGTTGATGATAAAGAATATAATGCAAAACCTACTAAAAGAGATAATGAAAAATATACAACATCTATAAAGACCGCTGGAACAGTAAGAATCAAAGTTGTTGTAAAAGATTCAAAAGGTAATCAGTTAGCTTCAGATACAAAGTCAGTTAATTTAAATGATACAAATTCAGTGGAATTTAAGTAAAATATAAAACCTATACAAAGGTAGTGAACCAATGTATAGGTTTTTGAAATTTTTGTAAAGATACTAAACCAAAGCTATATTTGTTGTTAAATTATCGAATCTATTGTCGATTTCATTAAATCGTTCATCAATATCATCAAATTTTTCTTCAATTTTTGTGAAGTCTTTTTTCAACTCTTTTAAAAGTCCATCAAATCTGTAATTAATAGATTTAAATTGATTGTCATATTCATCTAATTTATCGAAAATAGCTTTGAATTGTTTGTCATGTTCATCTAATCTAGCTAAAATAGCTTTGAATAGTTTGTCATGTTCATCTAACCTAGCTAAAATAGCATTAAACAGCTTGTCATGTTCATCAAGTTTTTGTTCAACTTTTTCAAGTCTTTGTTCAATAGAATCTATTTTGTCAAGTTTTGTAAGCTTATCCAAAATTAAGTCAAATTTTTCGTTAATATCCATAAAATCACCTCCTATCATTTGAAAAATGAGTACCAAATGTACTACTAGATAAAAAAATAAATTGATAAAAAATATGAAAAAATACAAAACAAGTATACAGCCAAATGGAGTAAAAAGTCAAGAGAAAAGATTGTTTTTTATAAAAAAATATGTTATAGTAAAAGAAAAAGAGAGGAATAATATGCAGGGAGTAATAATAGGAAACATATCAAATAGATATAAAATAGAAACACAAGATAAAGTATATGAAGCTCATGCAAGAGGAAAATTCAAGAATCAAGATATAAAGCCACTTGTGGGAGATAAAGTGGAAATAGAAGTAATAGACGATAAAAAAAATGAAGCAATAATAGAAAAAATAAAAAAAAGAAAAAATGAAATAAAAAGGCCTAAAATAGCTAATATTGATCAAATAATATTTATTATATCAACGAAAAATCCAAAACCAGATTTATTAATGTTAGATAAGCAATTAGCATATTCAGAAAAACTAGAAATTGAGCCTATAATAATAATAAATAAATGTGATTTAAAAGACACATATGAAAATATAAAAAACATATATTCAAAAATTGGATATAAAGTAATAGCGACAAGTGCAAAACAAAATATAGGAATAAATAAAGTAAAAGAAGTATTAAAAAATAAAATAAGTGTATTTTCTGGAAATTCAGGAGTTGGAAAGTCAAGTATAATAAATGCATTATTTGATACAGAAAAAACTCAAGAAGGTGAAATAAGTAATAAAAACAAAAAAGGTAAAAACACAACAACAGATACAAAATTATATAAACTAGAGGAAAATACATATATTGCTGATACACCGGGTTTTTCAAGCTTTGAAATAAATGAGATAGAAATTACAGAAATAGATAAATGCTTTAGAGAATTTAAAAATGAAATTCAAAATTGTGAATTTGTACGGATGTACTCATATAAAAGAACAGAATTGTGGAATAAAAAAGGCTATACAAGATGGTAAAATTTCACAAGAAAGATATGAAAGATATTGTAAGATTTATGAAGAGCTACAAGAAAAAGAAAAATATAAATGGTAGTTACAGAATAAGGGTAAGTTTTTTCGAAAGAAAAAGCTTGCTATTTTTAATATCTAATAGTACAATATAAACAAAAAATAAAAAGGAGTGAATAAGATGATAGAAGTATCAACATCAATCCTAACTGTAGAAAAAGGAAAAGAAGCAGAAACATTTTTTGCATTAGAAAAATCGAAAACTGATTATTTTCATATAGATGTAATGGATGGAAAATTTGTAGAAAAAAACACATATCAAAATATGATAGAATATAGTAGTTATATCAAAAGAATATCTAATTTACCAATGGATATACACCTGATGGTAGAAGATGTAGAAACAGGAATAGAAGTATTTTCTGCTGTAGAACCTAATATAATAACATTTCATTTAGAAGCATGTAAAAATAAAGAAGAAATTATGGGAAATATTAATTTAATAAAAGAAAAAGGTTCAAGAGTAGGGATTGCTATAAAACCAGAAACACCAATAGAAGAAATTTATGAATATTTACCTTATATTCATATGTGTTTAATAATGACAGTAGAGCCAGGCAAAGGTGGTCAAACATTAATAACAGATATGATAGCTAAAATTTCAACATTAAAAACATATATAGAAAGAAAAAATTTAGAAGTAGACATTGAAGTTGATGGTGGAATTAATTTAAAAACAGCAAAAAGAGTAAAAGATGCAGGAGCTAATATTTTAGTTGCTGGAACAGCGATATTGATGGCTTCTGATTATAAAGTTATCATAGATGAATTGAAAGAGGAGGAAAAATAGAATGATGAATTTAAAACTTAATTTAAAAAACACAGGTATAGACCAAAAAGCTATTATGAAATATAAAGAGAAAGTAGAACAAATACATCAAGAATTACATAAAAGAGCAAATGATGAAGAAGATTTTGTTGGATGGCTTGAATTACCAACAAATTATGATAAAGAAGAATTTAAAAGAATAAAAATGGTAGCTGAAAAAATTAAAGAAGATTCAGAAGTTCTTATTGTGATAGGAATAGGAGGCTCATATTTAGGTGCAAGAGCAGTAATAGAGAGTTTAACAAATACATTTGATAATATGTTATCAGAAGAAAAAAGAAAACACCCACAAATATTATATGTAGGAAATAATTTAAGTCCAAATTATATAAATGACTTAATAGAAGTACTTGGAACAAAAGATTTTTCAGTAAATGTAATATCAAAATCTGGAACAACAACAGAACCAGCAGTTGCATTTAGAATTTTTAGAGAAATGTTAGAAAATAGATATGGAATAGAAGAAGCAAGAAGTAGAATATATGTTACAACAGATAAAGAAAAGGGAGCATTAAAAACACTTGCAAATTCAGAGGGATATGAAACATTTGTAATTCCAGATAATGTTGGTGGAAGATATTCAGTATTAACTGCTGTAGGATTATTACCAATAGCAGTTGCAGGAATAGATATAGACAAATTAATGGAGGGAGCAAGAACTGCTCAATCAAAATATGAAGATCCTAATTTAAAATATAACATATGTTATCAATATGCAGTTATTAGAAACATCTTATACAAACTATATAAAAATACAGAAATTTTAGTAAATTATGAACCTAAAATGCACTACTTTATAGAATGGTGGAAGCAATTATTTGGAGAAAGTGAAGGAAAAGATTTACTTGGAATATTTCCAGCAGGGGTAGATTTTACTACAGACTTACATTCAATGGGTCAATATATTCAAGAGGGAAGAAGAAACTTATTTGAAACAGTAATAAGAATAGAAAAATCAAGTTCAGATATAATAATAAAAGAAGAAGAAGACAATTTAGATGGATTAAATTATTTAGCAGGTAAAGGACTTGACTATGTAAATAAAAAAGCTATGGAGGGAACAATAGAGGCACATGTTTCAGGAGATGTACCTAATATAGTAATAGAGTTACCAACTTTGACAGAGGAAACTATAGGACATTTAATATATTTCTTTGAAAAAGCATGTGCAATGTCTGGAATGATACTTGGAGTTAATCCATTTAATCAACCAGGTGTTGAAAAGTACAAAACGAATATGTTTAAATTATTAGAAAAGCCAGGATATAAAAAAGACTAATGAATATATACATATATCTTTGAATTCATATTTGAACAACAGAAATCGGAGGAAATAAAATGATTGTAGATAGTGAATATACAGTAAAATTATCAGAAATAGACAGAAAACAAAAAGCAACCAATAAGGCTATATTAAGTTATTTAGAAGATGTTGGTGGAACACATTCAGATTTAGCTGGATATGGAATATTTGACATTTGTAAGACACATTTAACTTGGTTATTATTAGAATGGAAATTACAGGTTATAAAAAGACCTAAATATAAAGAAAAAATTAAAGTAGAAACATGGTCTAAAAATGCTATTAAGTGTTATGCATATAGAGATTTTAAGATTTATGATGAGAAAGGTAATGTAATAGGTCTTGCAACTTCAAAGTGGGTTTTAGTAGACACACAAAAAGGAAAGGTAGTAAAAGTAGAACCAGAGATACTTGAAAGATATCAGCCAGAATTTAAAAAATCTGCATTTCCCGATGAAGATTTTCCTAAAATGCATGAATTAGAAAAATATAAAATTGAAAAAGAATATAATATAAGAAAATCAGATATAGATGTAAATAATCATATGCACAACTTAAATTATCTAGATTTAGCAAATGAAGTTCTACCAGAAGAAGTTTTACAAAATGGAGAATTAAACAATGTTAGAATTACATATAAAAAAGAAATAAAATTAGGAGAAATAGTTAAATGCAAATATAATTTAGTAGATGGAAAGCATATTATAATTGTTAAAAGTCAAGATGATAGTGTATTACATGCAATAATAGAATTACATTAATAGAGACATAAAGACTATACTTTTTACGTATAGTCTTTATATCTTTATATATTTTTTAAAATTCTTAATAATTTATAGCCACTTAAGCTAAAATCAATAACTTCACTAATAAAAATAGAAATTATATAGCCACTAAAACCAAGAATAGGAACTAAAAAATAAATAAAAGCAATACTAATAAGACAATCAAAAATATTAATAATCATAACATCAACTTGAGCATCTAATCCTTTTAATATACTATCAACTACAATATCCATATACATAATAACAATCAATGGAGAAAGAATACGCAAATATTTAGAAATTTCTGTTTTATGATAAATTAAATTACTTAAATTATTAGCAAAAATAAAAATAATTATTGCAACAATAAAAGAAAAAACAAAAGTACAAAATAATATAAGTAAAGAAACGTTTTTTATTTTTCTGTATTTACCTTGTGCATAATATCTTGAAAATTCAGGGATAAGTAAAGTACTAAAACTTATAATTAAGCTCACTGGAAACATAATAATAGGCATTACCATTCCGTTAACAATACCATAAGAAATTAATGAGTTTGAGGAATTCATACCACTTTTTTGTAAACTTGATGGAATAATTAATTGTTTTATTGTAGACAAACCAGAGCGTAAATAAGAAGTTAATGCAACAGGTATAGTAATTCTTAAAATACGCTTATTATAGCTTTCTAAATCTTTGTACCTAGATTCAAGAAGTGAACCATGTTTATCTCTTATATATAAATAATATAGATGTAAAAAAGAAGTTGCTTCAGAAATTACATCAGCCAAAATTAAAGAGTAACATGCATAATTAATTCCTTTTGGCATAAGAGATTTTAGGAAAAGTGCAGTACAAGAAATTTTTACAAATTCCTCAAAAAATTTTGCAAAAGCATTTTTATAAACACGTCTTACAGCAGTAAAATAGCCATTTACTGCTGAAGACATTGATATGAAAGGAAGAGCAATACATATAAGGTAAATTACATTTTTACTAATACGATTAAGTAAACAATGAACAGTAATAAAGTCAGCAAATATGAAAAATATTAAACTTGCACTAATTCCAAAAATAAAGCTAAACAAAAGACATCTATTAGCTGCTTTTTTTGCACCTATTTCATTTTGGCAAGCAAGTTCTTCTGACACAACTCGTGTAGCAGAGATGTTTATTCCAGCAGATGCAAGAGTTATACCAAATGTATAAACAGACAACACAAGTGAAAATACACCAATAGCTTCTTCACCAATAGTATTTGCTATATAAATATTAAAAAACATATTTATTATTTGAAATAATACAGAGCTGAATAACAAAATTAATGTATTTAATATAAATATTTTTAAAGTTTTCAATGGTTCACTTCCTTTTTGCACCTTTGGGACCGGGTATTTTAAGTGCAATTTTCATTTTGCACCTCTGGGACCGGGTATTTTAGGGGCAATTTTAATGATATTTTAAATATATGAAAATATGTAATCATATAGAATATAAAAACATTGAAAAATTAGATTAATTCTGATATAATTTCAATAAAATAAATCAACAGGAGGAACTTGATTAATAATGGAGAATAAAATGCAATCTGAATTAGAAAATTCGCCAATAACTAGACCTGAGCTAGAGAATGGACAAGAGGAAAGATTAGAAAGTTCATTAAGACCTCAATCATTAGATGAATATATAGGTCAAACAAAAGTGAAAGAAAATATGAGAATATATATAGAAGCAGCCAAGAAGAGAAAAGAACCACTTGATCATTGTTTGTTTTATGGGCCACCTGGATTAGGAAAAACTACAATAGCAAACATAATTGCAAATGAAATGAAATCAAATATAAAAATAACTTCAGGTCCTGCAATAGAAAAACCTGGAGATTTGGCAGCGATATTAACTACATTGTCAGAACATGATGTATTATTTATAGATGAGATTCATAGATTAAGTAAAAATGTAGAAGAAATTTTATATCCTGCATTAGAAGATTATACATTGGATATAGTGATAGGAACAGGTCCGAGTGCAAAGTCAATTAGGATTGATTTACCTAAATTTACATTGATAGGAGCTACAACAAAAGCTGGTTCACTTACTACTCCGCTAAGAGATAGGTTTGGAATTATTCATAAATTGGAATTATATTCACCAGAGGATTTAACAGTAATAGTAAAAAGGTCTGCTAAAATATTAGGAGTAGAAATAGATGAGAAATCTGCAATGGAGATTGCAAGAAGATCAAGAGGTACGCCTAGAATTGCAAATAGATTGTTAAAAAGAGTAAGAGATTATGCAGTAGTTTTGGGGAATGGAGAAATTGATTTAAAAATAGCAAAACATGCATTAAATCAGTTAGAGATAGATGAAATAGGATTAGATGAAGTAGATAGAAGAATGCTAGAAGTTATGATAAAACAATATAATGGTAGACCCGTAGGATTAGAAACGATTGCTGTTTCATTAGGAGAAGAAATTGATACAATAGAAGATGTATATGAACCATATTTAATTCAAATTGGTTTTATTTCTAGAACTCCAAGAGGGAGGGTAGTAATGCCGTCAGCATATGAACATCTGGGATATGATTATCAAACTAAAATTATTTAATATTTACAGAGAAAAATATAAAATGCGGAAAAGGAGGAAAAAATGAAATTGTTATTACATACTTGCTGTGCACCATGTAGTGTGTACTGTATAAAGAGTTTAAGAGAAGAAAATATAGAACCAACTGTATATTGGTTTAATCCTAATATACATCCATATATGGAATACAAAGCAAGAAGAGATACTTTAAAAGAGTACACAAAATCTATACGGTATAAATGCTATATTTGAAGAAAATTATGGATTGAAAGAATTTTGTAAAAATGTAGTAGATGATTTAGAAAATAGATGTGTTAAATATTGCTACAGAATACGTCTAGAGCAGACTGCTAAATATGCAAAAGAAAACGGATATGATGTTTTTTCTACTACATTATTGATTAGTCCATATCAAAATCATGAAGCTCTTAAACAAATAGGAGAGGAATTGGCACAAAAATATAATTTGATTTTTTTGTATAGAGATTTTAGACCAGGTTTTAGAGAGGGACAAAATGAAGCTAGAGAACTTGGATTGTATATGCAAAAATATTGTGGATGTGTATTTAGTGAAGAAGATAGATATAGTAAACAGATTAAGAAAGATAAGGAAAATAATATATACCAGTAAATATTGTATTTAAGGTGATATTATCCATAAATTAAATACATTAGAAGAGATAGTTAGTTGAAATTATTAGTTTTATGTTATATAATAGAGAGAATAGAAATATATTATTTTTTTATGGAAAAATAAATAGGATAACAAAGAAAGGGATAAATATGGATAAGTTTGTTGTTATAAAAGTTATGAACGAAGCTATGATAAGACTAAGAAGAAGTAAAAATGAAGATTGCGAAAAAAATGAAAAAATAAAAAAATTCTTAGAGGATGAAGCATTATTTTTTAAAATAAAAAAAGAAACAGCTATAAGAATTCTAATTAGTGTAGGTGTAAAAACAGAAATATTAGAAGAGACATATCAAAAATTGATTGAGAAAGATGTGTATGAAAATTTAATTAGAAAAGGAAAAATTAATTCTAATGATAATAAATTAATAGTAAAATATAATTAGTATAGGAAATGGAGAAATATTAAATGGAAGACAAATATATAAAAAGTTTTTATAATGAGATATGTCAAAAGTTAGACGGAGACTATAAAATAATTTTAGAACCTGGTAGAGACTTGAGGGAAAATTGGATAGAATATGATACAGTAAAATGGGAAATGGAAGATAAAATTAAAGATTATGTTGATAGTTTATTACCCAATAAATCTCTTAATTTAGAAGAAAAAATAATTAAAGTATATGAGTTTATATGCATGAATTATATATATGATGCAAATGTTTTATATTTTTTTAAAAGAGATACAAGTGATTTAACAAATATTAAATATATTGCTGTGGATTGGTATGGACGTATTGTAGGACAAGAATGGATAGAAAAAAGAAAAAAGCATAATAGAAGAATTTGTTATGAATTTTCAAGATTTTATGCTAAAGCTATAAATACATTAATTGGGGAGAATAACAAATTAGAAGCATTTATGATTGGAGATAGAGACAACACTCATTATGTTGTAGGTTTAACAGGAGAAAATTATAGTATAATATTAGATCAAGATGATTTTAATAGTATTAAAGACCTTACAAGATTAAAGATGGGACTAACTATTAAGGGAATACATATTTTAAGAGATGAAAAGGGAATTTTTAAAAATGTACTTGATAAATTTAATCAAAATAGATTAGATGAATTAAAAGAAATTGAAGAAGCAAGAGATAATTTAGAAAATAAAGATTTTATTATGTATATAAAGGCGTCAATTAAAGCAATAAATAAATATAATATTGATTCACAAGGATTTTTTGAATATATAAGATTTTTAATTGAGAAATCTGGGATTAAAATTGAAAAGATATGGAAAGAAGATAAGAATGCTAATGAAAGAAGATATGAAAGATGTTTGTACTTTGATTTTAATGGTAAAACATATTTGTTAGATAGTATTAGTAAAAATTTATCAATTATAAAATTAGATGATTTAGATAAAAACTTATTTGTATTTAATCCATTAGAAAATCAATATAAGTATTATGGGGGATAATTTTTGAAAGGAGAAATATATGAACTTAAATAGATTGGGAAAACTGAATAAATTAGTAACGAATGATTTAAAAAGAAAGCCTACTATTATATTAGAGCCAAATTCGGAACAATCATATCGTATATCTGGAACAGCAAATGATTTATGTATAGGAATAGATACTGATGATTGGGTAATATCAGATGAACTAAAATCATTTATTAATGAATTAGGAGAAGGTAATATTAGTGACGAAGAGAAAATATTGAAAATATATCAAAAGTTATGTGAAGATTATACTTATGATGATAATGTTCTATCATACATAAAAAAGAACGATGATGATACTTTCTATTTACCAGATGAATATGGAAGAAAAGCTGATTCTATATGGAGGAAAAATAGAAAAAAACATAATAGAAGAAATTGTTTTGAAGTTGCTAGAATACTTGCAAAATCTATTAAATTTTTAGACCATTCAAAGAAATATGATGTATGTATCATTTGGGATGAAGCAAATACCCATTATTTAGTGGGAATTGCTTGTAATGAGTATTGTGCATTACTAGATTTAGATGATTTTACACAAATAAAAGATCTAACAAGAGTGAAAACGGGATTAACAATAGAGGGAATTAAGATTCTTGAGGATCCTTATGACAAATTTGGACCTGTATTAGAAAAACTTAATGAAAGCAGAGGAAAAATTGCAAAAGATTATATTGAAGAAAAAAGAGAAAAATCAAATAAAAAAAATAATGAGAATAGTGAAGAGATTGAAACATCTGAGAATGATAATATTGATTCAGATGATATAAGTTTTTTACAATATACGGTACAAATATTAAAGGAAGACTATAATCTTGATTCTGCTGGCATATATGAATTTCTAAAAGAAGTTGTAGATACTAAAATAGGTGTTAGATTTAGAAAAAAGGTATGGATGGAAGTCGAAAATGAGCCTGGTGTAGGAACTAGATATACACGCTGTTTAATAGTATATATAGATGATATTCCTTATATAATTGATGTTACAAAAGATAACCCAGAAGAGATTTTTAGACAATTTGATGAAAAAGAATTAGAAGATACAAACTCAAAAATTATCCGATTTAAAGAGATGTTTCGTAACTGGAAAGAAGATCCATATGATGGAAGGTAGTGAGGATGTATAATATTATTACGAAAATAAAAAAGAAAGGAAAGTTTTTATGGAAAAACAAAAAATAACTTTGTTAATTGCAACAACGTCAAAAGATAAGATTGATGGAATAAGACTTGCATTTTTACAATATTTCCCAGAAGAGGAGTTTGAAGTAAAAGTATATTCTGGTAAAGCTGAGTCAGGAGTGCCAGCTCAACCTTTTGGAAATGATACATATCAAGGTGCATATAATCGAATAAACAATATTAGAAAAAAGCACGAAAAAACACTTAATGAAAGAGGAATAAAAATTGACTATCATGTTAGTTGTGAAGCTGGTATAGATGATACAAACAAAGTAATTATAGATGGTAAATTGACTAATTTATATGCAAGTGAGCAAATTGTATGTATTTATAATGAACAACAAGATTTATATTCATTTGGCAAAAGTAGCTCTTGGACAATACCAGAGAAAGATATTGAAGAAATAAAAAAGACTAATCTTGATTTGTATCTTAGAGCTAGAGAATGTACAGGATTACAAGATATAGGAGATGGAAAATATAATTCAAGAACAACAGCTGTTATGGAAGCTACAAAATCAGCTATAGCTAGTGGACTTTTTATTAAAAGATGTAAGAACTTAGAAAAAGATGTTGAAAAATAACTATTGAACTTTAAAGAAAGTCGTCGTATTATATAAGATAAGGATTATTTAAAAGGAGAACACTAATGTCTGAAAATTGGATTAAGATAATAGAGGTCTTAAAAGAAGATAAAATCTTAGAATACTTAAAAAAAGAATTTGATAAAAATAACATTAAATATAAGATTGAATTAGAAGAAAAATGGATGGGAAGAATAACTCCTGAATATATAGGAAAATTTGTTGTATACATACAAGAAAACTCTAAAGGTGAAGCAGAAAAAATTTTAAATGGATATTACGAAAAGAATGAAGAAATAAATGAAGAAATTGATAATGCAGAAGCTTGTGAAACAGAAAAAGAAAGCAAGAAAATAGCTAAAAGACAAAAAACAACAATTAAAATTTATATAGGAATTGTAATATGTATGATAATAATTGCTATAGTTATAGGATTATTAGCAAAATAAAAAGTGAATTAGAGTAAAGTGAGGAAATATGATAAAAAAGGACTTTATAAAATCAAGTAGTGATGAATTAAAAATAGAATTAGCATATGCAATTCCAAAAGGTGAAATAAAAGGAATTGTACAAATTTCACATGGAATGTCAGAACATAAAGAGAGATATTTTAAATTTATGGATTATTTAGCGGAAAATGGATATGTATGTGTAATAAATGACCATAGAGGACATGGAAATAGTGTGA
>CABQAZ010000031.1 GCA_902462295.1 uncultured Clostridium sp. | reverse complement strand
TTTATTACTGCTGTTTTTATTCCACTAAAACTAAAATCTAAATTTTCAAAATGTGTTTTTGGAAATTTTATTGTAGCATTACCTTTTTGTGCTAATTTATCTACTTTTGGACCACCTGGATATCCTAGTCCAACAACTCTTGCTACTTTATCAAATGCTTCTCCTATTGCATCATCACGAGTTTTTCCTAAAACTTCCATATCACAATAATCTTTTACATAAACAATTTGTGTATTTCCTCCTGATGTTAACATACATAAAAATGGTGGTTCCAAATCTTTATGTGTTATATAATTTGCTGAAATATGTCCTTCTAAATGATTTACTCCTACTAATGGCTTATTTAATGCATATGCTAATCCTCTTGCATATGAAACTCCTACAAGTAATGCTCCTACTAAACCTGGTCCATATGTTGGTGCTATTACATCTATATCTTTAAAACTTATTTTTGCCTCTTTTATTGCTGTTTTTGCTACTCTTGATATTGCTTCTATATGATTTCTTGATGCAATCTCTGGTA
The DNA here is from genome assembly GCA_902462295.1 of uncultured Clostridium sp. GTDB lineage: Bacteria > Bacillota > Clostridia > TANB77 > CAG-508 > CAG-269. The sequence goes on along the minus strand of CABQAZ010000031.1, from coordinate 12,948 downwards.
CAACTCCTCCATATTTTTCATGAATTTTTATTTGTGTATCTATTACATTTGATAAAACTTCTCTACCATCTTTTACAACTGCTACAGAAGTTTCATCACAACTTGATTCTATTCCTAAAACTATCATTTTTTGCCCCTTTACTAAAGTCCAAATATTTTTAATGCTAAGTTTACTATTCCACTTGTTATACTACTTATTATTGGTGAAATTAAATTACTTGCTATTCCTGTTATCCATATAATTAAAAATATAAAGTAAAATGTTTGCTCATGTTCTATAAACCATGATTTTGCATTACTAGGTAATATTGGTAAAAAGATTTTTGAACCATCTAATGGTGGTAATGGTATTAAATTAAACACACCTAATCCAATATTCATTGTAATTATACTTGCAATTATTGCAAAAATTATACTTCCTATTTTTGTTATTAAAAAAGCATAACCTGTAAATTTTATTATTGCACAATATATAAGTGCAAATATAATTGCTGTAATAAAATTCATTAATGGTCCTGCAAATGATACTATTGCATCTGCTTTTTCTACAGATATATTTCTATTATAGTTTCTTGGGTCTATTTGTACTGGTTTTCCCCATCCTATATGTGCAAATAATAACATTGCTAATCCTAATGGGTCAACATGGTCAAATGGATTTAAGCTAAGTCTTCCTTGTCTTAATGGTGTGTCATCTCCTAATTTGTATGCAACAAATGCATGACCAAATTCATGTACTGTTATTGCTAATAATACCGCAGGAATTGATAATATTAAATTAAATATTCCATCTGTTCCATAACTTGCTAATGAAATTAATACCAATATTCCAATTATAATATATAATGTTTTTTTATCAAAATTAAATCCAAACATAAATATCTCCTATCTTTTTTCTTTTATACTATATCATATTTTATATACTAATGCAACAAAAATGTAAAAAAGAGAGAGCGAAATATAACTTCACTCCCCCCTGAGGTACAAGATGATGACTATAACTTATTAGCCAACAATCTTGTTAAGGTCAACAAGCTCCGCGATAGCTTCTGCATTTTCCGCACACTCCAAGAAGAACGCTCTAAGCTTATCAATACGCTCACGAGACATTTCCTCTGAAATCAAGGATTCGACGTGTTTCAGCATTTCTTCCAAGAGAGAAACCAACTCCGTGCGAGTGCAATCATGCTTTTTTACAGCATTTACATTCTTTCTAATAACGGATGTCCAGTTTCCAACAGCCTCTAACTGGATGACTTTTGCCGTATTTTCCATCAGTTCCGAAATTTTTTTAACAGCAGTGTCCACCTCTTCTGCAGTCTCTGCTACCCTAAGTCTCGTCTTTACAGCAGTTACTTCCTCGCAGAAGTACTCATAGCATTCTATCCGTGTCGTTTCACGGATATTGCAGTTTTCACCACACACTATGTTCTTGTCGTTTTCCATGTTGTTTTCCTCCTTTACGTACGCTCAATTAGCTGTACGTTTTTTCAGCTTCTAGTTTTTTCTGTTGCTTTGTTATTATAACACATTATGTGAATTTATGCAAATATTTTCAAAAATAAATGTAATTAAATTGTAATATTATTGATTACTAGTTAATTGTTTTAATTAACTTCTTAAAATTCAAAACTATTAATAAATTTATTAATTTCATTTTTTAAATTATTATATTCGATTTCTCTTCCATCAAATGTTAATACATAAATTTTATCATTTGCCTCCACATATATTTCTTGTTTTGTATATAAAGTTTCCCCATCTGTATCTTCAAAAATCACTTGATAACCTTTTTGATTATTAATTTTAATTTCAGAAGTACTTTTTACCTCCAAGTATTCCTTTTCATTATCTTTTTTGTCTTTTTTCACATATTCTTCTAATGTATAATTTGTTTTTACCGTTCTTACCAATATTGAAGATGTATATTCAGAATTTGTTGTAGGTGGAATTTCTAATTCTAATGCTCCTAAATATACACTATTTGGTCCCACTCTACTAGTATCTAGTTCTGGAATTAATGTCCAATTTTCGTTATACTTAAAACTATAATCTTCAGTTTTATATTGCTTCCAATTTGAATTTTCTTCTTTTTTTTCAACTGCTTTAGATATATCAACAGGTATTGTTGCAACTTTTTCAAATCTATCTCCATCAATCATTTTTAAATATACTTCTATTGTTATTTTAGAATCTTTATTTATTTTTCCACTAATTAATCTATCATTATATTTTATTTCATCATATTGTCTCTCTTCTTCACCTAATGTTGCAATTTCTTCATTTTTTTCATCTAATATTCTATAATATTTTTCAAAAGCATCACCATTATAATTTGTTTTATCTGTTTTTATTTTTAATATATTTGTATAAGAACCTGAAATAAATTCTGTTACAGTTACATATACATTCTTTTTTATCTGATAATTTTTTGGTTCTTCAAACTTATATGTTTTAGAATCTTCAAGTTTACTTACATTAATTTTTTCTTCAAAATTCCAAGTATCTTCATATGTTTTACCATATTCAGCATATGCAGAGTCTATATCTTCAACTTCTGTATATTCTCTTATTGCTTTAAATTCTGCATTTATTTTTATATTTTTTGTATCATCTATTTTTATTTCATTAACATCAAATATTTGATAATATATAAATGATGTATCTGATTCTCTGTCTATTGACTTATTTATAGGATTAACTGATAAATCATTAATTTTATATTGCCCCTCTACCTCAATCCATGCATCTGGATTTATATTTGGAATTTCAATTCTATACCCTACAATTAATGTTGTTTCATCCATTGCACCATCTAGTAATTTTATTTTAACTTCACTTTTGTTTACTTCATCATCAAATTTTGTTGCATTTTCTTCATATTTACTATTTATTCCAATATTTCTTAATAATGGAGAAATAATTGTTTCTGTACCATTTACATGTGCATATGTACATCCTCCAAAAAACATTACTAATATAGAACATGCTGCGATTGATACTCTTTTTATATAATTACTTGTTTTTAATTTTTTATTTTTTTCTTTCATATTTACCTCACTTTCAAAGTTCGAAAATAGTTGATTTATTTTTTCAGGCATATATACATCTTCTTGCATTTGTTTTTTTAATAATTTATCAAATTTATCATCATTCATTTTAAATCTCCTCCTTTTCTAACTTTTGTTTTAAAATTTCTCTCGCTTTTGAGAGTCTTGATTTTACTGTTCCCTCTGGAATATTTATAATTTGTGATATTTCTTTTACAGAATAATTGTCATAATAATATAAAATAGTAATTAATTTTAAATCATCATTTAAATATTTCATTGCTTCTTTTATTCCATATTCATCAACTTCGTATTCATCATATTGAGCTAATTTCATATCATTCTCAACATTTTCGTCTATTGGTATAATATTATTTCTATTTTTTCTTAGCAAATCATAACATTTATTAATTACAATTCTTGTTGCCCATGTTGAAAAATATTTTTTTTCTTTTAATTGTTCATAATTTTGATACATACTTATTAGAGCCTCTTGGAGTGCATCATAAATATCATCATCATTTTTTAATATTATTTTTGCTGTTTTGTAAAATTTAAGTTTGTTTTCTTCTATAAGTTTTGTAAACTCATTTTTTCCATTTAAAGATTTTATTTGTATAATGGCCATTTTACAACTTCCTTTCTATTTTCATTTGTTAGACGTTCTATTTTGTGTTTTGGTTCATTCTTTTTTGAAAAAATAGAACATATTTATAAATATGTCCTATTTCATCTATTTTAAATGCTATGTAACCTTTGTATAATTTTCTCCCAAAGCAATATATTTTTTAGTTTAAAGGTCTCATTGTTGGGAATAACAATACATCTCTTATTGAAGCTGAATCAGTTAATAACATAACTAATCTATCTATTCCTATTCCAAGACCACCTGTTGGAGGCATACCATATTCAAGTGCATTTATGAAATCTTCATCCATCATATTAGCTTCTTCATCTCCTGCTTCTCTTGCTTCAACTTGTTTTTTAAATCTTTCATATTGGTCTATTGGATCATTTAATTCTGAATAAGCATTTCCATATTCTCTACCACCAATAAATACTTCAAATCTTTCTGTTAATCTCTTATCACTTGGTTTTCTCTTTGTTAATGGTGATACTTCTACTGGATAATCATATATAAATGTTGGTTGTACTAATGTTTCTTCTACAAATTCTTCAAAAAATGTATTTATTATATCCCCTCTTGTTTTCTTGATTGGATCTATTTCTATTTTCTTTTCTTCTGCAATCTCAATAGCTTGTTCATCTGTTTCAACTGTATTAAAATCAATACTTGTTACTTCTTTTATTGCTTCTATCATTGAAATTCTTTTCCATGGTGATTCTAAATCTAGTTCTGTTCCTTGATAGTTTATTTTAGCTGTTCCTAATACTTTTTGAGCTACTGTTCTGAACATATCTTCTGTTATATCCATCATATCATTGTAATCTTCATATGCTGAATATAATTCTATATTTGTAAATTCTGGATTATGTTTTATATCCATTCCTTCATTTCTGAACATTCTTCCCATTTCATATACTTTATCAAAACCACCTACAATTAGTCTTTTTAGATATAATTCGTTTGCTATTCTTAAATACATATCTAAGTCTAATGTATTGTGATGTGTTATAAATGGTCTTGCTGTTGCTCCACCTGCTATTGTATTTAATATTGGCGTATCAACTTCCAAATATCCCTTACCATCTAAATATGCTTTTACTTCTTTTATTATTTTACTTCTTAATATAAATGTTTCTTTTACTTCTGGATTTACTATTAAATCTACATATCTTTGTCTATATCTTAAATCTACATCTTTTAATCCATGAAATTTTTCTGGTAATGGTCTTAATGATTTTGAAAGTAGTGTTACTTCTTTTGCATGAACTGAAATTTCTTCTGTTCTTGTTTTAAATACAAATCCTGTTATTCCTATTATATCTCCAATATCCCATGTTTTAAATGCTTTGTAGCTCTCTTCTCCTAAATCATTTATACTTACATAACTTTGAATTTTTTCATCACTGTCTTGTATTGTACAGAATGATGCTTTTCCCATAATTCTTTTTGCAATTATTCTCCCTGCTACTGTTACATCTTTATTTTCAAATTTTTCATAATTTGCTTTTATTTCTCCTGCTGTATTTGTTCTATTAAATTTTGTTATTTCAAATGGGTCTTTTCCTTGTTCTTGTAATTCTTTTAATTTATCTTTTCTTATTTGGATTAAATGGTTTTCATCTAATTCTACTTCTTGATTTTGCTTATTTTCTTGCATTTTTTCATCTCTCCTTGTTTTTTCTAAATACAAAGTTATTATAATGTATTTTTTTTCAAAAATCAAGTATTTATGTAAAATATTGTATTATAATCTTACAGTATAATAATTTTGATTTACTTTTTATAAGAAAGACTTGAAGTATAAGCTTTGAATGAAATTACGAATGTGTATGGAAAAATTTTAGAAATTCTACGATGATTTATGGAAAGAGTTCACGAGAGTGGAAAAGTGCCATAAATCAAGTTAGAATTTCTTGAATTTTGTAATATGCCGAGTAATGCAATGAAAAGCTTATACTTCAAGTCTTTCTTTATATTAATTCAAGTTAAAACATTATACTGTAATAATATTATTGATATGTTCAATACATTATAGTATAATTATTTTTAGGAGGTATTTTATTATGTTTGAAAAATATATTGATAGTTTAAAAGATGAAATTATAGCAGAAACCTGTAATCTTATAAATATTCCTAGTGTTTCTGAAGAAACAAACAATCCTGATATGCCTTTTGGTAAAAATGCTAAAGAAGCTTTAGAATATGCCTTGAATTTGGGCAATAAATTAGGTTTTAGAACAAAAAACATTGATGGTTATTGTGGTTACATAGAATTTGGTGAAGGTGATAAACTTTTAGGTATAATCGGTCATTTAGATGTTGTACCAAGTGGTGATGGTTGGAATACTCCACCTTTTGAAGCAACAATTAAAGATAACAAAATATATGGTCGTGGTGCTATAGATGATAAAGGTCCTGTAGTTGCATCATTATATGCAATGAAAGCTATAAAAGATAATATGAATATAGATTGTAGAGTTCGTCTTATTTTAGGTATTAATGAAGAAAAAGCTTGGAAATGTATAAAACATTATAAAGAAGTTGAAGAATTACCAACTATAAGCTTTAGTCCTGATGCAGACTTTCCTTGTATCTATGCAGAAAAAGGAATTTGCACAGTCTATATCAAAGATGATTATACTAAATATGAAAATTTACCAATTAAAATCTCTAATATTGACTGTAATAATAATGCTATCAATGTTGTTCCTAAAAAATGTGATGTTACACTTGATATTAATATTTCAGAAATTAGTTTATCAGATATTACAAACTTTATTGATGAAGAACTTAAAAATTTAAATTTTGATATAAATTACTCAATAAGTGAAAATTCTATAATTTTACATTCTACAGGAATTCAAGCACATTCTGCTCATCCTGATTTGGGCAAAAACGCAATTTCACCTATGATAATTTTACTTAATAGAATTTTTAACCATTTTGAATATAAAATTAAATTATTTGAATTTTTTGAAAACTATATTAACACTGAATTTGATGGAAAGTCTTTAGGTATTAATTTTGAAGATGAATCTGGAAAACTTACTTTAAATGTTGGAAATTTTAAATTTTATGAAAATTATTTGCAACTTGGTATTAACTTACGTATTCCTATAAATACATCAATTGATACTATAACAAATTTAATTGATTTAAAATGTAAAAGCTGTTCTTTAGATACTTATATTGCAGGAAAACAAAATCCTTTATATGTTTCTAAAGATAATTACTTAGTTAAAACTCTTTGTAATATTTTTAACAAAATGACTAATTCAAATTCTGAGCCTATTGCTATTGGCGGAGGAACTTATGCTAGAGCTTTTGAAAACTGCGTTTCTTTTGGTGCAAATTTTCCTGGCGATACAGATATGTGCCATCAAGCTAATGAGTTTATTGATATTGATAAATTAATGTTGTCCTGCAAAATTTATGCAAAAGCTATTTATGAATTGACATATAAAAGCGAGAACTAAAATAGTTCCCGCTTTTACGTATCTTAATATATTTTAAGTTAGTCATTAATATGAAACAAATTATCTCATTTATATTTTATTAATTATAATCTAGTCCAATTTTTTATTTTGCAACATCTTTGACTTTTATGTAAATCCATGTTACAATGTTATTGTAAACTTACACAATAATTTTGCCAAATGACAGGAGGAATATGATGAATATCACAAAAATTGAAAAATTAATGCAAGAAATTGAAAACAATTTGCAATTAATTCGGGAAGAATTAGCAACTCAATCAGATGTAAACGAACAACATACAGAACTTAAAATTGAAGAACAAATAGAGGATGAAATTATTTCTCATGTGTTCGCTAAAGTCAAATGTCCTGAGAAACTTGAAAATTTAAAAAGCAGAATAATAAAATGTCTGCTCATCAACAAAATTTACAATATGTCAGACCTAAAAAAAAGTACATATCATTCTCTATCAAGAATTCATGGTATGGGAGGGCAGTCATTGATTTTTACAATGACTATCACGGAGAAATATTATCAAACTACAATATTTGTTTTGTCCCCAAAAATGCGTTTACATGTTGAAGAATTGAAAGAAAAAATCAATTTTAATCATTAGGCAAAAAAGAGAGTTCATTCATTTAATGAACTCTCTACAGAGTATTGACAAAGTTAGAAATAATTTCAGCCTTTTGAATTTTTTTGTTTTATAATTAATTCAAAATAAAATCCTCCATCCATAGTAGGTGTACGTAAACACAATTTTCTATTTTTTGTTAATTTAAATATAGTTTCAGGGCGAAGCAAATTAATTCTTCCATCTTTTACTTCACACATAGGATTAGTTTTAATTGTAATAAATTCTTCACTAACATCAACAATATCAAAAGCAAAAACAATTCTTTCTTCTTGAATTTCTTTTCCATCTTGCAAATATGAAATATCCATTTTTCTTACTACATGTCTTACATTTGTTTTAATATCATAAGTTATTGTTGCTTTTTTATCTGCAATTTCTATTATGTCGAATTGAGTAATTTTTTCTGTTTTATTTTCTGCACTTGCAATATTATTATCTAATGTTGTAGCACTTAAAATATTCATTTTCTTAATATTTTCTTTTAATATTTGGATAGCACTTTTTAAAGGATTTTCGCTAATCCTTTTTAGACTTGTTGCAAACGTTATTTCTTCCTTATTTTCAAACTTATTGCAAAATTCAATAATATTACTATATACAATATTTTGATTATTCAGTATATTTTCCAAATCCTTTAAAGAAAACTTAATTTTCTTGCTAAAATTGTTCAAAATTACAGCCATATAAACATCTTTAGAAATATTTGTCCATATAGGATCTAATGTTTCATCATCTTTTAGTAAAAAATTAGCTGACATATCTAGTTGCTTTACAGCAGTTTTTAAATCATCATTTTCATACTTTAGATATGCAGCTAGTACAACTCTTTCTAAATCTTCTAATTCCATTTTTTGCACCTTACCTTTCTTGGTATTCATTCTATATTATAATTACTTTTTTGACAATAAATAGAATGAAATTTTTATTTATTTTGGTGAAGCTGATTTAGAATTGTCTGAAACAGATAAAAAATGTGGAATTTATATACAGAAGCAGATAAACAAAAGAAAATTTACATATACTTGCACCAACCTTTAGTTCGGATGATTTTAATATTACCTACTTTTAGTCAACAAAAAAATCAACCAGATTTTATTTTCTGATTGATTTTTGTATCAATCTATTCTATTAGTTCGAACAGATACGTCGTTGGAGCTTCCAACGGGAATTGAACCCGTGACCTCAGCCTTACCAAGGCTGCACTCTACCAACTGAGCTATGGAAGCACTACATACCTATTATAGTATATACCAATAAAAAAAGTCAATCAAAATTTAAAATATATTTTCCAAATTAAAAGCATACTTTTTTTGAATATGTTCAAGAATAAACTTTCCCTCATCAAGTTCTGCAATAGCAGAAGAATAATCATCAGTTTCAACAAAGCTTTTTAAAGAAACGATTGCAGTATCAACCTTTTCTAACTCATCATGTTCAATATAATAAGCAAGCCTATCATGCTTTTGTCCCCACTCTTCATCCAATTTTTTTACTTTTGAATTTATCTGTTCTTTATCCTCTTTTAGTATTTCTCCTTTTAAATCAGAAAAAATTTGTGTTATTTCAGATGTAGTACTTTGAGTATATTTCTGAGTAAATATATCTAAAGAAATAATTGTAACAACAATTATTATACATATCACAACTTCTTTATACATTTTTACCATTCTCCTTTTCTATCGGCTGACAGAAAAATTGATTTTTTCCATCAATAGTAACAATTAAAGCTTCTTCAGGCTTTATTCCAAACTTCTCTGTTTGTTTTTTTAGCCATACATAATTTTTTCCCAATTTATCTAAATTTTTATACATTACTTTTCCATCAACAACCAAATCATATGGAATTCCCTCATATTGAGGTTCAATATTAAAATCCTCTGGAATAGTTGGTCTTTTATTAGGTTTTGGAATTACTGTTACTTGACCACTTGTTTCTAGCACAGCATATTCTACATCTCCTATATTAAATATATTGTTATCTCTTAATCTTTCTTCTAACTCATTTATTGTAAATCTCTCTTTTTTTAACACTTTTTGATCTACTTTTCCTCTAAATATTAATATAGATGGTTTTCCACATATAATTTCTCTTGCTTTTGTACTCTTCATATTTAATATAGAAATTACCAAATGCATTACAAGTAAACCCAAAATCGGTATTATTCCATTAGAAATTGGTATTCCTGTTTCTGCCATTGGTAATGTTGCTAAATCTGCTATCATTATTGAAATCGCTAATTCAAATGGTTGAAGTTGTCCTATCTCTCGTTTTCCCATCAATCTCATTACGACCAATACAATTATGTATAACACTATTGCTCTGAAAAATGTTATTAACATATTTCTCCTCCTACATAAATTTTGTCTATACTTTTTAATTTTATTTTTCACATTTTTTTGTTATTTATACGATTTTTGTATAATTAATTTTTTGTTGTAAATAATATTCATATAACCTTGAAAAACATTAAAATTTTCAGCAAGATAATAACAAAAAAGAAAAAATTTAAATTGTAAAACAAATAAGGAGGTTTTTGATATGTCAAATTCTCAAAGTAATAGTACTACAACAGGTAGTTCTACAGTTTGGCAAATTGTTGGTAGATTAATCACAGCAGCTATAGTTCTTGCAATTACAGCATTTTTTACACCTAACTTTACTATAAACAATATATGGTCTTTAGCTCTTGCAGCAGTTGTATTAACTATAATGGATTACTTAATAATAAAATTCACTGGTTTGCATGCTAGTCCATTTGGTAAAGGATTTGTCGGTTTTGCTTTAGCTGCTATTATTTTATATTTTACACAATATTTTGTAGCTGGTTATTCAATTTCATGGATGGCAGCAATAATAGGAGCTTTAATTTATGGTGTAGTAGATTATTTTATACCCGGAAATCAACAAATGTAGTATATAAAAAGAAGTAGAATTTAAAAACTACTTCTTTTTTACTTTTTATCTACAATTTCATTTTTATTTTTATATATACTATTCTCAGGTACTACTCCTCTAACAGAAGACAATGGATATATATTGGTATTTTTTCCAATCACACTACCTGGATTTAAAATACTACCACATCCAACTTCTACATTATCTCCAATCATAGCACCAAATTTTTTTAGTCCTGTTTCAATAGTATTTTCTTTATTTTTAACAATTACAAGTTTTTTATCAGATTTTACATTTGAAGTTATTGAGCCAGCTCCCATATGTGCTTTATATCCTAATATGGAATCTCCCACGTAATTATAGTGTGGAACTTGCACATTGTTAAATAAAATAACATTTTTCAATTCTGTTGAATTTCCTACCACCGCATTATTTCCAATAATTGCTTTTCCTCTAATAAAAGCACAATGTCTTATCTCTGCATTTTCTCCTATTATTACTGGTCCTTTAATATATGCTGTTGGATAAACATTTGCAGATTTTGCAATCCAAATGTTTTCTCCCTTTTTTTCGTAAATTTCTTTATCTAATTTATTTCCTAATTCTATTATGAATTCACTAATCTTAGGTAATGCTTCCCATGGATAAACTAAATTTTGAAGTAATGGCTTAGCAATCGTTTCATCTAAGTTATATAATCTCTCTATTTTACATTCTACCATTCTAATACCTCCTATATTCGTATAATAAAATACTCGGTTCGAACTGTGCAAGTTTATTTCCAAAACTTTTCATATAATTCTTTAGCTGTTTTTGGACTATCAACTCCTTCTTTGTTTTTTACAGGGGCAAAGTCATCTTCTCTTTTTCCTCTAAGTATTGCTATGTCATCAAAAAACTCAAATGCATCAAATATGAATGATTCAAATTTATAAGAATTTGGTTCTGTTGGAATTACTTCTTTTCCATTTTCATCTATATATGAATTTTTTTTGTGAGCACTATGATATATTAAAATTTCTTTACTAATCTTTTCGATTGCTTCAATAGTATATAAATTACACATTATATGTGACTCACCATATTTTAGCTCTCCATTTTCATCTCGTTCTTCAGCCATATTCTCAGGAAGTTCTGTGTATTCTATAACTTTTGGGTGTCCATTCATTTTGCAAAATACTCCAACTCTTTCGTGTGGATTAGCTTTAACTACTGATTTTGAAGCAATTTGAACATTTTTGTCTATAGCCATTCCTAATAAAGTTACATCTACCATTTTTAATAATGCATTATCTACACTTCCTATAAATACCCATTTTATTCCTCTTTCTTTCATATCTGCTAAACATCCACTTGCACGTAAAGAAGAATATGTTCCACCATTTCCATCTGATGCTTCTTTTATTTTAAAATCTTTTCCTATAAGTAATTTTCCTTGTTCATCAACTAATGGCAATTCACTTTGAGTAAATATTGTAATAAATTTTTTATCATATCCAAAATAATTGTTTTTTTCTAAAAATTCTATTGTTTCTTTATTATTTTCTTTACTCGTCATTATGTACCATGGTATTGTTGTTTGGTATTTTTGATTAGCTTCTTTTAAATTATCTATCAAAATTTCAAATAAGTATTTTCCTTTTCCATAAACATCTAATTTAAATGTTCCTTTTGGCCCTTGATGTCCAAGTCTTGTTCCTTGCCCTCCTGCCATTGTAACAACTGCATATTTCCCTGATTTAACAATTTCTTCTCCTAATTTATCAAATTCTTGTCTTTGCACTTCTGTAAGTTTTGCCTTATCTAAATATTTTAATGGTTCTATTTTACTTTCTTTAAATTTTATTTCTTTTTTTGTATTATTATATAATTCCATTATCTGATGGAAGTCTATTCCTTGTATTTGTTTTGTTAATTCTTGTTTTTTTTCTTCATCTAATTTCTCTAATAATCTAATAATATGATCTTGATTATATTCTCTTAAAATATCTATTGTATCTTGCATTTTATTATGTCCTTTCCTATTACAGACGATTTGCCTATAATGTTTTTGTATATTATATGTAATTTGATATTGTCATTCTATCACATTCCAAAAATTTTAGCAAGTTTTTTTATTTATCTGTCATATTATTAAAAAATAATCCATATATATTAATAAAAGTTTGTCTATCAAGGAGGTATTATAGATGGAAAATATAGGCTTATATCAAGATATAGCCAAACGAACTGATGGTGATATTTATATTGGAGTTGTTGG
>CABQAZ010000030.1 GCA_902462295.1 uncultured Clostridium sp. | reverse complement strand
TATGAAAAACCAAGTGTAAAAAGAAAGAAAAAATCAGAGGCAGCAAGAAAAAGAAAATTTTAAAAAAATTCCACATAAATTGTGGGATTTTTTTTATGCAAAAAAACTTGAATAATTAATTAGAAATATATTATACTATATAATAGCAAAAAAATGGAAAGGAATGATAAAAAATGAGATATAAAGAAAATGAAATAAAAAAAGGAATAAAATTACATGAAATACAAACAGATAAATTTAAAACAAACTTAATAGCTATATTTTTAACAATGCCAATAAGCAGAGAAAATGTAACTAAAAATTCGTTAATATCAGCTGTATTAAGAAGAGGAAGCAAAAATATGCCAACACAAGCACAAATAAGTAAAGAAATGGAAGAAATGTACGGAGCAAGTTTTGATTGTGGTTTAGACAAAACAGGAGATAATCATATACTAAAATTTTATATAGAAGCAATAAATGATAAATTTCTTCCACAATCTGATGAAAATATGTTGAAAACATCAATAGAAAAAGTACTTGAGATAGTTTTTAATCCATTAGTAGAAAATGGGGAATTCAAAAAAGAATATGTTCAACAAGAAAAAGAAAATGTCAAAAGAATAATACAAGGAAAAACTGATAATAAGGCAAGATATGCATTTGATAGATGTATAGAAGAAATGTACAAAGATGAACCATATGGATTATATAAATATGGATATATTGAAGATTTAGAGAATATTACACCTAAAAACTTATATGAATATTATAAAAAAATGATTTCAGAATGCAAAATAGATATATTTGTATCAGGAAATATAGAAGAAGTAAAAGATATAGTAGAAAAAAACGAAAATATTCAAAAATTGCAAGAAAGAGAAGCAAATTATAAAATAAACAAAATTGAAACAAAAGAAATAGTACAAGAAAAAGAAATAAAAGAAGAAATGGATGTAACACAAGGAAAAATAGTAATAGGACTAGATTTAGAATTAGATAATGAAGAACAAAAATATGATGCAATGTTGTATAATGCAATATTAGGAGGAACAGCAAATTCAAAAATGTTCCAAGAAGTAAGAGAAAAAGCTAGTTTGGCATATACAGCAGGTTCAAGTTATGTAAGATATAAAAGTAATATATTTATAAGATGTGGAATAGAAATAAAAAATTATGAAAAAGCTCTAGAAATAATACGTAAACAATTAGAAGATATGAAAAACGGAGTATTTACAGATGAAGATATAGAAAATGCAAAAAATGGAATAATATCAGGAATAAAAAGTATTGATGATGAACAAGATACAGAAATTACTTACTTTTTTGGACAAGAATTAACAGATACAAAAACATCATTAGAACAATATATAGAGAAAATTCAAAATGTAACAAAACAAGAAATTGTAGCAGTTGCAAATTCTATAACTATTAATACTGTATATTTTTTGAAAAATATAGAAAAGTAATAATAAAAGATAAGGAGGAAATGAGATTTAAAATGAAAATTATAGAAAATTCTAAAGTAAAAGAGAAAGTATATATAGAAAAGCTTGAAAATGGATTAACAGTAATGATTATACCAAAAAAAGCAATTCAAAAAAAATATGCAATATGGGGAACTAATTATGGTTCAAATGATAGTAAGTTTATTGTACCAGGAGAAGAGAATGAAACAGAAGTGCCAAAAGGAGTTGCACATTTTTTAGAACATAAAATGTTTGAACAAGAAAGTGGAATAAATAGTTTAGATACATTAACAGCTTTAGGTGTTGATGCAAATGCATATACAACAAATGATCACACTGCATATTTATTTGAATGTACAGAGAACTTTTATCCAGCACTAGATGAATTAATGGATTATGTTCAACATCCATATTTCACTGATGAAAATGTAGAAAAAGAAAAAGGCATAATTGGTCAAGAAATAATGATGTATGATGACTATCCTGAGTGGAGAGTATACTTGAATGCAATGGAAGCTATGTATCATGAACATCCTGTAAAATTAGATATAACAGGTACAATCGAAACAATAAGTCATATTGATAAAGATATTTTATATAAATGTTATAATACATTTTATAACCCATCAAATATGGCAATGGTTTTCTGTGGTGATTTTGAACCAAAGGAACTATTAAAAGAAGTAAAAAAGAGACTAATAGATAAAAAAGCAAATGGAGAAATAAAGAGAATATATCCAGAAGAAAAAGAAGAAATAGTAAAAGAAAAAATAGAACAAAATATGGATGTAAGCCAACCATTATTTACAATAGGAATAAAAGATAAAGTTGTAGATACAAAGGAAAGAGTTCGTAAACACATTGCAATAGAAATATTGTTAAATATGATAATTGGAAAAAGTTCAAAATTGTATAAAAAATTATATGATGAGGGAATATTATTTACTACGCCTTCACTTGATTATGAATTTGCTACAGGATATGCACATGTTTTAATTAGTGGACAATCGCCAGAACCAGAAAAAGTTTATTCAGAATTTAAAGAAACTGTTAAAAAGATGAAAGAATCAAAAATTGATACTTCAGAATTCAATAGAATAAAGAAAAGAATTTATGGTGAATATGTAAAAGAATATAATGATACAGCAGATATCGCAAGAATGTTTTTAGCAGACTTTTTTAAAGAAATAAATAGTTTTGACTACTTAGAAGAAATAACAACAATTAATGAACAGTATGTTGAACAAATCTTAAGAGAAGTTTTTGACGATAAAAAAATGATTATTTCTGTAATAAAAAAAGCATGATTGTAATTTATTTGGAATAATGTAATAAAAAAGTAATATAAATTATGATGAATAAAATAGAATAGTTTCATAAAATGTAACAGATTGTCGAAATACAGCTAAATCAAAGGAAAAAGGTCATACGAAAAGTAAAAAATTTGAAATATTTTATTGACTGAAATGTAAAAATATGTTATTTTATAAATGTACAGACGAATAATTGTAAAAAAGGAGAGATGCTGTATGCTAAATGATGAAATTTGTAAATTAAGAGATAAATTGAATGAGAGTATTGTTACAGGAAAAGATTATAGTATTATTTATCAATTAAGTATTGAGCTTGATGAATTGATTGCTGAATATTATAGAAAAAATAAAAAGTTCATAAATTAATGATAAACAATTTGTAGATATAAAATAAGGAATAATCTTATATTCCTTATTTTTGTGGGTATCAATTTTCTCTTAATTAATAGTAATTAAATATGAAAGATGTATAAAAAGTGGTTTTAAGGAGGTTAAATAAATGAAAGTATTATTTGCAACAACAAATCCAGCAAAAATAAAAAGATATGCAGAAAAATTAAAAGAAAAAAATATAGAAATATTAACTATTAAAGATTTAGGAATAAATCTAAAGCCAGAAGAAACAGGAAAAAATGCTATAGAAAATGCCTATATAAAGGCAAAGGCATATTATGACAAAACAAAAATTATAACTATAGGAATGGATAATAATTTATACATAGAAGAATTACCAGAAGAAAAACAACCAGGAACACATGTAAGAAGAGTAAATGGAAAAGAATTAAGTGATGATGAAATGATTGAATATTATAGTAATTTGGTTAGTGAATATGGTGGAAAGTTAACTGCTAAGTGGGTATATGGAATGGTAATATATGATGGAAAAGAACCGAAAGAATATAGTTGGAGTAAAAGCCATTTTTATTTTACAGATAAGCCTTGTGAAAAAAGGAATCCAGGTTATCCATTGGATTCAATGTCAATTATGCCAGAATGTAACAAGTATTTTGTTGATTTAACTGAAGAAGATAAGAATAAAGATAAAGAAAATTATAAAGATGATGATGTTATTGATTTTATAGTAAATAATGTATAATTTTATTGAGAATAATAAAAAAGAGAAATTATTGATATTCAATACTTTCTCTTTTTCTTATGGAGGCGACACCCGGATTCGAACCGGGGATCGAGATTTTGCAGACCTGTGCCTTACCACTTGGCTATGTCGCCATAAAAATAAATATGGAGCAGGTAACGAGAATCGGACTCGTGACTAAACCTTGGCAAGGTCTCATTTTACCACTAAACTATACCTGCAAATGTAAGCGTAATTATAATAACAGAATATTAAATATTTGTCAAGAGGAATGTTACTAAATTTTATAAAATTTAGTAACACAAACTCTCTAAATAATAAGTATATTTTTTGATAATATCATTAAAAAAATTGAAACAACTTTTTTTATTAATAGAATTAGAATTATAGATATTTAAAGTTAAAACAGTTTTATTATCAATACTAATAGTAAGATAACCTATAATAGAGTTTTCGACTAAAGGTGCTTCAAGATTTGTATTACAATATATATATATGCTAATATCATCAATATGATTACAATTTATTGGAAAAAAATCGTAAGGTAAGTCTTCTAAAACAGCATCAATATTATTAGAACAACCCTTTTTTACAATAAAACTGGATGTATTACATATTTTCCAATTAGCAAATTCATTCATAACTTTTTCTCGTAAATTTATTGATTTAAAATTCTTGAAAGCATATTCAATTAGATTCACACTATCTTTAGTTCTGTCTTTTTTTGTGTCAGCACCAAGAACAACACAAATTAAATCCATATTGTCACGTTTTAAAGAAGTAACAAGACATCTATTAGCACCATTTGTAAATCCGGTTTTTACGCCATAAACACCATCTAAATTACCAAGAAGTTCATTTGTATTAGATAAATTTTTAGGATGGCCATTAATAGAGATAGTACAATTTTTTGTACCAACAAATTTTCGAAAAACATCATTTTTTAAAGCATAATTAGTTATAACAGCTAATTCATAAGCAGTAGTATAATGGTCATCACTATCAAGACCATGAGGAGTAACAAAATTAGTTGATGTAAGTCCTAATTCAGAAACCTTTGAATTCATTAGAATTGCAAAATTATCAATAGAACCACCAACATGTTCTGCTAAGGCTACGGCTGAGTCATTTCCAGAACAAAGAAGCAATCCGTAAAGGAGATCACGTATAGAAACTTTATCATCAGTATGTAGTCCAAGACGTGAACCACCAGTACCCGCAGATTTTGATGAAATAGTAACAACATCATCCAAATTAGAATTTTCAATAACAATAATTGCGGTCATAATTTTTGTAGTTGAAGCCATTTTTCGTTTTTCATTTTCATTCTTACCAAATAAAACAGAACCAGAAGTTCTATCAAAAATAATAGCAGATCTAGAATTTATGGTTGGAACAGTAGAAGTATCAGAAGAAGCATTGATAATAAAAGGAACATCACCCCAATTTTCTAAGTCTTCATCATCAGCATAAACCGTAAAAGTATATAAAAATATTATAAGAAAAGTACATATAAAAGTTTTTAAAATTTTCACAATAAATCCTCCAAAACAAAATCAATAAAATATATGAAAAAATATTGATTTTATTCGTAAAAAGAAGTATAATAAATAATGTATAAAACTCGAAAATGAGAAAGGATGAATTAAATGAAAACAAGAAAAGTATGTATACTAGTATCAGTAATTGCAATAATGGCATTCTTATTCAGTTATATAATAAGTTATGCTAATACAAATGAAGTAATATATGTAAATTTAACAAAATTGAATACAAAAAACATAGGATATGGAATAGGAAATCCAACAACACCAAATGCATCTG
This sequence comes from uncultured Clostridium sp., assembly GCA_902462295.1. Lineage (GTDB taxonomy): Bacteria > Bacillota > Clostridia > TANB77 > CAG-508 > CAG-269. The sequence continues at coordinate 8,870 of CABQAZ010000030.1, read as the reverse complement.
GGCAACCAGCAACAAATGCATATATATGGAATCTAACAACATACAATTCTAAAAATATAAAAGACATTAGTAATACACAAAGAAATTTATATTGTATAAAAGCAAATTATGGAGAATCATGGAATACCAATAAAGATACAATAGTAGCATATAATTTATCATACGACTTACAAGCAGATAGACAGACATTATTAAATAAAATTATAGACAATGGAAAAGATGTTGATGATGTTGTAAAAACATTACTATCTGAATCTGGATATTACAGAGAACTTTTATGGATATTAGATAATTCATACATAGAAGGACAAACAGATAAAATAAAATTCTTAGACAATATTGGAATTAAATATGACTCTAAAGAAAAGGCATATTACTATGAACCAATAGACGGATATGACTACAGTAGTTTAGTTTCAACAAATGGATATACAGAAGCAAATTTAATAACAGATTCTGATATAAAAGCAGTACAAAGAGCAGCAATATGGTATTATACTAACTATTTACAAGATAAAACTCAAGATGCTGTATTTAATCAAAAATCAAAAACAGATTGGTTAACAATATCAACAGATGGTACATCTTATCAGAATTTAACAGACTATAATAAATTTGCAACAACAGAAATAGGACCACTTAGAAATGAGCAAGCGATAGTATTATATAATTATTTAATAGATGCTGCAGAAAAGAATGCTAATAATTACAATGCAGATAATAATTATACAATATCAAATGGAGTTAAAGTAAAAACAACAGGATTAACACAAAATTCAAACGGAAAATATAGATTATCAACTAAAAGAATTGGTTCAAATTATGTAGTGGGACCAATAGTAATAGAAAAAGACAGTAGTGCATCATATGAAATATCAATAAAAGTAACAAATCAAAATAATAGTGAAATAAATTATACATTTACAGACAGTACAGGAAACTCATTAGGAACAACAAATATAAAAGATTTAGTTGGAAGAACAGATGGATTTTATATAACAGTTCCAAGAAATAATATTGAAAAAGTAAATGTAAAAATAGATGTAAAACAAGAAACAACAAAGAAAACATTATGGTTAAATGGAACTGAAGAAACAGACAAAATAACTTTAAATGCAGAACAACCAATAGTTGAAGTAACAAGAAAAGAAGAAACAATACCAACAGAATTTGAAGCACAGCCAGATGAATTTGATTTAGCATTACGTAAATATATTACACAATTGAATGGAAAAAATTTAACAAATACAAGAGTACCTAATATTGATACATCAACATTGCAAACAGGAACAACAGCAGACTATAAACACAGAAAAGATCCAGTAACTGTTAAAGATAAAGATGAAGTAACATATAATATTTCAATATATAATGAGGGAAATAAAGCAGGATTTGCAACAAAAATAATAGATCAACTACCAACAGGATTAATAAACTCAACAAGTAATTCTTCAACAGTAGTTTCTAAAGACAAAAATGGAAATCAAAAAAATACATATACACTATCATATAATACAACATTAAATCAGATTACACTAACAATAGTAAACACAGCGCAAAATCCAGCAAAAAGTATAAATGCTTATACTGATGGAAATTTAGATTATGAAACAATAGAAATAAAATGCAAAGTAGCACAAGAACCAGACACAAAAAATCAAATAATATTAACAAATGTTGCGTGGATAGATGAAGAATATAATTCTGATGATAATATTACAATAACAAATCAAAAAGGTGCTGATAGAGATTCAGAACCAGATACATCACCAAATGTTAATAAAGATAATATGCAAAACTATAAAGGTAATACAGATAATAAAAATGATTTAACAGATGATAAATATCATTATAAAGGTGAACAAGATGATGATGACTTTGAAAAATTAGTAATAATGCCAGAAGAAAAAATATTTGATTTAGCATTATTTAAACATATAGCAGCAGTTAGTAAAGATCAAAAAATAGAGCCAGGAGAATATATAACAGATAATAAAAATATAGATGGTACATATTTAAGAGCACCAGTAGTAACAAGTATAAATAAAGAAACAGGAAAAATAACATATAAACAAGATGATAAAGAAGCATTAATAGTAGAACCAGGAGATTATGTATTATATACAATTAGAGTATATAATGAGGGAGAAGTTAATGGATATGCAAGCAAAATAAAAGACACATTACCAATAGGACTAGAATTTGTTGTTGGCAATGAAGAATATAATGGAATATGGAAATTAGAAGGCTTAGATAGTGATGGAAGACAAGTAGTATCAACCACATGGTATGCAAAAGGGCAAGGAGCAGAATTAAATGCACAACCTGGAGATGCAAATTATAAAGCAAATTTATTATATGCATTAAATAAAGAGGGTGCAATAAGTACAACAGAACCAGAAAATCCAGACTATTTAGATGCACAAGTACTATGTAAAGTAACAGAAAAAGCCACATCAGATAGAGTATTAGTAAATTATGCGCAAATATCAGATGATAGTGATGAAAACGGAAATCCAATAGATGATATAGATTCAACACCAGATAAATGGATTGAGGGAGACGACGATCAAGACATTGAAAGGATAAAAGTAAGGACATCAGGAAAATATGATTTAGTTTTAGTTAAAGAAGACAAAGATGGAAAACAATTAAATTCAACAGCAAAATTTGAAGTTACAACAAATGGAGTAAAAGAAGAAAAGGAAATAACAGGAAGATTAACAATAGCACAAGATGTACCTGTAGATGCAGACCATTTAACAGATGATGTATATATAATAAAAGAAACCAAAGCACCAGATGAATATTGTGAATTTGATGGTACAATAACAATAACAGTATCAAAGAAAATAAAAGATGATGGTTCAGGATATGAGCACAGTATAAAATATACAGTTGTGGATTCAAAAGAAAATGATATTACAGGAAAAAAAGATGCAAATGTATATTTAAATGATGATGGAAATATATATGTTGAAGTAAAAAACTATAAAGAACCAGAAATACATAAAGGCGTAAAAGATGTAACAAATCAAGATTCAGGATACAATGCAGATGAAGTACATTCTTGGGTAATCGAGTCAATTATACCTAAAAATGTAGATGATTATAAATTTTATGATATAGTTGATGATATTGATTATAGATTAAAATTCGAGGGAATTGAAAATGTTGATGTAAAAATAGGAAATACAAAGTTAACAGAAGGAACAGATTATAAAATATCATATGTAGAAAATCCAACAGGAATACAAGACAAAACAAAAACAGGAACATTGACATTAACATTTATAGATACAGAAAATTCTATGAATGCATCTAATAATGTTAAAAATAATGCTGGTGAAAAAATCCAAGTAACATTTAAAACAACATTTGCAAAAGATGAAAATGGAAATCTATTAGCAGCAATGGGAGAACAAATCGAAAACCAAGCAAAATTAGAGTATAAAAATACATCAAGTGATAATAAGATAGTCAAAGAATCTGAAAAACCAGAAGTTCATACAGGTGGAGTAATATTATATAAATATTATGTAGAAAATGGTAATAAAATTTCTTTAGCAGGAGCAAAATTTGGAATATATGCAACAGAAGAAGATGCAAAAAATAATAAAAATGTTATTGCAACAGCAGAATCAGATGAAAAAGGAATTGTAAAATTTATAGGAATTCAATATGGAGGAGATGCTAAATCTGATGAAAACAATAAAACATCAAATGGAACATATGAGTATGATGCAGATAAAGCAAGTACAAAATATTGGATAGCAGAAATTGAAGCACCAGCAGGATATCAAAGATATAGTGGAACGATAGAAGTAACAATCAATAAAGATAGTTATAATGAAACACAAATCAAATATGAAGTTGAAAATACAAAATTAAATTTTGACTTAGCACTAAGAAAGTTTATAACAGAAGTGCAAGAAAAAGAAATTACATCAAGAGAGCCACAAGTTAAAATGGAAGATGGAAAAATAACATATGAGCATAGTAAAGATCCATTAACAGTACATGTTGATGATACTATAATTTATACAATAAGAGTATATAATGAGGGAGATATTGATGGATATGCAAGTGAGATAACAGACGATATTCCAGAATACTTAGAATATTTGCCAGATGAAACAACAAATGTGCAATATATGTGGAAAATGTATGATAAAGATGGAAAAGAAACAACTAACGTAGAAGAAGCAGTAAAAGTAAAAACAAGATATTTATCAAAAGATAATGGAGAAGATAAATTATTAAAAGCATTTGATGGAAAAATATTAAATTATAAAGATGTTAAAATAGCATTTAAAGTAAAAGATCCAAATTCAAATACAACAATAATTACAAACCATGCACAAATATCAGATGACAGTGACAAAGACGGAAAACCAATAGAAGACATAGATTCAAAACCAGATGAATGGAATGAGGGAGAAGATGATCAAGATATAGAAAATATTAAGGTTGAATATTTTGATTTAGCATTATTAAAATTTGTAACAAAAGTAATAGTTGTTGAAGATGGAAAAGAAACTATAACTGAAACAGGATATAATGGACATGAAGATCCAGAACCTGTTGTAAAAGTAGAATTACATAAAAAGAAATTAAACGAAGTTGTGGTGAAATTTGGATATGGAATAACCATAACAAATGAAGGAGACATTCCTGGATATGCAAAAGAAATTACAGACTATATACCAGAGGGTCTTAGATTTGAATCAACAGACAATCCTTTATGGAAAGATGAAGGAAATAATGTAATTTCAACAAAACAATTAGAAAACACACTATTGCAACCTGGGGAAAGTGCAACAGTAGAAGTTATACTAACATGGATAAATGGAGCGGACAATTTAGCATTAAAAACAAATACAGCAGAAATTTCTGAAGACTACAATGAATATGATGTACCAGATAGAGATTCAACACCTGATAATAGAAAAGATGGAGAAGACGATATTGATATTGCAAAAGTAATATTAGCTGTATCAACAGGTAAGGCAAAAACATATTTTACATTAACAGTTGGATTACTAGCAATAATACTAGTTGGAGTTGTACTTATTAAGAGATATATAATATAATTTTGACCGCAAAAAAAATAAAAAAATAGCAAGATTTTCCTTGCTATTTTTTTAATTCTAGTGTATGATATATAGGTAGAAAATATACGAAATAAGTGAAAGGAATGAAGAATGGTATGAAGAAAATAGTTACAATAGTAATATTACTAATGATAGTAGTAATATTTGGATGTAGCCAAGTATATGCAACAGAAAATATTATAGATCAACAAAATGAAAGCCAATTAATAAAGATAAAAGAAAATACAGCAAAAACATTAGAAGAATATAAACAAAAATATGGTTCAGATGCATATGGATTAACAGCGTACATATTAAACTTAGTAAGAATATATAGTATACCATTATGTTTTCTAGGGATTGCAGTAAGTGCAATATATCAATATGTAATAGGAATAAGGAAATTAGACACACAAGAAAAAGGATTAGTAATGATGATATCATTTATAACTATATTAGTAATATGCCAAATTTTACCACTTGCATTTGCGATCATTGTAAAATTTGGAAGGGGGTAACAAATGAAAGTTTTATTTGCAGTAAGTAATGAGAATACATCACAGGCCATTATTAAAAAATTTCAATCAGAATATAAACAAATAATATCATATAAAAATGTTTATTACTTTAATGCAATATTAAAAGAATTACAAAGAGATAAAACATATGATAGAGTAGTAATAAGCGAGGATTTAGAGCAATATGTAAATACAGATTATGAACAAATGGACAAATTTTTGTTTGATAGATTAGACAGTATTAGTGATGAAGCTTCAAATGCAAAAGGAGAAGATATTCCTATAATTTTAATTTGTACAGAAAGAAGAAATAAATCTGAACAAATACTAGTCAAATTGTTTGGAATAGGAATTTATAATGCTCTATTAGGAAATGATAGAAGTGCAAGTGAAGTATGTAAATTAATAAAAAGACCACGCTCAAAAAAAGAAGCTAAAATTTATTATAAAATAGATACAGATGATGTAACATATGAAAAAGACAATGAAAATGATGTTAGTGAATTAGAAATACAAAATATATTAGCACATTATAAAAGAATTGGAAATGATGAAGAAAAGTATGTAGAAAGTTTTGATAGAATAGCAAATCAATACAATAATACTCAGTTAAAAATAATAAGTAAATGTTTACCATTAAATGTAAGAGCTGTATTAGAAGAAAGATCACCCAAATATCAGGAAATAAATTCATACAATAATAAAATATCAGATCAAGTAAGAGTAGAAAAGAAAAAAGAAAAAGCTGGAACAAGTGAGATATTGCTAAAGAATAGTAGAATAAAAAAACCTAGTGAACCAGTAGTAATACCATCTGTAATTGGTCAAAACAAAAGAAAAATTATTATAAAAGAAAAACAAATACCAGAAAATCAAATAAGAGTAGACAATAAAAGAACTGTAACGGGAAATCCTGAAACTACAACACAAAGATATACAGAAAAAAAGCATGAATTACCAAATGCAGAAATAAATACTATTCCAGAAACAGAAGAAAAAACTAATGAAGTACCACAACCAGTAAAACGTGGAAGAGGAAGACCAAAGAAAATTGTAACAGAGGAAAATGTAGTAGAACAACCAAAAAGAAAAAGAGGAAGACCAAGAAAAAATGTAGAAGAGCCAAAAGAAAAAATTGAAGAAGAAGTTATACTACCAGGATTTGAATATTCAGAGCCAGAAGAAGAAACCGTATTACCGGGATTTGAGTATTCAGAACCAGAAGAAGAAACCGTATTACCAGGATTTGAATATTCAGAGCCAGAAGAAGAGACAGTATTGCCAGGATTTGAGTATTCAGAGTCAGAAGAAGAAACAACTCTACCAGGAATGCAAAGTTCAGAACCAGAAGAAAATAGTATATTGCCAGGTTTTGAAGAAGATGGTATAGAAGAACAATATACAAATGTATTAAAAAACTTAAAGATGGACAATGAACATGAAGATAATAATAATAATGATAATTTGGTTGAAAAGGAAAAAGTTGAATATAACGAATTAGATATAAACAACATAATACAATCAAATCAAAAGTTGGTAGCTTTTGTAGGAACAAGTAAAAATGGAACATCATTTTTAGTAAATAATGTAGCAGAAATACTATCAATGAATGGTATAGACACAGCAATACTTGATTTAACCAAAAATAGAAATGCATATTATATATATACAAAAAATGAAGAAGCATTAAGAACACAATCAAATTATATAATGAATAACTTAAAAATTGGTAGAGCAAATGGTATACAAGAACATGCTAATTTAACAATATATACATCACCATTAGAAAATGATGAAAATTTAGAAGCAGTTGAACCAATAATTCAAACATTATTATCAATGCACACAGTAGTATTAATGGATTGTGACTTTAATACACCAATGAGATATTTTAAATATGCTCAGGAAATATATTTAGTTCAATCAATGGACATACTAACAATACAACCACTTACAGCATTTTTAAGACAATTAAGTGATAAAGGCATGTTTGAAGAATCAAAAGCAAGAGTAGTATTAAATAAATTTATCAGAACAAAAGAGATAAATGAAGAAATACTTATAGGAGGAATTTCAATATATAATGATGCTGCAATGACAGTTAGAAGAGAGTTATTCAACAGAAAAACAGTACAACACATAACAATACCATTTGATTTAAAATCATATTTAAGATATCTAGATGGATTAGTAATATGTGATGTATCATTAAAGGGTTATACAAAAGAATTTTTACAGAGTTTAAAAAATTTAGCAAGTATGATATATATAAGTGGTAAGAAAAACGAAAAATATATGCCACCATCAATAAAAAAGACAAATAGTAATAGTGGATTTTCACCAAGAATGAATAACACATTAAATCAAATGAAACAAAATTATTAGTATTGGAGGGAAAAAGTTTGATATATATAGTTGGAATATTAGTTGCAGTTATAATTGGATTGCTAATTTATAATATAATAATACACAATAAAATACAACAATTTAATAACTTAAGTAGGCAAGCTAATAATTTAAAGGTATTGCAAGATTTTTTAAGTACAATAGGTGAATGTTCTTCAGTAGATGAAAAGATACAAAAAATAAATAATATATTAATAGAAAAATACGAAATAAAATATTCAACAATAGTTGTATTTAATGGAGCAGAATATGAAGTAAAAGCATCAAATGTTGACCCAAAACATTGGAATACACTTAGTAGGCTACAAGATGTTCCAATTTTTAAGGATAGTATAGCTACAGCAACACCTAAATATGTAACAGTAAACGGTGAAGGAGAAAGACTACCATATCAAGAAATGGAATTTGGAAGAGCTAAATCAGCCATCTTTTTCCCAATATATATTGAGAATGTATACATTGGATATTGGATAATAGAAAGTGGAGTACCACATGATTTTGATAATATAGATACTACAATTTTTGAAGTAATAAAAGAAAATATAGTATCAGTATTAAGAACAGTAGTACATCAAAAAACACTGGAAGCAATAGTAAGAAAAGACTTATTTACAGGATTATATTCAGAAGAATATTTATATGGTGAAGGTAAAAAAATAATTGATAAATACACGACATCAACAGTATGTATGTATAGAATTACAAATATTGAAGAAATAAATGATAATTATTCAAGAAAATTAGGAAATCAGGTAATAATAGATGTAAGCCAATATATAGAAAATAGTATATCAAATGATTATTTATTTATAAGATATATGGGACCTAAATTTGTAATAGTATTTTCAGGAGT
>CABQAZ010000029.1 GCA_902462295.1 uncultured Clostridium sp. | reverse complement strand
TATACTAATCAAAAATAAAATTGCCTTATTTTTGATTTTCGTGCGTCGAATTTTAATTATTTTTTATTTTATTTAATTATTTTTTTATTTAATTAATTATTATTTTTTTTATTATTAATTATTTTTTTATTTTTTTAATAATTATTTTTTTTTATTAATTACTTAAAATTTTTATTATTTTAAGTAAACCAATTCCAATATTAATTTCTTTCAAAAATTATTTTTAATGTTTTTTTATCTATTTTATTCTTTTTTTTTCGATTTTATTCTAATTTATTCTTTTTTTACAAACATTAAATTTTATTTTATTTTATTTTTTATTTTTATATTTATGTTTACTTGTTGCTAGTTTTATTTAAAAATATTAATAAATTAGGTCAGAGGTTTTTCCTCTGACCAAACCTCTATTCTTTTAATCTAATCGGTAAAATCATGTAAACATATTCATTGTTTTCCACAGATTTTACTAAACATGGGGATATACTTGTTCCAAATTCAACAAATACTTCTTCATCATCAATCGCTTTTAAACTATCTAAAAAATATTTCGGATTAAACCCAGCTTCTATATTCTTGCCTTCAGTTGAAACAAATAACTCTTCTTTTGCTTCTCCTGTCTGATTTGTACAAGAAATTGTCATTTTTCCTATATCTATTGATACTCTTACAGGATATTTTTTTTCTTTTTCTATAGAAGATGCTGATATTAAACTAATTCTTTCAAAACTGTTTTGTAAGTTATTTTTATTTACCTTTATCCTTGTTTCCCAACTATTAGGTATTACAGATTTATAATTTAAAAACTCACCATCTAATATTCTAGTTACAACTTTACAGTTTTCCATTTCAAATAATGCTTGATTTTTAGAAATTCCTATTTTTATATGTTCAAATGAGTCTTGTATAATTTTATTAATTTCACTTAAAGTTTTTCCAGGAATAACAGCTTTAAAATTATTTACCTTAGTTTGTAAATAAATACTTCTTAATGCTAATCTAAAACCATCTACTGCAACAACATTTAACTTATTGTTTTCCACTTCGAATAAACAACCTGTGAATATTGGTCTGTTTTCTTCGTTACTAACAGCAAATATTGTTCTTCTAATCATATTTTTTAACATATTCTGCTCTAAATCTATTGAATTTTCAACTTCTATTTTTGGTAATTCAGGAAATTCTTCTGGATTCATAGTTGTTAATTTATATAATGCACCCTCACATTCAATTTCTAATAAGTTATTCTCATTTAAAGTTATATAAATTTCTGAATCAGGTAATTTTCTAATAATTTCACTAAACATTATAGCATTTACTACTGTACTTCCTTGTTCTTTTACTTCACATTCCATCACATATTCTATACCGATTTCTAAGTCATAAGTTGTTAACTTTATTTCATTATCATTTGTTTGAATAAGTATTCCCTCTAATATAGGCATTGTTGTTTTAGAAGCAACACCTTTTACTACGGAATTTAATGCCTTAAGGATATTATCCTTATAACATGCTATTTTCATTTTGCCTCTCTCCTTTATTAATTATTAATATAATATAAATATTATTAGTAGTAATAGTATTAGGTCCTGTGGATAATGTGGAAAACTATGTGGAAATCTTTAATCCCTAAGATATTTTTATGTGTATAACTTAGTGGATAAGTTTTTAATTTGTCCACATTCATTTTTTTATAATGTGGATATTTAAGTTATAAACAGTTTTTCAACACAGTTTCAACATAGCGGTGTGGATATTCAATGTATTGCTCCCGTAAGTAGAGATAACTTTTTTGTAACCAAACAGTTGTCCATGAGAACATATTTTCAAAAATCCCTATTAAGTTATTTATTTTTCTATTGTTCGCCATTTATAATTATGTTTTTCACACTTTCCACAATTAATTTTGTATTATTTTTATCTTTAATTTCTTTTTCAATTTTTTTACAGGCGTGCATTACAGTTGAATGATCTCTATTTCCAAAATCTTCTCCTATTTTTGGATATGACATATTAGCGACTTCTCTACATAGATACATTGCTATTTGTCTTGGAAATGTAATTTCATTTGAACGCTTGTTACTTGATAAATCATCTTTATTAATATTAAAATATTTTGCAACAGTTTCTTTAACAAAATCTGATGAAAGTACTTTTTCACTAGCAGCTTTAAATTCGTTTATTGTATTTTCAGTTAATTCTATTGTTATAGGTGTGTGCGTAAGTGATGCTGTTGCAATGATTTTGTTAAATACACCTTCTAATTCTCTTATGTTTGAATCAATTTTATTTGCTATATTAGCTAATATATTGTCATCAACTAAGATTTTTTCTTCTTGTGCTTTTTTTCTTAAAATTGCTAAACGTGTTTCATAATCAGGGCATGAGATATCTGCTAATAAGCCCCATTCAAATCTTGATTTTAACCTATCTTCAAGAAAAGGAATATCTCTTGGTGGTTGATCGCTTGAAATGATAATTTGTTTTTTGTCTTCGTATAATGCGTTAAAGGTATGAAAAAATTCTTCTTGAACTCTTTCTTTTCCTGCAATAAACTGAATGTCGTCAATCAATAGAACATCAATTGTTCTATATTTATTCCTAAATACTTCGTTTTTATTATCCTTAATTGCGTTTATTAATTGGTTTGTAAATTTTTCAGAAGTTACATATAGAATTTTTGCAGATCTATTATTTTGTAAAATTCTATTGCCTATAGCTTGCATCAGGTGAGTTTTGCCTAATCCTACACCACCATATAAAAATAATGGATTATAAGATTCTCCAGGTTTGTCACCAACAGCTATAGCTGCAGCATGTGCAAAACGGTTGTTATTCCCAACTACAAATGTGTCAAATGTGTATTTGGGATTTAGAGTTCTATTTGAAATTTCAATGTCAGGATCTTGAGAATCCTGATTATTTGAAGCAATTATTCCTCCATTTTTTCCGTTTTTTCCTTCCTCTTCTGCAATTACAGAAATGGTCCAATCTTTATTGGTAATAAATTTGAAAGTATTAAGGATTAAGTCAGCATAGCGAGTTTCTAACATTTCTCTTGCATATGGTGAGCTTGCTTTTAAGACGATTTTGTTATCAGTTATTTCTGTAATCATCATTGGACCAAACCAAGTTTCATAAGCAATTTGAGTTACTTCATCTTTTAGTAGATTTTTTGCTTGATTTAGTAGTTCGTCTTTGTCCATTTGCATTTTAAAACATCCTTTCAAATAAAAAATATAAAAGTTATCCACAAACTTTTCCACAAGTGTGGATAACTTTGTAATAATAGTGTAATAAATAGTGAATTTTATACGAACAAAAATTTATGATACTGTTTAAAAAAAATCCCCTATCATTTCTTTTTTGTATAATATCAAAATATTACATAATAAGTCAAGATATTTGTGGATAAAATTTAATAAACTGTGGATAAATATAAAAAATATTGTGGAAAACTATAGTTTTATTACAAAAATATTACAAAAATGTAGAAATTTGATTTTTAAATAATAATTTTTTATAAAAATCATAAAACATAAAAAGCTGAAATTTTCTCAAAAGGTATTGACAAATTAGAGAAATATGATGTATAATCGATATACTTGTTATTTTGTAACAAATTTCCAACAAGGAATTGATATATAACTAAAAATTAGGAGGTGCAAGTATTATGAAAAGAACATTTCAACCAAAAAATAGACAAAGAAATAAAGAACATGGATTTATGAAAAGAATGTCAACAAGATCAGGAAGAAATATTTTAAAAGCAAGAAGAGCAAAAGGAAGAAAAAAAATCTGTGCTTAGAAACAAACTAAAGGTCTAGGCCTTTAGTTATTTTATTCTTAATAATGCTTTTAATTTGAGGTGTAAGAAATGAAGAAAACAGAAATGCTAAAAAAGAATTATGAATTCAAAATAGTATTATCAAAAGGGAAATTTTATGCAGGAAAAGAAATATCAATATTCATTTTAAAAAATAATAAAAAAAGGAATTTATTAGGAATTGCAATAGGCACAAAAAATGGAAAAGCTTTCCAACGTAACAGAGCAAAAAGAATAATAAGAGAAAGCTATACAAAGCTAGAAAATCATATTATTGAGGGAAATAGTATAGTAATACTGATGAATAAAAATTTTTGTATAAAAAACATGAAATTTTCTAAAGTACTTGAAGATATGGAAAGAATATTTGAAAAAGCAAAAATTTTAAAAAAAGAAGATGTAATATGAAAAAAATATGTATATTTTTAATCGAATTTTATCAAAAAAATATATCAAAATGGTTTGAAAATAGAAATATAAGATGTAAATATTATCCTACATGTTCAGAATATACAAAACAGGCAATTGAAAAATATGGAATATTAAAAGGAATTATATTAGGAACTGTAAGAATTTTTAAATGTAATCCTTTTTCTAAAGGAGGATATGATCCATTAAAATAGAAAGGGGTAATAAAATGATACAATTTTTTGCCAATGTGTTTGGATATGTATTAAATTTTATATATGATATAGTAAAAAATTACGGTATAGCAATTATACTTTTTTCTATATTAGTCAAAATTTTAATGATTCCAATATCAATAAAACAGCAAAAGACTTTAAAAAAGTCTACAAAAATGCAAGAAAAAATGAAAGAAATACAATTTAAATATAAAAATAATCCAGAACAATTAAATAAAGCAACAATGGAATTATATAAGACTGAAAATATGAGTCCTTTTAGCGGATGTTTTAGTGCAATAGTACAAATAATTTTATTATTTTCAGTGTTTTATTTAGTACGCTCTCCACTTACATACATGAAAAAAGTTGACAATGCTGTGATAGAAAAATATAAAAATATAATTCATGAAAATGATTTAAGTGCAAATAGTGCATATCCAGAAATAGAAGTAATTAGAGAATTAGATAATATTAAAAATTTAAAAAATAATGAAAATGAATCTGGAAATGAAGAAAACACAGAGGAAAAGAGTAATAATGTTTCTGACATAAATGATGAGGAATTAGACTCTTTATATATAAATATGGACTTTTTAGGACTTAACTTGGCACAAGTACCAACAAAGAGTTCAGATTGGAGAGCTTATATAATACCAGTTTTATATGTTGTTATTTCTATAATTTCATTGAAAATTACAAATCCAACAAAGACAAAGAAGAAAATAACAGAAGAAAATATTGATGAAAAATCATTAGCTAAGCCAGAGGATGATTTTGATCCAATGGCTCAAATGAATAAAAACATGAATATGATGTTTCCTATAATGTACCTAATGGTAGCACTTATTGCTCCTTTAGGACTAGCATTATATTGGTTAATGAATAGTTTATTAATGATTGTAGAAAAATTAGCTTTAAATAAATTCTTAAAAGACGAGGAGGAAGAATAAAATGGCAAAAAGTATTATTTCAGAGGGAAAAACAACAGCTGAAGCAATAGAAAAAGGTTTAAAGGCTATTGGTTTACCAAAGGATTTAGTAGATATTAAAGTAATAGAAGAAAACAAGAAAAGTTTTTTTGATATATTAGCACCTAAAGTTGTAAAAGTAGAAATAAAAGAAAAAGAAGCAAAAAAGCCAGAAGAATTTGAGATAGAAACAACGGAAGAAGAGCTTAATGAAGCCAAAACAGTTGTAGAAAAATTTTTAAATGAATTTATTAATGAGCTAAAAAATGAAGCTGTTTGCAAAATTGAAGTTAAAGAAAAATGTTTATATATAACAATAAATGGAGAAAATGTTGGAAACCTTATAGGATATAGAGGGGAAGTTTTATATGCATTAGAAAACATTCTAAAAGCTATAGCTAATAAAAATTCAGAAAATAGAGTTATTGTTAGATTAGATATAGAAAATTATAAGGAAAAAAGAATAAAAACATTACAGGAACTTGCAGAAAGAAAGGCAAAAGTAGTTGAAAAAACTGGAAAAATGATAACATTAGAGCCGATGAAGGCATATGAAAGAAAGATTATTCATAGTTTTTTACAAGAGAATCCAAATGTAGAGACAAGAAGTATAGGGCAAGAACCAAAAAGAAAAATTGTAATTTCAAAAAAATAATAAAAAATCGGAAGTCAAAGTTCAGATTTTAATCATGCATAAGATAATGCAAAAGATTAAGACAACTTTGACTTTTTTATATTAAGGAGGAAATTTAAATGAGTACGATTGCATCAATTTCTACGGCTCCAGGGATTGGAGGAATAGGAATTATAAGAATGAGTGGAGAAAAAGCATTTGAGGTATTAGAAAAAATATTCAAAGCTAAAACACCACAAAAAATAGAAGATATAAAAGGATATACTATAAAATATGGTAATATTGTTGAAAATAATGAAATTATAGATGAAGTTTTAGTTTCATATTTCAAGGCACCAAGAAGTTATACAACTGAAAATATGTGTGAGATAAATTCTCATGGTGGTAATATTATAGTAAAAAAGATACTAGAGTTATGTTTGAAAAATGGGGCTCATTTGGCTGAACCAGGTGAGTTTACTAAAAGAGCCTTTCTAAACGGCAGGATAGATTTAGCTCAAGCTGAATCTGTTATAGATGTTATAAATGCAAAATCAGAAAAGGAAGCAAAAAGTGGAATAAAACAACTTGAGGGATTTTTGTCAAATGAGATAAAAAATATAAAACAAGAGATTTTAGATGTCCTTGTAAACATTGAAGTTACAATAGATTATCCAGAATATGATACACCTGAAATTCAAGAAAATGAAATAAGAAAAATGCTTATAAAAGTAGAGGGAAAATTGAAAAATTTGGAAAAATCTTTTGATAATGGGAAAATAATTAAAGAGGGAATAAAAACAGCAATTATTGGAAAACCAAATGCAGGTAAGTCATCACTTTTAAATGCAATTCTAAAAGAAGATAGAGCGATTGTAACAAATATTGCTGGAACTACAAGAGATACAATAGAAGAGTTTGTAACGGTTAATGGAATTCCTTTAAAACTAGTAGATACGGCAGGTATAAGACAGGCTTTTGATGAGGTTGAGAAGATTGGGGTAGATAAATCTATAAAACAAGCAGAAGAGGCAGATTTGATCATTGCAATTTTTGATATTTCTAAAGAATTAACTAAAGAAGATTTAGAAATTCTTGATTTAATAAAAAATAAAAGAACAATTATATTATTAAATAAAGCTGATTTGAATCAGGTGATTAGTGAAACAGATGAAAGATTTACAAACATTACTGAAAATATTTTGAAAGTTTCTGCATTAAATAAAACAGGAATAGAATTATTGTATTGTAAAATTTCGGAGATGTTTGATTTGAATGAAATTAATTTAGATAATGAAATATTAATAACTAATATAAGACATAAGAATATTATTTCTAATACTTTAGAAAGCATTAAAAAGGCAAATGAGGCATTAAATAATGGTATGCCTATTGATATTATTACTATTTATATTAAAAAGATTCTAGAGGATTTAGGAGAGATTACAGGAGAGGTTGTTACAGAAGATATTATTAATGAGATATTTTCTAAATTTTGTTTAGGAAAATAAAGACACTAAAATCAAAAATAAAAGGTTTTATAATAAAAAACATATAACTTGTTGTTTAAACGAGTAAAATCGAAATAAAACGAAAATAAAGCAAATTAGAGTATAACAAAAATAGAATATAAAATGAAAAAATGGAGGAAAAATAAAATGAGTTATTATGCAGGTGAATATGATATTGCTGTTATAGGAGCAGGGCATGCAGGATGTGAAGCTGCATTAGCTTCAGCAAGACTTGGAATGAAAACAGTAATATTTTCAATAAGTTTAGAAGCAGTTGCTAATATGCCTTGTAATCCACATATAGGAGGAAGTTCTAAGGGACATTTAGTTAGAGAAATAGATGCTCTTGGAGGAGAAATGGCAAAAAATATAGATAAAACTATGATACAAATTAAAATGTTAAATACGTCTAAAGGGCCAGCAGTTCACTCATTGAGGGCTCAAGCTGACAGAAAAAAGTATCAAATGGAAATGAAACATACATTAGAAAAACAGGAGAATTTAGATATAAAACAAGCAGAAATAGTTAACATAAAATTAAAAAATAATAAAGTAAAATCTATTGAAACTGATATTGGTGCTGTTTACAATGTTAAATCGATAATTGTTGCAACTGGAACATATTTGAAAGGAAAAATATTTATAGGTGATTATTCAAAAGAAAGTGGTCCAGATGGAGTTTTTCCATCTAATAAATTATCAGATTGTTTAAAAAGATTAGGTGTAAATTTAGTTAGATTTAAAACAGGAACACCAGCTAGAATAAATAAAAAAAGTATAGATTTTTCTAAGATGGAGGTTCAAAAAGGAGATATAGATATAATTCCATTTTCTTTTGAAGATAAAATGAAGAATTTTGAACAAGTTGATTGTTGGTTAACTTATACTAATAAAAAAACACATGAGATAATAAAGAAAAATTTACATAGATCACCATTATATGCTGGTGTAATTGAGGGAACAGGTCCAAGATATTGTCCATCAATAGAAGATAAAGTTGTAAGATTTGCAGATAAAGAAAGGCATCAAGTTTTTGTAGAGCCAATAGGAATAGATACAGATGAAATGTATATACAAGGAATGAGTTCATCTCTTCCAGAAGACGTACAAATAGCAATGTATAGGACTCTTCCTGGATTAGAAAATTGTGAATTTACACGACCAGCATATGCAATAGAATATGATTGTATAGACCCTGCAGATTTGAGATTATCATTAGAATATAAAAAAATAGAAGGATTATTTTTTGCGGGGCAAACAAATGGGACTTCAGGATATGAAGAAGCTGCATGCCAAGGTTTAATTGCTGGTATAAATGCTACACAAAAAATAAAAGGAAAAGAACCATTAATTTTAGATAGAACAGAAGCATATATAGGGGTTTTAATTGATGATATTGTTACTAAAGGAACAAATGAACCTTATAGAATGATGACTTCAAGAGCTGAATATAGGCTACTTTTAAGACAAGATAATGCAGACTTAAGGTTAACTGAAATAGGATATGAAATTGGGTTAATATCAGAAGAAAGATATAATAAATTTTTAAAAAAGAAGAATGAAATTGAAAAAGAAAAGATTAGATTACAAGAAACAGTTGTAAAGCCAACAAAGGAAGTTAATGAATTTCTAAGAAAACAGGGAACAGCTGAACTTACAACAGGCTCAAAGCTTTCAGAGTTATTAAAAAGAGCTGAAATTACATATGCTTCACTTGAAGCAATAGATAAAGATAGACCTGTTTTAAAAGAACAAGTTAAAGAAGAAGTAGAAATTCAGGTTAAATATGATGGATATATAAAAATGCAAGAGAATCAAGTTGAAAAATTTAAAAAAATGGAAAAGAAAATTTTACCTGATGATTTGGATTATGAAGAAATTAAAGGAATTAGTTTAGAAGCTAGACAGAAACTTAATAAACATAAACCGCATTCAATAGGACAAGCATCAAGAATTTCTGGGGTTTCTCCTGCTGATATATCTGTATTACTTGTATTTTTACAAACTAGGAAGAAAAATAATTAATGTAGTGAAATAAAGATAGGATTTGTAAGAAAAAAGGAGAATTTATAATGAAAAAAGAAGAATTTATTTATAAAATGCAGGAAAAATCAAAAGATTTGGGTGTTCGTTTTTCTGTGGAGCAAACAGAACAGTTTTTCGAATATATGAATTTATTAATTGAATGGAATGAAAAAATGAACTTAACGGCAATAACAGAACCAGAAGATATTATACTTAAGCATTTTATTGATTCAATTACCATATTAAAAGAGATAAAAGAGGATGTAAAGTTGGTTGATGTTGGGACAGGTGCTGGTTTTCCAGGAATACCTATAAGTATTATGAAACCATCAATAAAAGTGACTCTCGTAGATTCTTTAAATAAAAGATTGATGTTTTTACAAGAAGTTGCAGATAAATTAAATTTGAAAAATATAAATATGTTACATATGAGAGCTGAAGAGTTGGGACAAAACAAAAAATATAGAGAAAGTTTTGATATAGCTACATCTAGAGCCGTAGCAAATTTATCAACATTATCAGAATATTTAATACCTTTAGTAAAAGTAAATGGAAAGGTTATAAGTATGAAAGCTTCTTCTGCACAGGAAGAAATAAAACAAGCTAATAATGCAATAAATGTTTTGGGTGGAGCAATTAAAAAGATAGAGGAGTTTAATTTGCCACAAAGTGATATTGGTAGGACAATAATTGTAATAAATAAAATAAAACATACACCTGAAAAATATCCAAGAAAGTCTGGAATTCCATCAAAAGAGCCATTAAAGTAAATATTATTAATTATAAAAAAGTTACTACTTATGATAAATATGTAGTAGCTTTTTTTATGCATTTTAAGAACATATTTTAGTAGTAAAAAAGTGTATAAATGTCAAAAATTTGTAAAAATCTATTGACTTATTTTTAAATATTATATAATATATATTATATAAATTTTTACGAAGGTAAAATTTTAAACCTTGAAAGAAAGGAAGACTAATAATATGGGAAAAGTAATATCAGTAGCAAATCAAAAGGGTGGAGTAGGAAAGACTACAACCACAGTCAATTTAAGTACTTTGCTTGCTAAAAAAGGAAAAAAAGTATTATTAATAGATACTGATCCACAAGGTAATGCTACAAGCGGATTAGGGATTACAAAGGAGTTAGAATTATCAGTATATGACATATTAGTTGGAGAAACTACATTTGATGAAACAGTGCAAGAAACAGCAATAAAGAATTTAAAAATCTGTCCATCGAACATTAGTTTGGCTGGCGCTGAAGTAGAACTTGTATCTATGATGTCAAGAGAGCAAAGATTAAAAGTTAAATTAGACGATGTTAAAGAAAATTATGATTATATATTAATTGATTGTCCACCATCTTTAGGATTAGTTACTTTGAATGCTTTTACTGCATCTGATAGTGTTTTAATACCAGTACAATGTGAATATTTTGCTCTTGAAGGATTAGGACAATTACTAAATACAGTAAATCTAGTAAAAAAACATTTAAATAAAAACTTGGAAATTGAGGGAGCACTATTAACAATGTATGATGCAAGGACAAATCTTTCTAATCAAGTTGTAAAAGAAGTAAAAAAATATTTTGAAGATAAAGTATATAAAACGGTAATACCGAGAAATGTAAGATTAAGTGAAGCTCCAAGTTATGGAATGCCAATTTCATTATATGATCCGAGATCTAAAGGTGCAAAGGCATATGAAAAATTAACAAGAGAAATATTAAAGAATAATATACAGGCAAAATAGAAATTATAATATATATAGATTAGGGGGAATAGTTATGCAAAAAAAGACAGGACTTGGAAAAGGTTTAGATGCATTATTTGGTGGTTCACCATTAGATATGCAAAACGAACAAACGGAAGAAATGGAAAATAATGGTAATCTAAAGAACCTAAAAATAACTGAAGTTGAACCCAACAGGGAGCAACCCAGAAAAAATTTTAAGCAAGAATCTTTAGAGGAATTAGCTGAATCTATAAAAACATATGGAGTTATACAACCTATTGTAGTATCAAAACAAGATGGATATTATGGTATTGTTGCAGGAGAAAGAAGATGGAGAGCTGCAAAAATTGCAGGATTAGAAGAAATTCCAGCGATAATAAGAGATACAGATGAGCAAACAAATAGAGAAATTGCACTAATAGAGAATATACAAAGAGAAGATTTAAATCCTTATGAAAAAGCTATTGGAATTAGAAGCTTAATGGACAAATATGGAATGACTCAAGAGGAAGTGTCTAAAAGAATAGGAAAGAGTAGAAGTAGTGTTTCAAATACTGTTAGAATATTATATTTGGCTCCTGATGTTTTAGAATTAGTAAAGCAAGGTAAATTAACAGAGGGGCATTGTAAGGCATTAGCAGGTATAGAAGATCCACAACGTCAATATGAAGCAGCTATTAGAATGGTGGAAAAGGGAGAATCTGTTAGACAGGCAGAAAGTAAAAATAGAATAACAAAAAAAGAAAAAAAATTAGACCCAAGATATAAATATTTATATGAGGACATCGAGGATCGATTTCAAGGCTTTTTTGGAACTAAGGTAAAGCTAGACCAAGGAAAAAGAAAAGGAAGAATTATAATAGAATATCACAATAATGAGGATTTAGAGAGAATGCTTAATTTAATAAAATAAAACTGAAAAAAAACGTAAAATAAATAAAAAAACTATTGACAAGTGACAGTAAAGTGTGTTAATATTATTACTGTCGCAGACATGGAGAGGTGGTCGAGTTGGTTTATGGCACCAGTCTTGAAAATTGGCGTGCGTTTGTAGCGTACCGTGGGTTCGAATCCCACCCTCTCCGCCAAATGTATTTAAGTATATGAATTGATTATATAAAATATAAAAATCGCTTGGCTAATAATTATGAAATTTGGAGATGTACCCAAGTGGTGAAGGGGACTGTTTGCTAAACAGTTAGGTCGGTAACACGGCGCGGAGGTTCGAACCCTCTCATCTCCGCCAAAAGGTAGTATAAAGTAGAATGAACTTTATACTATTTTTTTGTTTAATAGGAAAATCTAATAATTAGAGGTTAAATAAAAAATTATATTAAAAACAAGTTCTAAATATAAAGAAATAATAATAGTATTGAAATAGACAAGGAGGAGGCAAAATGAAAAGAAAAAAATTAATACCTATAATAATATTGATTTTAATTATAGTACTTACTTTTTTTATATATAAGAGTGTAAGTATAGAAAAGAGTAAGCAAGATGAATATCAGAATTATACACCGCAAGAAGAAATATCTGATGAACAGATTAGGCAAACAAAAGTGACGTTATATTTTGAAAATGCTGATACAAAGGAATTAGATACAGAAATAAAAATTGTTGATGCAAATACATTAATAAATAATCCAGAGAAAGAATTGATGAATTTATTAATAAAAGGTCCTCAAAGCAGTAATTTAAAGAGATTAATACCAGAGGGTACTGTATTACATGATGTGAGTATAAAAAACTCATGTGCTGAAATTAACTTATCAAGTGAGTTTTTAAATTTTGAAAATGAAGAAAATAAATTAAAAATAATTAATAGTATAGTAAATACATTAACAAATTTGAAAGAAATAAATTCAATTAAATTTTTAATAAATGGTGTGGTAGACGAAAAATTACCAGATATTTATATTAAAAATAAATAAATAAATAAAAAATAATAGATAAATGAAAAATTTATTTATTATTTTTTATTTTAATATTTTAAACAATCGTACATATTTTATAAAAACACTGAAATTGTTTAAGAAATATTCAACATCATTTAAAGATTGGCAAGTGTTTTTTTTCAAGGATTTAAAATTAAATTTTTTGGGAGGAGGCAAATTTTTATTGTTAGATGATCTTTTATTTATTTCATAATTATATAATTGTTGATTTTCGGATTGTTGGTTTATTGATGGATATATATAGTTAGAGTTGGTATTTTTTTGATATTTTAAAAAATTGGTCATGAGAATTACACATCCTTTATATATAGCTTTTTTATTATATTATATGAATAAAATAATAAATGTTGAATAATAAATAAAATAATAGATAAAAAAATAAATAAATAAAATAAAAAAAATAAATAAAAAAAATAAATAAAAAAAATAAATAAAAAAAATAAATAAAAAAATAAATAATAAATTAAAAACGAATAATAATAGATAAATAAAAAGCAAAAATTGATAACTGATAATAAATGTAAAAGAAAATATAAGGAAGATTATAATAATGTTTCTATTATTGATAAATAAAAAAGAGAAAAGTTTTATAAAGTTAAAAAAATACATCAGATAATGAGGCATTTTTCTATAGAAAAAAATTCTATATTTGAAGAAAGTAAAATGAATTGTAGTAGAGATTTATATAATGGAAAACTTTTCAATTATAAATATATTAATGAATGAGGTAAGGTATGAAAACAAATGAATTAAGAGATAATGATATATGAAAATAAAAGTACAATTTGTAAGAAAAGAATAGAAGAATAATTGATATAATGAACATTTATAATAACAAATAGTATAACAAAATTATGGTTATATTTGGAAGAAAATTATTTAATAGAAAAGTAAACTTGTTTAAAAACAAATGTTTATTAAAGATGTAGACGAAAGTTAAAAAATGAGAACAAATATATCTTTGGTTAAGTAATATTGAAAGATGAAATAAAAATGAAATTGAAATAAAATAATAATTAATAAAATATAATAAATAAGGAATAAATAAAAAATAGATAATAATAAATTAATAAATAGTAAAAAAATAATATTAATTAATTATAAAAATAATAATTAATTACTTATTTATATTTTATAATTAATAAAATATAAAAAAAATAATAGATAAATAATAAAAAAATAATAAATAATTACAAAAATAGATAATAATAAATAAACAATAGTAATAGAAATATATTAAAGTAAAAATGGAATAATTAATAAATAAGAATAATATAAAAAGAGAAAGTAAAAATGAAATTTTTAGAAAAAAAAAGTAAGAAATATTAGAATAAACTTTTAAAAATTGATAATAATAAAATGAAAAGTTTGATCATATTTAAAATAGATACATTGAAAAAAATTAATTTTTTAAAAAGAAAAAGAAATTGTATACTTGTATAAAATAAAATGTAAAAGAGATTTATATAATGGAAGAGTTTTCCATTATAGTTATATCAATTGAATAAGGTAAGGTATGAGAACAAGGGAATAGAGGGATGATGATATATAAAAAGTAAAATGTAGTTTGTAAAAAAAGTATGCAATAATAATCGATATAACAAATATTTATAATAACAAATAATATAACAAAATTATGGTTATAGTTGGATGAGAATTATTTAATAAGAAAATAAATAGGTTTAAAAACAAATGTTTATTAAAGATATAGACAAAAGTCAAAATATAAAAATGAATATTTTGGGTTAAGTAATATTGAAATATGAAATAAAAATGAAATTGAAATAATAATATAAAAAAATAATAAATAACAAATAAATTAAAA
>CABQAZ010000028.1 GCA_902462295.1 uncultured Clostridium sp. | reverse complement strand
CAACAAAATTAGTAATAGGAGAAATAGTAGAATGTAAAGACCATCCAGATTCAGACCATTTACATTTGTGTAAAGTAAATATAGGAAGTGAAGTTTTAGACATAGTATGTGGTGCACCAAATGCAAGAAAAGGTATAAAAGTAATTGTTGCACTTGATGGAGCAGTATTACCAGATAAAATAATAAAAAAAGGTGTAATAAGAGGGCAAGAATCAAATGGAATGTTATGCTCAATAGCAGAACTTGGATTAGAACATAAATTTTTAAAACCAGAAGATTCTGAGGGAATAGCCGAGTTAGGAGAAGATGCGGTACCTGGAGAAGACCCAATAAAATATATGGAAATGAATGACAGTGTAATAGATTTTGAATTAACAGCAAATAGAGGAGATTTACTAAGCATTTTGGGAATGGCTTATGAAATAGGAGCTATTTATGATAAAAAAGTGAAAGATGTAGATTTAACTCATAATGAACAAGGTGAAGATATTAATAAGAATTTTGAAACAGAAGTAAAAACAGAAAACTGTTCAATGTTATTAGTAAAAAAGGTAGAAAATGTAGAAATAAAAGAAAGTCCATTATTCATAAAAAATAGATTAATAGCTTCAGGAATAAGACCAATAAATAATGTAGTAGATATTAGTAACTATGTAATGTTAGAATTAGGTCAACCATTGCATTTTTACGATGCAGATAGACTTGGAAACAAGCTGGTTGTGAGAATGGCAGAAGAAGGAGAAAAACTAACTACACTTGATAATATAGAAAGAACATTAAGTGCAGATGATATAGTAATAGCAGACAGCACACATGGAGTAGGTCTTGCAGGTGTTATGGGAGGACTTGAAACAGAAGTAGAACCAGACACTAAAAATATAATTATAGAATCAGCAATTTTTGATTCTGTTAAAGTTAGATTAACATCTAAAAAAATAATAAGAAGTGAAGCAAGTAATAGATTTGAAAAGGGATTAGACCCAAACAGAACATATATTGCAATAGAAAGAGCATGTACATTACTAGAAAAATATGCAGGAGGAAAAGTTGTTACAGGAACTGTAGTATATGACAAAACAGATAAAGAAGACAAAGAAATAGATATTACATTTAAAAACATAAATGATGTATTAGGAACAATAATTCCAAATGATGAAATTTTAAATGTGTTTAGAAAACTAGGATTTATGTATAAAGTAGATGGAGAAAAAATTACAGTAACAGTTCCATCAAGAAGAATGGATATATCAATTAAAGAAGATTTAATAGAAGAAGTAAGCCGTATATATGGTGTTGATAATATAAAAGGAAAACTTCCAATAGTTCCAATGAGAAAAGGAAGTTATGATAAAACTCAAAGAGAAATAAGAAATAAAATGATTGCATTAGGATTGAATGAAACATTATCATATGTTTTAATAAATGACAAAGAAGTAAATGGTTATACATTAGATGAATTTGAGCCATTGAAACTATTAGACCCAATTACAGAAGATAGAAATACATTAAGATATAGTATGATACCATCATTATATAAAATATATGAATATAATTTAGCACGTAACCAAAAAGATATATCAATATTTGAGATTGGAAAAGGATTTTATAAAAAGAAAGATGTGTATGGAGAAGATACAAAACTTTGTGTATTAATGACAGGTGAATATTCATTAGGATTAGATAATACAAAAAATGTAGATTTCTATACAATTAAAGGTATTGCGGAAGAGCTTTTAGATTATCTTGGATATTCTGGAAGATATAGTTTTATGAAAAAAGAAATGCCAAAAGAAATTCATCCTGGACAAAGTGCATATATTAATGTAAATGGAACAGATGTTGGAATTATAGGAAAATTACATCCAAATGTGACTATGGAAGATGTGTTTGTTTTAGAAATTAATTTAGATGAACTATTTAAAAAGAGAGTTGGAAAGATGAAATATAAAGAAATTTCAAAATTTCCAAGTGTGAAAAAAGATATTG
Source organism: uncultured Clostridium sp. (assembly GCA_902462295.1). Lineage (GTDB taxonomy): Bacteria > Bacillota > Clostridia > TANB77 > CAG-508 > CAG-269. The sequence continues at coordinate 13,254 of CABQAZ010000028.1, read as the reverse complement.
CTTTTGTTGTTGATAAAGATTTGACTTCCAAAGAAATTGAAAAAGCTATAAAAAATGGAGGAGGAAGTGTGCTTACAGATATTGAAATATTTGATGTATATACTGGTATAGGTGTTGGATTGGATAAAAAGTCTATGGCATATTCGTTAACTTTTTCTGATAATAAAAAGACTTTGACTGATGAAGAAGTTAATTCTTTAATGGAGAAAATTATTGATGCTGTTACTAAGAAATGTGGGGCAGAGTTAAGAAAATAAAAAGATATATTTGAGTGATAATTTAATATTATTAAAAATATGGTGAAAAATAAAATTTTTATTTTTCACCATATTTGGTTTATAAAATTATTCTTCCCAAAATGCTTTGTAAGTGTTATAAGCAGTATAAATATCATATTTACTTGTTACTTCATAAGGTGCGTGCATTGAAAGTACAGGAACACCACAATCTATAACATCAACACCTTTATTAGCTAAGATGTATGCAATGGTTCCACCACCACCAACATCAACTTTTCCAAGTTCAGAAATTTGATATTTGATATTATTTTTTTCTAATACATTTCTAATCCAAGCAACAAATTCTGCATTTGCGTCAGAAGCACCTGATTTACCACGGGCACCAGTATATTTGTTAAGACCTATACCACGACCCAAAAATGCTGAGTTATTTCTATCAGAAACATTTGCATAAAGAGGGTCATAACCAGCGTCAACGTCTGCTGAAAGCATTCTAGAAAAACAGAAAACTTTATCTAATAAATTAGGTCTGTTTTCTCCTGTTTTGTTTAATAATTCTGAAATAAAATAATCGAACATATGAGATTCCATACCTGTATTTCCCATGCTTCCAATTTCTTCTTTATCAGATAAAATACATACAGCAGTAGTTTTAATATTTTCTAAAGTCATCATAGCTGATAATGATGTATAAGCACATATTTTATCATCTTGACCATATGCTGCAACCATACTTCCATCTAAGCCTAAAGAACGGGCTTTAAATGCTGGTACAACTTCGATTTCTGAACTTAAAAAGTCAGCTTCTGTAATATTATATTTTTGGTTTAATATATTCAAAATATTTAGTTTTACTTTTTCAGCACATTTGTCATCATCATAAGGAATGCTTCCAAGTAAGATTGCTAAATCTTCACCATCAATACCATTTTTTAATTTTTTCTCCATTTGGTCTTGTGCTAGATGTGGTAATAAATCAGAGATTGTAAAGATTGGGTCATTATCATCTTCTCCAATATTTATTGTAATTTTTTCTCCATTAGCTTTTACAATAACACCATGTAAACTTAGTGGAATTGTTGTCCATTGGTATTTTTTTATACCACCATAATAATGGGTTTTGAAATATGCAAAACCAGAATCTTCATATAATGGATTTGGTTTTAAATCAAGTCTTGGAGAATCTATATGTGCTCCAACTATTTGAATACCATTTTCTAATTTTTCTGTTCCAATTACTGCTAGATACATACTTTTTTCTCTATTAATAAAATATACTTTATCACCTGGTTTTAAAGTATCATAGCAAGATATATCTTTAAATCCATTTGATTCTGCTATAGATTTTGCAGTTACAACAGCTTCTCTTTCTGTTTTTGATTTGTTCATAAAGTTGATGTATCCATTGCAATAAGAATATATTTTTTCTTTTTCAGATGTGTCCATTTTTACCCATCCGACTTCTTTTTTGTTAAAAAGTTTTTCTTCCATTTTTATCATCCTTTCTTAAGTATAAGCTGATTTGTTTATCGGCTTTTTATATTTTATTGAAGTATATCACTTTTTGTTTAAGTTTTCCATAGTTTGAAGAAAATATTCAATAAAAAGATTACAGAATAATGGTTTATTTAAATTAATGCATAGAAAAAATTAATAAAAAACATTATCTAGTAACAAAAAAGTATATATGCATAATTTGAGTTGGGAGTGGAAAAAATATGAAAAAGGAGGAAATATTATGAAATCACTATGGATAGAAAGTACAAAAGATAATTTGAATTTAAAAAAGTTAGAGAATAATGAAACAGCTGATGTATGTGTTATAGGAGCAGGATTATTTGGATTAACAACAGCATATTATTTAACTCAATGTGATATGAATGTTATAGTTTTAGAAAAAGGAGAAATTGGAGAAAAAGTAAGTGGAAACACAACAGGTAAAATAACGAGTCAGCATGATTTATTTTATGCACATTTAATAGAAGATTATGGAAAAGATTATGCAGAAAAGTATTTAAGAGCGAATGAACAAGCAATAAAAAATATTAAGGAAATTATAGATAAAGAGAAAATAGAATGTGACTTTAGTGAACAAAAATCATATGTATATACAACGAGACAGGATGAGGTGATAGAAATTGAAAAAGAAATTGAAGCTGTTAATAATTTGGGAAAAAAAGCAAAATTTGTTACAAAGTTAAATATACCATCAGATATAAAAGGTGCAATAGAGTTTGATGGACAGGCTCAATTTCATCCAAGAAAATACATGATTGGATTAGCAAAGGCAATATTAAAGAAAAATAAAATATATAATTATACAACAGTAACAGATGTAAAAAAAGATGGAGATAATTATGAAATATATACAGATAAAGGAAATGTAAGAGCTAAGTATGTAGTTTTAGCAACACATTTTCCGATTGTGAATATGCCAGGATTTTATTTTATAAAAATGTATCAATCTACATCATACATTATTGCAATAGAAACTAAAAGTAAATTACCGCAAGGAATGTATATAAATGTGAAAGAGCCAACATATTCGTTTAGAACAGCAAAATATGATGGAAAAGATATTCTTTTAATTGGTGGAGTTGGTCATAAAACAGGAGAGCCAATAGAAGATAAGGTATATTATGAGAAATTAGAAAAAAAGGCAAAAGAAATATATCCTGATTGTAATGTATTATTTAGATGGAATACAAGAGATTGTATTAGTTTAGATAAAATACCATATATTGGTGAATTTTCGAATTTGATGAAAAATATGTATATTGGTACAGGATTTAAGAAATGGGGAATGACATTATCAAATGTAGCAGGAAATATTATAGCAGATAAAATTATGAAAAATAAAAATGAATTTGAAGATATTTTTACGGCTACAAGAATAAAACCAATAAAAAATAGGTGGGAAGTTGAAAATATGCTTAAAGAAACAGTAAATTCAATAGCATTAAATAAATTTAAAGTTGAACCATATAATATTGATAAAATAAAAAATGATAATGGAGCAATAATAGAAATAGATGGAAATAATATTGGAATATATAAAGATATTGAAGGAAAAATTTATGCGGTAAAGCCTAATTGTTCTCATTTAGGGTGTTTATTATCTTGGAATAATTTAGACAAAACATGGGATTGTCCTTGTCATGGTAGTAGATTTGATTATAAAGGAAAAAACATCTATGAACCAGCCATTAGAGATTTAGATACAGAAGATGGTAAAAATTTGTAAAAAAAAGTTTATGGAAAAATATTTACAAAAAATAGCACATTTGCTATAATAAAAATGGATATGATAAACAAAGGAGAACTATACATGGAACACGAAAATGTAGATGAAAATGCTAAATATTTATTAGCATGTGAAAATATAAAAAGAATAGTAAAAGTAATAAAAGCAATAAAGATGAAATATTATACTAATTTTTCAAGAATTTCAGATACAGATAGAAAAATCTATGAGCAATTAGAAGCAAACTTAGAACAAATATCAGAGGAAAACAATTTAGGAAAACTAAAAAGTGCATTAATGGAAGAAGTTTCTGCAAAATATGATAAAAAAGATATAAAAAATGAACCATCAGATCCAAACTCTGTAGACAATAAATTACTAGCATGTTATGGTGCCATAGATGTACAACAAAAAGCATTATCATGTGGAAAAATAAAACAAGCAATAAAATGCCAAAAAATACTAGAACAATATTTAGAAGAAATAGATAAAAGAAGTTATAAAGAAGTTATAAATTATAAGAGAGAAAAATTTAGTGAATTAATAAGAGAAGATGTAGAAAAAAGAAATGACACATGGATGAATGATATGAAAGCTTTTTATAATATAAAAGACGTTACAGAGAGAAGTGAAGCTAAACAAAAAATAGAAGAAGCAAAAATAAATTCATCAATGTTATTTAATAAACAAACACAATCATCAGTGTTAACAGAAATGAGAAGTGGAGATTCAGAAGAATTACAAATAGGATAACATAGGAGGAAAAAGTGGAAAGAGTATATGAGGAAGCTTTTACTGAAGTTGATCAAATATTAAAAATGATGCCCATAGATTTACAAAGTAAAATACCAATACAATTTAGACATGTAATTTCAGAAAATAAAGCTGAGAACTATAGGGTAAATATACAAGAACCATTGAGAGAACAAAAATTAAGAAAAGAAACAGTTGTTATATTAGGGTTAATATATAGAGATTTTCTAGCCAGTCCAGAAGAAAAAGAACAATTACAGTTAAAAGATGCTGAAGAATTAAAGAAAATAGAATTAGAAATGCAAGAGCAGTATGGAATTGAAAATAAATTAAAGAAAAGAAGAAACAATAAAGAAAAACATAATATAGAAGAACAAGATAATTCAACAGAGTTAACTGTATATAAAAAACAAAGTATTTTTAGACAATTTTTTAATTTTATAAGAAATATTTTTAATAAAAATAAATTTTAAAAAAATTGTCGAAATTTATTGACTTATATCGTTCTTTTTGCTAAAATAACAGCATAAATCATATATTTATATGTTTTATAATCCGTTTATTGAACTAGATAGATTGCTTTAAAAACCAGTTATCTAGTTCTCTTTTTTTGTATAGGAGGAATAAAAAAATGTCAAATTCAAAATTAATAGTAGTAGAGGGAGCTCAAGGAGCTGGAAAAACAACAATAACAGATTATTTAAGACATACATTAAGTTATACAAATTTGTACAGATTATCAGGAACAGCTGATAGTACAAAAACAGGTTTAAAAAAAGCAAAAGAAATGTATGAAACATTATTAGAATATATAAAAAAATTAGAAAATTTAAGTATTAATTTAGTGTTTGATAGAACTTTTTTTACTGAAGAAAATTATTGTAGATTAGGAAAAAAGGAATATGTATTTACAGATGTATATAATGAATTGCTAGAAAAATTTAGTAAGCTAGATTTTGATATATATTATATAACATTATATTTAGAAAAAGATGAAATGTATAAAGAAAGATTAGCAAGAGATGGTAAGGCGACATTTGAAGCTTCAAAATTTGGGGTAGAAAATAGTATAAATCAACAAAAAGTATATTTAGAAATGGCGGAAGAAATAAAACAGAAATATCCGAATATAAAAGTTATAAATATAAATACAGATAATGATTTAGATGAAGTAAAAAAAGAGATAAGACAAAAAATTGGATATTAATATAGAGTATAAGATATAATTTATAAAATAAAGAAAAAAAGCAAAAAAGTAAAAAAAACATAAAATATAAATTAAAATCAATCTAAATTGACTAAAAACAGAACATATGAGTTAAAATTGAACTTGAAAAAATGGATATATTTGGTATAATAGGAATGATGGTGCATTATTCTAGTCGTACTAATTATTGCGAGGGTGGGGCTAAAAATCCACTAAAGGGCATACCGATGAAGCTCCTTGTTTGTGCGCGAAATGCCAGTTTTGTGTGTGAGTAGGGTGAAGAGACCAGGGTATGGCATAATGGCATATGCAGGATTCCCTTGTTTCGTTGAGGCTCAAATTTATAATTTGAGTAAAACCTATGGTGAGTGCCAAGACACGAAATACATAGAGTAGCCTGTCTTGAGTGAATGTATTGGGATTAATTTAACTATGAAATTGCATTTGCAAAAGAGACTAGTAATAAAATATAGTATGTTAAGGAAAACTTCTAGAATGTTTGCTTTAAAGAGAGGCATAGAAATCTGAGGATTAAGGTACGGATTTAAGTGGCGATCTAGTGCCTGCTGAAATATGTAGGTGTTCTTTTAAATGGAAACAGCTATGTAGTAATGCATAGTAAAGAATAGAGAAATTCAACTAGACCTAAACCGTAAAATTTACTCGGATTTTACCATCTTGATAAAAAATAATAGAGCGACCGATGGTCGCCTTTTGTGTAAGGAGAAATAAATAAGTAAATGAGTAAGAAAAAGGAAAAAAATCACTCGAAAATTAAGTGGTTCATAGAAGTATTTATAACAACATTTATATTATCAATATTTTTTTCATATATATCAACAAATGGAGTAGCAAACTTGAATTTAATATCTTCAATAATAATATTAATAGCAGTTATAGCAGTTGGTATAATATTTGATATAATAGGTGTTGCTGTTACAGTTGCAAATGAGCAAGAGTTTCATGCAAAGGCTACTAAAAAGGTTGATGGAGCTAAAACTTCAATCAAACTTATAAAAAATTCAGCAAAAGTTGCTAATATTTGTGCTGATGTTATTGGTGATGTGTGTGGGGTATTAAGTGGTTCAATAAGTGCTTTGATTGCTACTAAAGCATCAGAAAAATTAGGAGCTAATTTACAATTTATTATAAGTGCTGTTGTGGCTTCAATAACTGTTGGCGGAAAGGCTATTGGAAAGGAGATTGCTAATAAAAATTCAACACCAATAGTTCATTTTGTTGGTAAAGTGTTAAATAGAGTTAATAAGTAGTTAAATAAATGTATTTTTGCTCTGGACTTTTAATATGTATTTATTGTATAATAGATACATATTTTGTTATATGCGGGTGTAGTTTAGTGGTAGAATCCCATGCTTCCGACCTGGTGGCCCGAGTTCGATTCTCGGTACCCGCTCCATAATGCGTTTTTGTCGAACCAGTTATACATATTGATATAAGTGAGTTTGAAGAAAACAAAGTGAATATCGTATCACTTATATAAGTCGATTTAGTCGGCTTATTTTTTTACTTTTAATTATTGAAATTGGTAATAAAAGTAAGAAATAGCCTCAAAATATTGAAAAAAGGAGGTTTTTGTGATATGATATCTACAGTTAAAAGAGAAATAGCAATAAGTAAAGAATTACATTCTAAGATTGAATGGGCTTGCACTTTTAGTAATTGTAAACCAAAGATAAAGAATGGTAATTTGAGAATGGTAGAAAAAACTAATCTTGCTTATGTAGAGCCACATACTGCTATTATTAAGAATAAGCTGTATTTATTCTTTAATGAGCACGAATATTTTTACATAGGTAATTTAGCAAATAAATATCCACTCTCAAAACTAAGAGATTTTATCAATGGTAACTAATACTAGAAGTTTTCTTTATTTTCAGCAAGTAATATAACAAGTTAATATTAAAGTAAGTTTAAAGTGTTAGTTATTATACTAGCACTTTGTTTGTTTTTAGGAGGTAGTAAATGGAGAAAGAAGAAAAGAAAATCGCAGGTATTTATATTAGAGTAAGTACCGAAGATCAAGCTCGTGAAGGATTTAGTTTAGGAGAACAAGAAGAAAAATTAAGACAGCTATGCAAATATAAAGATTTTGAGATATTCAAAATTTATAAAGATGCAGGAATATCAGCTAAAAATATGAAAGATAGACCAGCATTTCAACAAATGTTAGAAGATATGAAAGCAGGAAGACTAAATTATATAGTAGCCTATAAATTGGACAGAGTAACTCGTTCTGTAAGAGATTTGGAAGTTTTAATCAGCACGCTTGAACAATACCATTGCTACTTAATTTGTGATAGAGATGATGTTAATACTTCTACTGCAAATGGTCGTTTCTTTGTTAGAATGTTAACTGTTTTATCTCAACTTGAAATAGAAATCGTGTCAGAAAGAACGAAGTTTGGTTTAAATGGTGCAATTAAAGCTGGTCATATTCCAGGAAAAGCACCACTAGGTTATTATAAAGATAAAGACAAAACATTAAAAGTTGATGTTACTACAAAAGATATTGTTCTAAAAATATTTGAATTATATTTGGAAGGTAAAAGTTATCAAACTATTACTAACATCTTGAATGAAGAAAAAATATTATCTCCTAACAATAAAAAATGGTGTGACTCTACTATAGATAGAATTATAAATAATAAAATTTATGTGGGCGATTATGAAAGATACAAATATGATACAGATAAGAAAACAGAGCTATTTGTTGATGTTGTTCCACCTATTATAACAAGAGCTATGTGGGAAGAAGTTCAAAAACAAAAAGAGAAAAATCAAAGGTCTTATTGCAGAAATAGAGTTTATATATTCTTTCAAAAACTTGTATGTCCTACTTGTCGGTAAAATTATGACTTGTAAAGGTGCAGGCGGTAAAAAAGCTAAATATATGTACTACTTTTGCGATAACTGCAATTTATATTATAACGAAGACGAAATTGAAGACTGCTTAATTGATTATATATTAGATTTAGTTGAATACGATTTTCATGTAAAAAAATACTTCTACCCTTTACTTGCTGAAAAGAGGAATGATGAAACTAAAGAAATTGAAAAAGAAATCAAAAAACTAGAACAACAAAAGGAAAGAATTAAAAAGGTCTATCTTTCTGGAGTTGTAAAAGAAGAAGATTTTGCAGAAGATTATAAACTGATAGAAAAGAAATTAGCAGATTTAGAAAACAAGAGAATAGACTCTTTAGAATTTGACAAAGAAAACTATAACCCTCAACACTTACTTGCTGAAAGAGATATAGAAAGAAAAAAATTGACTGAACATCAGATGTATAAAGATGTTTTACTAAAATTATGGACTATGAAAAGCAAAGAAGAAAAACAATCTTTTATATCTAAATTTATTGAAACAGCTACGTTAAAGAAAGATAAAGAAGGTAACTTTGACATTGAAAAAGTGAATTTTAGAAGTAGTTTTGTTGAACAAATAGACAAGTTATATGATAAGGGTGTTGTGGATTTTCCTACTATGCTAGAAAGAGGTGGAAAACTAGAAGATACTAGAATTAGTGTAAATATAACTAATTCTCAATTACAAGATTATTTAAGTACATTGAAAAAAGAATTAGATATAAACTATATGGATTTGGGAGAATATTATTTTCACGATGATAAGATAGATGAAAATTATGATAATAAATCTAAAGTTGCAATGATTAGAGATAGACATATAGAGTTTAAGTTAAAGAAGAATCAAAAAGTAATTAGAATGGTTGCAATAAAACAATATAAAAACTTTTTAGCAAAGCCAGAAGGAAAATTACGACTTGGACTTGTTACTCATACTACTTCAAAGAAACAGCATAAATAATTGTTGCAACTATTACTCTAATTGTAACCTATGTTGCAACAAGCAAATTGGCGAATACAAATTTATATTTGCATTAGCAATATAAATTTTGTATGAGGTAATTTGGATAAATTTTATCCCTGTGGGAGAAAATTTATTGCCTCGCAGAGCCCCCGAGTTATGATGGCACGTCATAACTCATAGGGGGTTAGGACTTATGACAAGGTCAAAGTCCTGTATCTACGAAGAATTTTCAAAGGAGGGTTTTTATGGAGCAAGAATTAGCATATTCATTTCACTTAGGTAGTGATAAAAACAAAAGTAAAGTAGCAAAGAAAGTTTCAAAAGGAAATGTATCAGGTTCTACTTCTCTATCAAATAATGCTATCCAAAATGCAAACGATTTATCAAGAGTGAATAAGCATAATTTACGAGATTATGATAATCAAAGAGAATTAATTACTACTATTTATGGAACTAACAATATTGTAGAAGATGTTAAGCAAGTATATATAGATGAATTTGAACAAGCTAGAATTGAATATAATAGCAAGACAAGAGCTGATAGACAAGTTAAAGATTACTTTCAAAAAGTGTGTAATTCTCAAAATGATATTGCCTGTGAAATTATTGTAGAACTTGGAGATATGGATTTTTGGCAAGATAAAGATAACGAGTATAGATATAAAATGACAGATGTTTATAATGAACAAATACAAGAATTATCAAAATTACTCCCTGCTTTTAAGATAGCAAATGCTACAATACACTATGATGAAACATCTCCACATATGCACGTTATTGGTGTTCCAGTAATAGATAATTGTAAAAGAGGTATGAAAAAACAAGTTGGTAAATCACAACTATTTACCAAAACCTTACTTTCAGATATACAAGACAAAATGAGGAACGCTTGTATTAAGTCATATAACAAATTTTATGATGTTGATAGCAGGCTTAAAACAAAGCAAAAAGGCAGAAATCAGGATATAAATGTTAAAGATATGGACGGATATAAAGATTTTAAGAAACAGCTAAAAAGAAAAGAACAAAAACTAGCTAAATCAAATGAACAAACAGAAAAATTAGATAATGAGAGTAAAAATATAAACAGAATACTAGATAATTTAAAACCTACTCTAATGAATAAAAATAATATGGTTATTTCGAGCGAGGATGTCCAAGAAATTAAAAAATTTACTAGAGATGTAAAAGATACTAATAAAACAATTAGAAGTGTAAATGACCTAAATTTAGCTATTAAGGATTTTGAATATTCTGCATATGAGATACAAAAAGAAAATCGTTCACTTAAATACCAATTAGAGCAACAAACTGAAACAATTAACAGACTTACAGATACTATAAACGATAAAGATGAGATTATAGACAATTTAAGAGCTGACAAAGAAGAATTAAAAGGTCAACTTCATAAATTTAAAGAATTCTGGAGAAGCCTATTAAAGCGTTTCCAAGAAATGATTGGCTTTAATAACGATGCAAAATACAAATATGTTAGTGATGACCTATATAAAAATGGCATATTTGATGACAATGATAATGAAATAGCAAATGATATTACTAGAAAAGTAAAAACTGAACATGAAATAAAAGCTAGTAAGCTTAAAAAGAAAAAATTTGATAGATATTAATTGGAGGTAATAAAAAATGGAACAAGATAAAGTAAAATTTATAATAGATATGATAAATAATATGGATATAAAAGATAGACTAAGATTAGCAATAATAATGAGTGATAGTAATTATACTAGTCTAAAATATGATAAGCCTGAAATGTATGAGAAATTTAATAACCAATTAAAAGAACTAGACGATGAATATAGAACAACTATAGTAAACTTTAGCAAATACCCTACTATAACATTTGCAATGGCTAAAATAATGGAAATGTCAAAAGAAGAGCAAAATCAAGTGGCTTTATATTTATATAATAGTACAAATGATGTGCAGGAAAAAATCAAAAGCAACTTAACATAAGGTTGACTTTTTGCATTGATTTTGATATAATAAAACCCTATACAGAACTATTCTGTTATAGCATTTTCCTATTATTTCCTTTATAATTTGGCTTAATAGCCAATTAATCATAAATATTATATACAACTCAGTGTTAAAGGAGGGATTAAACACAAATATTAAATTTGGTAGCACATTGACAATAACAAAATGGAGGAAATTACTATGAACATTTTTGTCGGAGGATCATCAAAAGACACTACCAATAATGGCTTTTCCAAATCAGCTCAAGAAATTGGAAAGTTTATTGTTGATAGCAAGCACAACTTGGTTTTCGGTGGATGCAATTCTGGGTTGATGGGAATTACATACAGAACTGTTTGTGATTCAAACGGCAGTAAGATTATCGTTACGATGGCAAAGGCTTACAAAGATGACCTTAAATCCATCAAATATGATGAAGTTTACTTGTCTGATACAGTAAATGAGAGAAAGAATGATGTTTTTGAACATTCAGATGCACTCATATTCTTACCTGGCGGAATAGGAACAATAGATGAGATTATGACTGCTATTGAGGCAGATAGAAATCATCAAATTGATGTTCCCATTGTAATAATTAATGTAGATGGCTTTTTTGATGGATTGCTTCAGCAGTCTATGAGAGCTTTTAAAGAAAATTTTTCTCTTGATTTGACATCATATGCTTTTATTGTAAATGAGTCAATAAAGGGAATAAACTACTTAAAAAGTTTGGGATTTTAGGAGGTGCAACATGAGTACGCAAAACAATTTACCACCTGACACAAATCAGGAATTGTATGAAAAATCAAAAAAGGTCGCCAGTGGAATTCATAAGCTTATATGGGCTCACACATGTTTTTATATCTATAATCATATTGATGAAGATTTGAGAGATTACAATGTTTATCTTAATGATTATGGAAAATTTACTGTAAAACTTGATGATGGCTCAACATATAGTCTTATACAACCTTGTCCATGGTTAATCTATGATTTGTATATCGCGCACGAAAAAGTCAATACAGGCGATAATACTGATGCAACTCTTGTAGCCAAAGCGAAAGCATATGAAAAGTTTGAAAGTTTTTTTGAACACATGATTAGATATCGTGATATCGTGTTGTGTGGATAAAACTTCTTATTATACTTTCACTTCTCTACAAAGATAAGAAAAAAGTTACCAGTAGATTTTTGTGTAATGGGCAGTGAATAATATTCTCTGCCCATTTTTTAATTAAAAAAGTATTGAATATTTATAAATTTTATGTTAAAGTAAAAACAATAAATCGAGTTATATAAGAGAGCCTTGAAACAAACTATGTCATTTTTTCGCATACCTGTTTCGAAATCGCTCCATTTGAAATCAACTTGCGGACTTAAAAGTTCGTAAGTTTTTATTTTATATAAAACTTTAAAAGTTCTCTTTCTAGAAAGGAGGACTTTTTTCATGCTTGAATTTAAAGTAATTGAAAATCTAAAACCTAATAAAGATTTAACCGACATTTTAAAAGAATTTAAATATAAGGTTAAATTAGGACAAATTAAAACTATCTTGCACACCAATCTACAAGTAATAATACCTACTCAATACCAAATTACATATCCTATTACTCTTACAATACTTGAATACAAAGTTAATGAAATATCAAATAAGCCATTTTATATTAAAGAACATAATCAAAAGTACAATATTAAAGAAATTACACAATTTTTAAAAAAGTTTTAATTTTAGACTATACATTTTGCTTATTTGTGAGGAAACATATAGAGAAATATATTAAATTTAACTTCGTAAAACTCACTTTAATTGAGAAAATTAATAAGAAATATTAAAAAATTTCAATTTAATGTCTGATATTTTGCGTTTGAGTGAGGAAACATATGAGAAGTATTTTAATATTTCTCGAAATTTAATGAAAGGAGGAAAAATATGAGATGTGGTATTTATGTAAGAGTATCTACTGACGACCAAAGAGATAATGGT
>CABQAZ010000027.1 GCA_902462295.1 uncultured Clostridium sp. | reverse complement strand
AACCTATATATGAAAATCCTAAATTCATCTTAATCTCCCTTACAAATTACTATTTTTCTAACTAATTACTAAATTGTAATTTTATATTACATATTTTATTTAAAATTCTTTCTTTAAATATATCCTTTCTGATATTTTGTATGAAATAAATATCATACCAATCATAATTATAGGAATTATAAACATCCAATAATTTTCTAAAAACATCATAATATTTTGAGGTATATTCATATTGAAATTTTTGAATAATAAACTTGCCAAAAATCCTATTCCAAATACTCCTACAAATAAGATAATTCTACCTTTTTCTATTCCAAATTTAAAAATCATAGGAAATATAATGGATTGTAAAAATATAACTGCAAATAATATACCTAGCATAATAGAAAATGTTTCTTCATAATTTAAATTTTTATTATAGTATCCTATAAATATAGAAAGAATAGTTGTAAGAACAACAGACGTAATACTTAATATTAAGGCTGCAACATACTTTGACTTTATAATATTTTTTCTTCCATTTGGAAAAGTAATTGCATAAGCGTCCCACTTGTTATATTCATCATAACTAAAAGTTGACATAAACAAAACAGCACTTATAAAAGCAGGTAAAAATGATATATCACTTGTTCCTGTAATAGCCATAATCGTAAAAATAATAAGCATTATTCCTATCAATTTCAGATTACTTTTAATCATCATTAAATCTTTTTTTACTAACCCTTTCATTATTTTACCCCCTTAATCATTAAGACCATTAAATCTTCTAAAGTTATTTTATCAATAACACAGTCATTATATTTTTTACTTAACTTTTCCTTATCATTGATTAAAAATTCATAATCATATTTATTCTTTTTATAGCAAATATAATCTGCTTTATCAATAGTATTAAACTTATCTATATCACATTTTAATATTCCAAAACTTTCTAAAATATCATCGCGAGTTTTATCAAGAATTATTTTTCCGTTATCTATAAAAATAATTTTATCAGCAATATGTTCTAAATCACTTGTAATATGAGTTGATAAAAGTATTGTATGTTCTTCATCTTGAATAAAGTTCATAAATATATCTAAAACCTCATTTCTAACTACTGGATCAAGACCACTTGTTGGTTCATCTAAAATTAAAAGTTTAGGGTGATGAGATAATGCAGTTGCTATTTCTAATTTTTTTCTCATACCTTTTGAAAAAGATTTAATAACTTTATCAAATGGTAAATCAAAGTCTTTCATATACTTAAAATACAAATCTTGATCCCAGTTCTTATAAATATCTTTCATAATACCATTAACATCATTAGGTGTTAAAATCTCTGGAAAAAACGTATTATCTAAAACAACGCCAATATCTTCTTTTATCTTATTTTCTTGTATGTGAAAATCTTTATCAAATATTTTGATACTACCATTGTTAATTTTAATAATGTTTAAAATTGATTTAATTAAAGTAGTTTTACCAGCACCATTTTCACCAATTAAGCCGACAATAAGACCACTTGGAATATCTAAACTAATTTTACCAAGTTCAAATTTATCATACTTTTTTTCTAAATCCTTTATTTCAATTGCATTTTTCATTTATCATCACTCCCATAAAATAATTCAAATAAATCTATAATTTCATCTTTTTTTATTTCAAACTTATCTGCAATATCTATAATTTTCGTTATGTGTTCTTCGATTTTCTTTTGTGCTTGTTCTTTAGCAAGACCAACATTTTTGGGAGCAACAAAAGTTCCTTTACCCTGTCTTGAAATTATATACCCTTCTTGTTCTAACTCATCATAAGCCTTTTTAATAGTCATAACACTTATCTTTATATCTTGTGCTAAATTTCTAATAGAAGGTAGGGCTTCATCTTCTTTTAATTCATCATTCATAATTTGATTGATAATTGTATTTTTTATTTGTTCATATATAGGTACAGAACTACTATTACTAATAATTATCTTCATAAACTCCCTCCTCTTGTTATACAGTATATAACACTATGTAACATTTGTCAATAGTATATAAAAAAGAGCCTATCATTTTACTGATAAACTCAAATGAGTTCAAACTCATAAATTCAAATTCATAATAGGATAAACTTTAATCTAATTACTAAATTGTAATTTGTAATTATTTTTTTACCAATTTATTTTTGAAGAAATTCATAACAAATAGTCCTAGTAAAAATCCAATAAGTGTTCCTAAAGTATTCATAATAACATCATCTAATTGTGCAAATCTCCCAATAAAAGTTTGTAAAAATTCGATGCTTATAGAAAATATTCCACCAAGTATTATTCCATTCCACCAATGTTTATGAATATTTTTAAATATAAATATTGGTAAAAATCCAAACGGTATAAATAAAAGTATATTCAATATAGTTGCAACGTTAAAACCCTCTTCAAATAATTTAAAACTGATATAACTATCAAATGGAGATGTTATACCAAAATTACCAGTTAAAATACCAGTTATTTTTAATATACATAGAATTATTAGAATCCATAAATACTGACATATTAAATTTGATATTTTAAAATTTATTTTTTTCTTTTGAATAAATTTTATTAATAATTCAATACATATTACACCTAAAAATATAAATCCTGACAAAGGAATAGTATTTCTTAATGTCCATATACCACTCCACATTTCCATTATGAAATAATCCATTATAATATATCACCTCACTTTCAAATTACTATTTGCATTTGTAATTATTCTCATAAAATATATACTTATCTATATGTTTCTATAAGTGATTCTTCGCATAATGTTTCAAAATCCAAATCTAATTTATTTGAAATCAGCTCTTCTGAATAATCTTTTGCTACACCACAAATAAAGGCTAAATCAAATGGCTTTTCAGAGTTTAAATAAGTATTTTCAACTAGATTAATTAGGTATCTCATCTTTAAATCATCATCAACTATTTCCTGTGGTAAATTTTCTTCATTTACTAAAATATCATATATATATGAATATCTTAATTCATCTTTATTTTCATTTACAATTTTTCTAATTCTCGCTAAATTCATAGTTTTTCCTCTCTTTCTTTAATATTATAAAAACTATTTTCTTTTTATTGCAGATTATATTTTTCTTTACAACATTGCCTAATAATTTCATCTTTTTCTTCTTCAGTTAGCTCTCTTTTTTGTTCATCAATTTTAAATTTAATTCTATCTACTACTGCTTCCATTGCATTATCAAGCTTTTTAGTTGAAAATACTTTTTGATTTAATTTTATAGACTTCTCTATTTTTTCTTCTCTACTTACGAAAAAATAAACAGCAATTGCAAGTCCAAATATAGTTCCCAGTATAAACCAATAATATTGTTCCATTATTCTCTCCTTTTGATGTTTTCTTACAGAATTATAACATATTTGACTAATTTAGACAACCTACCTATAAAGTTATTCATACACAAAAATAGAGATATACTATTGCTAATACACCTCTATTTTTATTATTTCTCATCATTAACCATATTTACAATAAAAAAGGTTATAATTTTTAATGTTAGATTAACACATTCTTGTTTATTAATTCCAGTTCCAAATTTTATAAGCATTTTATTTATTAAGATATGTGAAATTTTAGCATATTCTTTTGATGTCATTTCTTTATCTTCTACTTTTATATCTAGTATTTCTAATGTTTTTTTTGTTTCATCAGATAGTGATTCATATACATTTATTTTAATGTCAGGATAGTCTTCATCACTCCTAATTATATCTATCCCTTTAAAATAAATATCGTGAAATTGATCAAAATCTTTTATTGCTGACAATACTTGTTCATCAGTTAATGGTAATTCAGAAATTCTTTCTGTCATTCTTTTCATAATAGTAATAACAGAACTGGCATATTCTGGTTTTAAATCCTCTTCATTAATTTCAAGCTTATCCAAAATATATTTTTCTCTTTCGTTCAGCGTTTGATAAATATTAATAGTTCTATTCATTAAAACACCTCACTTCTGCGAATATTATACCATATTTTGGAAGAAAAATAAATAGATTTACATAAATTAGGCTAAATTCTATCACAGATTACACATAATCTTAATTTTTTTTGACCTTTTACACAAGTAATTAATGTTAGTTTATCAGTTGTAGACGGCTCTAATACAGAAAAATCAGTTTCTTCAATTTCTTTTATTTCACTTACTTTATATATGTATTCGCCAAATGCGTGATGATATATAACCTGATCTCCTTCTTCTAATTCATTTAGTCTTTTAAAAAAGCCAATATCTTCTCCGTTTTTATTTGTTCCAGAGTTATGACCTGCTAAACATACATTTCCATTATATATCGGTGTATCTTCAAAATGACCTACTGCAGTAGATAATGCATCTAATTCAATTGTTTCTTTAATAGGTGCATTTAATTCGATTTTTTGACATTCTATTGTTCCTAAATCTTTAATTTCATATTTCTTAGTTTCTTCATTATTATCAGCATTTTGACTTGTTTCAGAATCACTACTTGTTTTTATTCCATTTTCTTTATTATGATTTGAAATTAAAACTATTCCTAACATTAAAACTGCTAATATACTTAAAATAATAATTATTTTATTCTTCTTGTTCATTTTCTTCTTTCTCCTTTTTATCAAATTTTTCAAATTCAACAGAATTTTCTAATTCAAAATTTCTTATATTTTTAGCCATTTCGCTTAAAGCTTTATTTTCGTATTCTTTTGAATAATATCCAACATCACATCTTGCTATTTCATTTACTCCTTCAGTATCAAATACAAGTATCTCTCCATCTAATGGCAAAAGATTCATTTTTATATCATAAGTTTTTGCCTTTGCAACTATATGACCATAAGAATATTCTATTTCTTTTACATTTTTTAGTTCTTCAGCTTTTTCTGGTATATTATCTTCATCTAAATATATATGTATATCTCTATGTCTAAGCATAAGTTCTTTAATTTTGCCAACATCAACTCTTTCTAACGCTTGTTTTCTTAAATATTCATATTGATTATAGACAACATCTGGATCAGGAAATTTAGTTGCAAATTCATATCCTTTATTCCATAAGAAATATATTAATTCTTTTAAATTGTTATCTTTGACATATTTTAGATATTTTTCATTATTTAATACATTTATAATTTCATAGTTATTTGTTCTTTTTTGAAACGCTTTTATTCCTTCTTTGACTGCTTTATATGAAATTTCTGTTTTTAATATAAAGTCTTCAAAAACATCTGGAATAATGTTAGAATCGAAATATTTACTATTCAATGTTCTTAAGCTAAATCTGCTACCTTTTTCAAAATGTTCGTTATATAAAACATATTCTTTTCTATTTTTTTCTTGTTTCGTATAGCAATCATATTTAATTCCTTCTTTTGTTATAACTGTGAAATTCCCCATAGTTTCTTCATAAGATTTTATACAATCGCTTCTTTGTAATTTTTCTCTTAATAACATCATTATTTCGTCTGATAAACTATTAACTATTAAAGCTTTATCCATTTTCTATCTCTCCATTTTCTAATTGTATTTCATTGATTCTTTTATCTAAAGTATTTATCAAATCGTCTATATTTTCCCTATTCACATTTACTGTATATCCATCAAGGTATTTATCTACAAACCCAGCAGTATATAATTCTTCGCTTAGTAAATTATACACTAAATCCTTATCTTCAACAGAATCATATTTATTGTTATAATAGTCATTAATTAAATCTTTTGTATTAGTTTTCAGCCATCTTTCAGGAGTATATGTCCTATAATCGCAAATATAATTTTTAAACTCTTTTAATATTCTTAATCTGCTTTCATCACTTATATCCAAATCGTCTTGAAAGTAATGAGGACAATACTCTAAATAAAAAACCATATCAATTTCTTTTTTATCAAAATCAACTTGTAAATCACTAACTCTTTCATCAAAATCTATTCTTTTTACGATTTCAGGAAAATTTTTAACTAGAAAATCATTATTTGTATATTCATCAACATTAAATATTCTATTGTTTTCAGAACAATCAGTAATACAATCATACACTATTTTATCTGCATAATATCTAATTGCTTCATCTTTATCCATTTCAACAATATGTGTTTTATTTACAACGTTTATATACTCATTTGCGTCAATTCTATTTTCTATAATCTTTGTTTCAATTTCTTTTTTTATTATATTAGTCATTTCAGTAATTATCTTTTTTGTTTTTTCATCTTCTATTTTGCTACTTAATAAGGTTTTATAAATCACATCAAGACTTTCTATATCCTTAAGAGCCTGTTCATTATTCTTTCCTTTGTCAGCTTTCTGGTTCATCTAGTTCCTCCTCTTGTATTAGATTTTCTTCAATATGGAAGTATTTTTCATTTACCTTATCTCTAAAATATAATGGTTCTCTGTCAATATATCTTTGTACTTCAACAGATACACATTCAGTTGTTTCAAATATTTCTTTAGCTTTTTTTATTGCTTGTCCTAGATCTTTTATATCATCTTCTTTTATTTGACCAAAACCATCATTTCTATCAGCATTGTTTTCCCATAATTCAATTATATATGTTTTGCTTTTTTCATTATACCAAGCCTCATATTTTTCCCATTCTTCTGGCTTATAAATAACATCACTTAAAAATATAATTCCATATTTTTCTTCTAATTCTTTTTTCTGTTTTAACCATTCATCTGTAGAATAATCAAGCATACTATTTAATTCTTTGTTATATTTATCATAATTACTTTTAGGACATACTTCATCTAAATATTTTTCAATGGCGTCATATTTTTCTGGTCCAATTATTTTTCTTGCTTCTTCAAAATCTTGCATTATACTCATTTAACAATTTCCTCACTTTCAGTTTCGGATTTGCTAACTGCAACAGCTTTTTCATATAAGTTATAAAATTTGTCCTGTTTAACAAATGTTTCAACTAAATTTTCAAATTCTTCTTTGCTTATAGCTTTTTGAATAAAAGCTTTCCTATATCCCATATATTCTTCCATAAGTGGATTAAATACAACACTATTACATTCTTCTAATGTTTTTTCATTTGATAAATATGGATTATTCAAATCTTCTCTATATTTATTTAAAAGTTCTACCATATCTTTAAGTTTAACATCTATTATATCTCTACCTTCAACTTCTTTTTTTATATTTTCAATTGTTAATTCATCACTCATACAAATTCAATCCTCCCAATTTTCTATTCTTATTAATATTTGAATATAGTTCTAATCCTTTGTTTTCTAATATTGCTTTACTTAATTCCTTTAGTTTACTACCTTTTATCGCAAAATTAGTAGAACTTAATATACGAACTATATCTGCTTTCTTCCATTCTTCATTAAATATATCAAATTCATATAAGCAATTTTCTACCTTTCCAATGATTTCTTTTTCTTTTGGATTATTAACATTAAGAAAGTATAAATTGCCATCTGTATCTATTTCTAATAATTTACTATTCATTCTCACTAAGTTATCATTTTTTAATTTTATGCCATAATCATATCTAATTCTGCTTATGTCAAATGTTTCTGATAGATTCAATCTTTTGTTTTTGTTTTCAATAATATTTCCAGATAACTCTTGTTTTTCTAATTCTATATCATTTATTTTAGATTTTATCCTATCAATATTTTTTATAATTATATCAAATAGTTTATTCAAAATAATTCCTCCTACTCTTCATTTGGTTCTGAAAGCTCCTCTAATTCTTTTTCTTGTGTAGATTCATCAATTCTATCAATTCCAAACATCTTAAATAACATATTCTTTTCTTTTAATATATCTGATTCCTTTAGTTGTTCTTTATCTTCTAATTCATATTGTTTTCTTAATTCATTAACTTCTTTTTCAACCTCTTGAATCTGTTTATTAAGATCATTTTTATAAAACATTTTTTCAAATATTAATTCTGTATTTTTTATATTTTCTTTTTCTAGTCTTACAGCTTCACTTTTATAAAATTGATTTTGTTCTTCTATTTCTGTTCTTGAAAGTATTCTGTTTAAGATATTAATTGGTCTAAAAAATCCATTATTTCTTTTTAGTTTATCTACATATTTGTTGATAGTTTTGATATTTTCTTCTTTCTTTTCAGCTATTTCTATATATTCTTTTTCAATTTTCTTTTTTTCTTCATATAACTTATCTTTTTCTGTTTGTTTTTTAAATAATTGTACCCTCACGCTGTTAGCACCAATACCATTATTTTTAATGCTATCAAGTTTTGTTTCTAATTCTAGCAGATTATTAATAAACATTTTTTGTGTTTCTTCTGGTAGTTTAGATAAATTTTTAAATTCAATAAGATTAAATATATAAGGTTTATCCATATCTGTATAATTTTTGATTACATCTTCTACATTACTTGGTTTATCTCCAATTTTAAAATATGCTTCTGTAGAAAAAGATTCGTGTACTGGTTCAATAATATCAGCCCATATTTCAATTTTATTTATTGTATTACTTAAATCTACTACATATCCTTTTGAATCATTATGTCTTCCATTCCAAACAGCTTCTTCTATATGACTTATAACATTTTTAATTTCTTGTTCTCTACTAACATTCATCTTCCAATTCCTCTATATCTAATTCTTTGTTTTCACTTTTTTCAATAAAATCATCTAATTGTTTATCTATATTTATAAGGTTTTCAGTATTTACAACAAGTTCCTTTTTTCCATATCCAATGGCTCTTAAATTAGTAATATCCATATTATTTAATTGAGTATTTATCCAAAACTCTTTATAATTTGTCGCCAAAATGTTAGAAATTTGAGCAGGTACTTGTATTCTCCCTCCATCATTCAATTCTAATGTAACTGTTTTCTTGCCTTCTAAAAATTCATTTATTTTAGCAACTTCATTATAAAATGGTGGCGTTAAACCTTTTTTATATTGTTCATAAGCCAGTATTTTCTTTAATGAAGTTAGTCCATATACAGCTTTAAAAATATCTATTTCATTGTTTATAAACTCCATTTTTTTCATATCATAAATAAAGTCTTTTTTCCCTGTTCTTGTTGATATTTTTACTAAACCATTAGAAATATCTTGATATTCAAAATTATTTAATAATAGACTAATATTATTGTGTAAACCATAATTTTGATTTTTTCTTATATCTCTACCCATTTCATATAAACTAATATTCTCATAGTCCGATTTATCATTTTCAAACAAATAAGAAATATTATTTATATTTTCATTTACAAATTTATCTATATTTTCATTTAAAATCCTTCTTAATGTATTATATAAAGTTCCTTTTAAATCTATAATTATGTTCTTTCCCTTAAATATTTCTTTATCTAATTCAGATTTACGTTCTGGTTCACTAATTATTCTTTCATTTAAACAATAAATATTCTTAGGTTCATCTTTAAAATAACACCAATAAAAGTATTGAGTAACTTGATTATTATATCCTAACATCTTAAATTGGTTTTTATCTCCTAACAAAACTAATTTATCTAAAATAAGTTCATTTGCATTTTTATATTTCATTTGTATCTCCTTGATCTTCATTTTCTTGTTCTGGAATTTCGCATATAATTCCCTTATTATCAATTTGGATAATATCATCTAGTTGCAACTCTAATGGTTTTAAATTTCTAGTATTTATTTCAATTTCTGTTTTTCCGTGTCTTATTGCTTTTATATTATTAATATTTCTTAGTTCTAAATCATCTTCATAAAAATCTAAATCAAATAAATCTTTTTTTAGTATAAATATTCCATTATAGAAATCTATAATATCTGTTATATCTGCTTTGGTTTTCACTTCTCTATCATCTGCCAATATTACTGTTACTGTTTTTTTATCTTTCAAGAATTGATTAATTTTAGCAACTTCGTTATAAAATGGTGGTGTTATCCCTAATTCATATTGTTTATATGCAAGAATCTTACATAAACTTGTTTCAGTATATACTTGATTTAAAATAAATCCTGGTTTTGACAATATTTTTTGTTCTTTTATATCCACTTCTACTGCATTTTTTTCAGCACTATAATGTGATGGTAAATATTTTAGTTTAGAATGATTAATTTGATCATAATATACAGCTGACGTATATACTCTTGTTCTATTATTTATATCTTCTCTTTCTTTTAAATAGTCTACCCCAATATCCTCTATTCTTAAATAATCAGGATTTGTATAATATTTATTTCTATTTGCGTCTGTATGTTCTGCTTTTTTAAAGAGATAAGATATATTATTAATATTCTTGCCTATAAAACTGTTTATTTCTTTTTCTAATATTTCAGCAAATTGCTTTTCAATTATTTTTCCTATATCAATTATTGGAATATTCTTTTCTTGAATTTCTTTTGATAATTTGTCATATTCTACATTTAGTCTTATTAATTCATCTGGTTTATCTTTAAGTCTACACCAATTTATTTTAAATTTTGCTTCATTATCATACCCCATATATAAATCTTCTTTAGTTGCAAGTAATTCTACATCTCCAAAATCAATTATAGTTGCATTTTCTAATTCCATCTTATCCTCCGTTTTAGCCTAATATAAAATCTATATAAGCACTATTAAGATATACATTTTTAGTTATCTTATCTTTTTTTACTTTTATAAGCATATTTTTATTCTTATTATAGAATCCATTTGTAGTTTTTATTGCAAACATATTTGTAACAGTTTTATGTTTGTAATTGCTTAAATTTACAGTATTATGTTTTTTACTTAATCTAACCACTCTTATAAGTGTGAATCCATTATCCGTTTTTACATATACCCTTGCTGTATTTCTTCCAATTAGATATACAATTACTAATGCAATTCCTAAACCACTTATTATAATTGTAGGTACAGTATAATCATTTTGTTCCTCTATAATCACTTCTGGTTCTTCTTCGATTTTTTCATACTCTATTGTATATAAATAAATAGGATCTTTTTTTCTTACTTCTCTTTCGTATGTAACAGTTATTTCATAGCTAAAAGGATTGTTTCTTGTAACTACTGCTTGATAAATCATTACACCTTTATAAGTTGTTGGTACTTCTTGACCATCAATGTTTTCTACATCATCATTTTCCCAATTAACATTTATAAGATAATATGTAGTTCCATTGATATTCTTTTCTTTCTCAATATTATCTAAATCATTCTTACTATATTTACTAAAATTTATTTTCTTTTCATCAATAGCTTCATATTTTCCATTACTGATGGTTTTTATCTCATAATCTTTTAAGGTAATTGTTCCAGAATATTCTTCATTATCATAATCAAGGCTTTCTCCAAAATGATTAATTATTGATTCTTTAGTATTACTTTTAATAGTGTCTTTTTTATATGCTGTTACTACTTTTGAATTTTGTTCATCATCTTGCTTTGAATAATCTGAAAGTTTATATTTTACATTATTCTCTTCAACTTCTTTTTGGATTGAAGATACAAATGTACTTTCCTCCGATCCTAAAACTGATTTATTTATTATTTTGTTACTATCTGTCGCATATACATTCGACATTAAACACATTACTAATAGTCCAGTAACAAGACTACCTTTAATACTTTTATTCATAAACTCCTCCTTAGATAGCAAAAAAGAAAGCTAACTAGATTTTCTCTAATTAGCTCTCTCATTCACATATAATTTTTGATATTAATATTTTAGCACCTAAAAAAATGAATGCATACTGCAGGATTTTGCAATGTTTTTGCAAAATTTTATGTTTACGATAAACAATATTTTTATTTTCTTAGATTAATAACAAATTCAATAGTTTCGTTTTCACTATTTGCAGAAATTGTTCCGTTATGTAATTCAATTATCTCTTTTGTGATTGCAAGACCTAATCCTGCTCCACCACTATTTGTCCCTCTTGATTCATCAGCTCTATAAAATTTATCAAAAATTTTTTCTAATTTATATTCTGGAATAGTAGCACCTTTATTTCTAAAAGTTACTTCAATATTCTCTTCATTATCAATCATTTCTATCTCAATAACAGTATTTTCATAACTATAACTAATAGCATTTTTTAATAAATTTCCAAATGCTCTAGCCATTTTATCTCCATCTGCATTATATATTAAAGTATTAGGTTTGTTCACTTTTAATTCTAATTTCCTGTCTTCTAACATTGGATAAAATTCTTCTATTAACTGATCAAATAATATTGATAAATTAAGTTGTATTTTATTTATTGGCATATCATTCAAATTATATCTAGTAATTTCAAAGAATTGATTGGTTAGTTCTTCTAATCTTATTGACTTATCAAGTGCTATTTTCATATATTTTTCTTGTAAATCTTTTGATATTCTCTTTTCTTCATTAAGCAATGTCAAATAACCAATTACAGATGTAAGAGGAGTTTTTAAATCGTGAGCCATATACATTATTAAATCATTTTTCTTCTGTTCTGCTTCTTTTGCCATTTTCTTGCTTAGAGCATATTCATACTTAATTTTATTCAATTTTTCAGAAAACTTAATCATTTCATCAGGTAATTCTACATTTTGACTACTTTCATCTAAAATATTATCTAATGAACTATATAATTTTTCTCTATTTTCAACTTTTAAAGAAAAAAATCTATATAGAGCAAATATAAAAACTGTTATTAAATAAACTATAAAAATTGTTTCTTTACTGGTTACACACCAATAATATAAATCATAATTTATTCTATACAAGCTATTTCCTAAAAAATTTCCTAAAACTCCATCTAAAACTACAATATAGAATAATATTGAAATAATATAATAAATTATTATTCTTAGTATTACTTGACCTACCAATTTCATTTTTTCTTTAAATAATCCCTTATTTTTCAATTTTATATCCAACTCCCCATACTGTTTTTATAAATTTAGGCTTCTTGCTATCTTCCTTTAATTTTTCTCTTATTCTCCTAATATGTACCATTACAGTATTATTGTTCTCCAAATATTTTTCTTTCCAAACTTTTTTAAATAATTCTTCCGAACTAACTACATTCCCTCTTTTTTGTGCTAAATACAATAATATATCAAATTCCATTGGTGTTAATTCAATTATATTATCATATAACTTGCAGATGTGTTTATCCTGATCTATTTCTAACCCATCTATATATATGATATTTTCTTCAACTTTTTCATTATATTTTGTGTATCTTCTATATGCAGATTTTACTCTTGCAATAAGTTCTAATGGATTGAAAGGCTTGGTTATATAGTCATCTGCTCCGAATCGTTAATCCCTGTATTTTATCCTTGTCTTCAATTTTAGCTGTTAGCATTATTATAGGAAAATTAAAACCTTTATCTCTTATCATTTTACATATCTTAAATCCATCAACATCTTTAATCATTACATCTAAAATTGCAAAATCTAATTTTTGATTATTAATACAGTCTATTGCTTTATTAGAATCATAAAATTTATAAACATTATAATTTTCATTTTTCAAATAAACTTCTACTAAATCTGCAATTTCTTTTTCATCATCTAATACTAAAATATTCATATTTTCCTCTTTTCTATCAATTGGTATTTTATCACAATAAGCCAATAAATTCCACCGATTCGACAAATTGTAAGAAAATGTTAAGATTTATTTAATAATTTCTTAAAACTTATTATTTTCTTTATTTGTATAATATAGACAAGTTACTGGAGGGATTTCAAATGAAGAAAAAAAGAAAGAAATTAAATAAAAAAAGAATTTTAATATTATTAATTATAATTTTTGCAATATACTTATGTATAAAAAATAGCATATTTAGTAATATTTCTTATGATTTGAATAAAGCTATTTCAGAAATTACTGATAATTCAGAATATAAAACTATTAAACAAGATACAAATGACAATTACTCTGGAATTGGTCAGAAAAAAGTCAAGAATAAAGATGGCTATTTTACGACATTTACAACGATTGAAAATCATCAAAAAACATACATAGAATATAAGCAAAATGGTAATTCATCTTGGAGTAATAAACAATATTGGAATGGAACTATGGAAGAAAATGGTTGTGGTATTACTGCAGTTGCAACTATATTAAGTGGTTATGATAAAAATTATACACCTGAAGATCTTAGACAAAAATATTATCCTGTCCTGGATTATGATTCACTTTCAAAAGAATTATCTAATACTTTTAATATTAAAAATACTGATTTTTATTATGATAGTGTGCATTTATCTAAAGAAAAATTACAAGAACATTTAAAAACTAATAGACCTATTTTAATTTGTGTATGGAATCAACCTCATAATAATCGTTGGACTACTGCTTCTCATTATATGGTTTTGCTTGCTTCTGATGATAATGATATGGTATATATATCAAATCCTAATGGAGGAGAAAATGATAGCAAAAGTTCTGGTTGGTATAAATTTAAAGAAGTAACACCATATATTGCAAAAGCTTTATATATAGAAAGTTATTAAAGACAGTTTATTCAACTGTCTTTCTTAAATTTCTCTTTACATTTTATATATTGTGCTACTAAGAAATAATTTTTTATATCTTGCTCATCTAATCCAGAAAAAGCAATAAGTTCATTATATAGATAACTGCTACCTTCAACAAATTGTAATTTATCTAACAAGTTTCTCTATCGAATTGTATTCATCTCCACTTATTTGATATATACCATTATATGGTTGTTCAATATAATAACTATTGTTTTTCTTATATACGAATATTGTAGATACTCCAGCTTCTATAAAGTGAAAATCAACTTTTATTTCATCATCAATATTTATAGGTGCATCTTGTATGCTTTCGTTTTTAGTAACTCTTTTTGTACCATTTAAAACATATAGTATATCTTTCATTTCTTCTCTGTCATTAATACTAATATCTTTTTCATTTTGATTTAATGAAATACTTTCTAATTTTTCAAGTTGAGGTAAATTTAGTGTATAAGTTCTTCTATCTCTAAAATGATAAAAAACTCCTATCACTAACACTACTAATACAATTATACCTAATACTGCAAATAATACATTTTTATTTTTCATACCCATTCCTCCAATCATTTTAGCAAATTACTATTTGCATTTATCTTTACTTTGTCAATTGATAACTTTGTTCTATCAATTCTTTTACTAAATCCTCGTCCACCTTTTCATCTATAATAATTGTATTCCAATGTTCCTTATTCATGTGATAATTTACACTATTTATTATTTAATTATCTGTAAACTATGTCATCTACTTTGTATCAATTAACAATTCCTTTGGGTTCTTTTTTAAACTACTTATAGA
>CABQAZ010000026.1 GCA_902462295.1 uncultured Clostridium sp. | reverse complement strand
ATTGTAATTATGATATAAATCAAGAAAAATGTAGATGTTGTGTAAAAAGAACATCAAAAACAAGAAAGGAATAGAAAAAATGAGTGACAAATTATTAGAAATAAAAGATTTACATGTAAATGCAGGAGAAAAAGAAATTTTAAAAGGATTAAACTTAAATATCAAAAAAGGTGAAGTTCATGTAATAATGGGACCAAATGGTGCAGGAAAATCAACACTTGCAAATGTTATATTAAATAATCCACAATATACAAAAACAAGTGGTTCAGTTGAATTTGAGGGAGAAAACATAAATGATTTAAGCACTGACCAAATTGCAAAAAAAGGAATTTTCATGTCATTCCAATTACCAGAAGAAATACCTGGAATCTCAACAATGAATTTCTTAAAATATGCGAAAAACAAAGTAACAGAGAAACCAGTTAAAATATTTGAATTTAAAGATACTGTAAAAAAGTATTCAGAAGAATTAAGTATGAATCCGAAATTAATTGAAAGAAACTTAAATGTTGGATTCTCTGGTGGAGAGAAAAAGAAAAATGAAATTTTACAAATGCTTGTATTAAATCCAAAACTTGCAATATTAGATGAAACAGATTCAGGGCTTGATGTTGATGCTATAAAAATAGTTTCTAAAGGTATCGAAATGTTTAAAAATGATGAAAATGGAGTATTAATTATTACTCATAATACAAGAATATTAAATCATTTAAAAGTTGATTATGTGCATGTTTTAGTAAATGGACAAATTGTTAAAACTTCAACAGCTGAATTAGCAGAAGAGATTGAAGAAACAGGGTATGCACAATATAAATAAAAGCCTCATTCAAAAATGAATGGGTATGACAATTAACATAAAAAGTCAAATCGAAAGGAAAGAGAATTAATGTCTAAAACTCAAATAGAAGAAATAAATAGAAATATATATGACATAAAAAATCAAGATGACTATGAATTCAAAATGCAAAAAGGTCTAAGCAGAGAAATAGTAGAAGAAATATCCAAAAGAAAAAATGAACCAGATTGGATGCTAGAAATAAGACTAAAAGCATTAGAAATGTATGAAAAATTAGAGCTTCCAACATGGGGACCAGATTTGTCAGAACTAAAAATGGATGAAATAGCAACATATGTAAAACCAAAAACAAACTTAAACAGTTCATGGGAAGATGTACCAGAAGAGATAAAAGACACATTTGATAAATTAGGAATACCAGAAGCAGAAAAAACATCATTAGCAGGAGTTGGAGCACAATATGATTCAGAAGTGGTATACCATAGTATGAAAGAAGATTTGATAAAACAAGGAGTAATTTATACAGATATGGAATCAGCTGTAAGAGATTATCCTGAAATAGTAAAAGAACATTTTATGAAATGTGTTCCAATAAGTGACCATAAATTTGTCGCATTACATGCAGCAGTATGGTCAGGAGGTTCATTCGTATATGTACCAAAAGGAGTAAAGTTAGATATTCCATTACAATCATATTTCAGATTAAATTCACCAGAATCTGGTCAATTTGAACATACATTAATAATAGTAGATGAGGGGGCAAGTTTACATTTTATAGAAGGATGTTCTGCTCCTAAATATAATAAAGTAAATTTACATGCAGGATGTGTTGAACTATATGTAAAAGACAATGCATATTTAAGATATTCAACAATAGAAAACTGGTCAAAAAATATGATGAACCTAAATACAAAAAAAGCGATTGTAGGAAAAAATGCACAAATAGATTGGGTAACAGGTTCATTTGGCTCAAAAGTATCTATGTTGTATCCTATGAGTATATTAAATGGAGAAAATGCAAAAACAGAATATACTGGAATTACATTTGCAGGTGGAGGACAAGACCTAGATACAGGATTTAAAGTAATCCATAATGCACCAAATACATCATCAGTAGTAAATTCAAAATCAATTTCTAAAGATGGTGGAGCATGTACTTATAGAGCATTAGTAAGAATAAATGAAAATGCTAAAAATTCAAAATGTAGTGTAAGTTGTGAATCACTTATGTTAGATGATATTTCAAGGTCTGATACAATACCAGTAAATGATATTAGAACAGATGAAGTAGAGTTTTCGCATGAGGCTAAAATAGGAAAAATCAGTGATAAAGCAATATTTTACTTAATGTCAAGAGGATTATCAGAAGAAGATGCAAAAGCAATGATTGTAAGAGGGTTTGCATATCCAATTTCAAAAGAATTGCCAGTAGAATATGCAGTAGAAATGAATAATTTGATAAATCTAGAGTTAGAGGGGGCAATTGGATAATGGAAAAATTAAAAGTAAATGATACACCTGTTAGAACAGCAAGAAATTTTAAGATAAATAATATAGAAGTTGAACTTGATTTACCAGAAAAAATAGCTGAATTCAAAAATGTAGAGATTATTAATGACAAAAGCATTATAGATAGTGAAGTTTCAAATACACCACTAACTTATGGTACAGGAAAAATTTTAGAAGAATTAAATTATGAAACTGCAAATAGCAAAATAAGAATACAAACAAGTAATAAAAAAGAGAATATTAGAATAAGATACAACTTTGATAATAATAATTTGAATTTAATAAATCAAATAGAAATAGTTGCAAATGGTGATACAAATGTAATTATAGAATATAAATCTCAAACATCTCTAAAATGTTTACACAATGGAATTATTAGAACAATTGCAAATGAAAATGCAAAACTTAATGTAACAATTGTAAATCTATTAAATGAAAATTCTGATAATTTTGAAGCAATAGAAAATAGATTAGAAAAAAATTCAAAAGTAAATTATACAATTATTGATATTGGTGGAAAAACTAGCGTTTCTAATTATTATTCAAATATAATTGGAGAAAACGCAGACAATGATTTAAAATCAATCTATTTAGGTATTGGTGAACAAAGAAAAGATATCAATTACATTGCAGAATTAAGAGGAACAAAAACTAATATAGATATTGATGTACAAGGAGCATTAAAAGACGAAGCTAAGAAGAACTTTAAGGGAACGATTGATTTTAAAAAAGGTTCTAAAAAATCAAAGGGAAATGAAAATGAATATTGTATGCTTTTATCTGATAAGGCTAAATCTATTGCATTACCAATGCTTTTATGTACTGAAGAAGATGTAGAAGGTAATCATTCAACTGCTTCTGGTAAAGTTGATGAAAAGCAATTATTTTATATTATGACTAGAGGGATTAGTTATAAAGAAGCGGTTAAATTAATTGTTAAATCTAAGTTTAATAAGATTATTGAGAGAGTTTCTGATGAAGAGTTGAAAAATGAGATTCTAAGTGAGATTGATACGAGATTAGATTAAAAACGAAAAAAAGTTCGAAAAATGTTGGCGATATGTTTACATCATGATATAATTATTCAAGTGTTTGATTAGTATCTTTTGGAAGAATTGGCTTTTTGATACATATTTGTTCTAGAAACAAGTACATATTCAAATACAGTTCTGAAAAAAGAAAAATAGAGATTTATCCAGATATGGACAAATCTCAAAATAACCAACCAAATGAATAAGGGCATAAGCTCTTATTCTTTTATATAAATATATTAACACAAATAAAAATAAATGTCAAATAAATAGAAAGGATTTCTAAATGAAAGTAGAAGAAATAAAGAAAGATTTTCCATTATTAGAAAATCGAGATATAGCATATTTAGACAGTGGAGCAACAACACAAAAACCAATACAAGTAATAAAAGCAGTAGAAGAGTTTTATAGAAAAAATAATGCCAATCCACATAGAGGAGCCTATTCTTTAAGTATAGAAGCAACAGAAGAATATGAGAATGCAAGAACAAAAATTGCAGAATTTATAAATGCAAAACATAGAGAAGAAATAATATTTTCAAAAAATGCAACAGAAAGTTTAAATTTAATTGCATATTCATATGGAATGGACAACCTAAAAAAAGATGATGAAGTAGTAATTTCCATAATGGAACATCATTCAAACTTAGTGCCATGGCAAAAAATAACAAAGGCTACAGGAAGTAAATTAAATTATATGTATATTAATGAAAATTTTGAACTTTCAGATGAAGAAATAGAAAGCAAAATTACAGAAAAGACAAAAATAGTTGGAATTGCACATGTTTCAAATGTTTTAGGAACAATAAATAATGTAAAGAAAATTATAAAATATGCACATAAAAAAGGGGCAGTTGTAATTGTTGATGCGTCACAAAGTATTCCACATATGAAGATAGATGTACAAGATTTAGATGCAGATTTTTTAGTATTTTCAGGACATAAGATGTTAGCTCCTTTAGGAATAGGTGTATTATATGGAAAAAGAGAAATTTTAAACAAAATGACACCATTCTTAATGGGAGGAGACATGATAGAATATGTTTATGAACAAGATACAACATTTGCACCATTGCCAAATAAATTTGAAGCAGGAACACAAAATGTAGAAGGCGTTATTGGTTTAGGTGAAGCAATTAATTATATTCAAAAAATTGGATATAATAAAATACAAGAACTTGAAAATGATGTAGTATCATATGCAAGACAAGAATTGTCTAAATTAGATTACTTGACATTATATTTAACTCCAAATGTAGAGAATCATTCAGGTGTAATTTCGTTTAATATCGAAGGAATACATCCACATGATGTTGCTAGTATTTTGGATTCAGAAAATGTTTGTGTACGTTCTGGAAACCACTGTGCACAACCACTTATGAGATTTTTAGGTATTGATTCAACATGCAGAGCAAGTTTCTATTTTTATAATACAAGAGAAGATGTTGATAGACTTGTTCATGCTTTAAATAAGGCATATGATATGTTTAAGAAATTTATAAAATAAAAAACATTATCCTGTAGCAAATAGCGAAAAAAAGTTTGGTAAATATTGACAATTACTACCAGTGATGATATAATCCGTATAGTGTGTTTGAATAAAGGAGTACCGAATTCTGGCATAAGTGCATAGATTGGTGAGCAATTAATTATGCTATATGCTTGCTAATCTATGCATTTATGCTAATCAAAGCTTAAATGTAAATTACAAAAGAAGGAGGTGTCTCTACTATGGAATTAATAGAGCATCTATTAATGAAATTGATTTCTTTTGGAGGAATAGGATTTTTGATACATATTTGTTCTAGAAACAAGTACATATTCAAATATAGTTCTGAAAAAAGAAAAATTGAGATTTATCCAAACGAGGACAAATCCCAAAACAAAACACACTTAGATGAAGAGGTCTAACCTCTTTATCTTTTTATAAATATATATTAACACATCGAAAAAAATATGTCAAGAAAGAAAGGTAAAAAGATGGAAGATTTAACAGATGTATATAATGATTTAATAATGGAACACAGCATGAATTCATATAACAAAAAAAAGCTAGAAAAAGCAGACTATTCAGAGATAGGACATAATCCAAATTGTGGAGATGAAATAACACTAGAATTAAAATTAGATGGAAACAAAATAGAAGATATGGCATTTACAGGACATGGGTGTGCAATATCACAAGCTTCAACTTCAATAATGATAGATACATTAAGAGGTAAAACAATAGATGAAGCAAAAGAAATTATAAAAACATTTATAGAAATGATAAAAAGAGAAACAACAGATGAAGAGCAATTAAAAAAACTAGAAGATGCTATAGCATTTAAAAATGTATCGAATATGCCTGCAAGAGTTAAATGTGCATTACTTGCATGGCATACAGTTGAAGAAATATTGGATAAAAACGATGATAATTCACTTGACATAAATAAAACCAAGTGATATAATATGGGGCGTACTATTAAAATATTTCAGAAAGAAGGAGGACATACATGTTAGATGTTTTGTGCTATTCAAAAAAACAGGGAGGATTTGATGGCTCTTGTGAACAGCGTTGGATTCAGATTTTTCTCAATGAACATTTTGAGGATGAATTTGATGTGGAATCACCATATTTCTTTCAGGATGTGAAAGAAAATATAAGAGGGGTACCAGTATTTCAAACTGAAATAGTAGAGGGAAACTTATATGAGTTAAAAGAAATGAGAGAGGTAGTAAAGAAAACCGAACCAAAACTTATATTAGTATCTCAATATGAAGTATTTGAAGAAGTTATGGAGTGTTCTGATGAAGAACAAATTACATCTGTTCAGGTATGTGTTACAGAAGAGAGGAAATTAATTCACTATGCTCTTATAAATGAAAATAGTGAAAAGATTTTATTAGTAGCATATAACGGCTAATGAGATAGCAAACTCTAAACAAGACTCTTTCGCCCACCGGATTTATAACTGATAATTCGGTGGGCATATTTTATTTTTATACAATAGAAAAGTATAAGGAGGAAAATATATGGAAAATAAAAAAATATTATTAGGAATGAGTGGAGGCGTAGACAGCAGTGTGTCAGCCTTATTATTAAAACAAAATGGATATGAACCAATAGGAATAACATTAGAACTATTTGCAGGAAGTAGTTGTTGTAATATAGAAACATATATAGATGCCAAAAATGTATGCAACTCAATAGGGATACCACATTTCACAGACAACTGTAAAGAACTATTTAAAAAACATGTTATACAAGACTTTATAGATTGTTATTCAAATTGTAAAACACCAAATCCATGTATAGAATGTAATAAATACATGAAATTTGGATATATGTGGGAAAAAGCTAAAGAATTAGGATGTGAATATATAGCAACAGGACATTATGCAAAAACAGAATATAGTGAAAAATATGGTAGATGGGTATTAAAAAAATCAAATGCTGGAAA
Organism: uncultured Clostridium sp.; assembly: GCA_902462295.1. Classification (GTDB taxonomy): domain Bacteria; phylum Bacillota; class Clostridia; order TANB77; family CAG-508; genus CAG-269. Next base: position 8,937 of record CABQAZ010000026.1, on the reverse strand, counting down.
AAAAGACCAAAGTTATGTGTTATGGAATATACCAAAGGAATTAATAGAACATGTAGTATTTCCACTTGCAAATTTTGAAGATAAAGAACAAATTAGAGAAATAGCCAGAGAAAATAATTTAAAAGTAGCGAATAAGCCAGATAGTGAGGATATCTGTTTTGTGCCAGATGGAAATTATAAAAAATTTTTAGAAAACAATTCAGATTTAAAACCAAAAAAGGGAAATATAGTAAATAGTAAAGGCGAGGTTTTAGGTACACATACAGGATTATACAATTATACAATCGGGCAAAGAAAAGGATTAGGAATTTCTTATAAAGTACCTTTATTTGTAATAGGATTTAATCCATTAAAAAATGAAGTAATAGTTGGAGAAGAAAGCGAATTATATCAAAAAGAAATAAATGTAACAGATGTCAACTTATTACTAATAGATGAAATAAAAGAACCAATAGAAGTAGAAGTAAAAACAAGATATTCTTCAAAAGTAGCAAAAGCAACAATCGAAAAAAATGGAAAAGATTTAGTAAAAGTTACATTTGATGAACCACAAAGAGCTATAACACCAGGGCAATCAGCTGTATTTTATGTAGAAGATATTGTATTAGGAGGAGGCAAAATATGTTAAATCAATTTTCAAGAACAGAGCTAGTAATAGGCAAAGAGGGAGTAGAAAAATTAAATAATGCAAAAGTTGCAATATTTGGTTTAGGTGGAGTAGGTTCATTTGTTTTAGAAGGACTTGTTAGAGCAGGAATTGGAAATTTTGTACTAATAGATGATGATAAAATATGTTTAACAAATTTAAATAGACAAATATTAGCAACAAGAAAAACAGTTGGACAACCTAAAGTAGAAGTCGCAAAACAAAGAATTTTAGATATAAATCCAAATGCAAATGTAGAAATACATCAAGAATTTTTTATGCCAGAAACAGAGGGAATACTTGATAATTCTATAGATTATATAGTAGATTGTATAGATACAGTAACAGCTAAAATTGAATTAGTAGTTAGAGCTGAAAAATTAAATATTCCAATAATATCTTGCATGGGAACAGGAAACAAGTTGGACCCAACAAGATTTGAGGTAACAGATATTTACAAGACAAGTATTTGTCCACTTGCAAAAGTAATGAGAAAAGAACTAAGAAATAGAGGAATAAAAAAGTTAAAAGTAGTATATTCAAAAGAAGAACCAATAAAATTAAATGAGACAGAAGAAAATAGTTGTAAACATAATTGTATATGCCCACCAGGAACAAAAAGAAAATGTACTATTAGAAATCAAGTGCCAGGAAGTATTTCATTTGTTCCATCTGTTGCAGGACTAATAATTGCAGGAGAAATTGTAAAAGATATTTTAAAATAAAAAAACTTGATAAAAATTAAATAAAATGGTATGATAAATAATATGAAATAAATAAACAATATAAAGAGGAAAAAATGATAAATTTATTATTATGTGGAAATGAAAAAGTATTTGATGGGGCATTAACAGAATTAATATCAATAACAAATAGAACAAAAGAAACAATTAATTGTTATATATTTACTGCAGAATTAACTAGAATAAAACCAGAATATACAGCAATAAAAGACGAACAAATAGAATTTTTAGAAGAAGTAATAAAAAGAAAAAATCCGAAAAACAAGGTAACAAAAATAGATGTTACAAAGATTTATGAAGAAGAATTTAAAAACTGTTTGAATGAGGGAGCATATTGTACACCATATACGTTATTGAGATTATTAGCAGATTTAATACCAGAAATGCCAGAAAAATTATTATATTTAGATATAGACATGATGGCAGGTGGTGATATATCTAAGTTATATAACATAGATATTACAGATTATGAATATGGAGCAGTAAAAGAAAAATATGGTTGTTGGTTAATACGACCAGACTATATAAATGCAGGAATGTTACTATTAAACATGAAAAAGATAAAAGAAACAGGACTTTTAGAAAAAGCAAGAGAAAGAATAAAAACAAAGAAAATGCTATTTGCTGACCAAGATGCAATATATTGGTCAACAACCAAAAAAAAGATTTTACCAAGAATATATAATGAACAATCAAAATTTAATAAAAAAGATACAATAATTTGTCACTTTTGTAAAAGATTAATGTTTTTGCCATATCCACATACAGAAAATTTTAAACAATGGAACATAAAAGAGGTTCATGAAGTTTTAAAATGTTATTATTTTGATAAAGACTTAGAAGAATATATGAAATTAAAAGAAGAATATAATACCAAAATGAAAGAGGAAGTTTAGATGGAAAAATATAAAGAAATAATACCAATTTTCTTTGCAGTTGATGAGCAATATGTACCATTTTTAGCTGTAACATTACAATCATTGGTAAAAAATTCATCACAAGAATATTATTATGTAATAAAAGTGTTATACACAAATTTAAGCGAAGAAAGTAAAGAAAAAATTAATAAATATACAAAAGAAAATATAAACATAGAATATGTAGATTTAAATTATTATATTGAAAAAATAAAAGGAAAATTATATACAAGAGATTATTTTTCAATGACAACATATTTTAGACTATTTATTTCAAATCTATACCCACAATATAATAAGGCAATATATTTAGATAGTGATATAGTTTTATTAAGCGATATAGCAGAATTATATAATATAGATATTGGAGATAATCTGTTAGGGGCAGTTCCTGATGATATAATTCAAAAAAATGAAGTGTTTCAGGAATATGTTGAAAAAGTAGTAGGAGTAGCAAGTTATAAAACATATTTTAATGCAGGAATGTTAATTATGAATCTTGATGAACTTAGAAAATTTCAATTTCAAGAAAAATTTTTATATTTACTAGAAAACATAAAATTTTCTGTAATTCAAGATCAAGATTATCTAAATAGAATATGTAAAGGTAGAGTAAAACTTATAGAAACAGCTTGGAATTTAATGCCAACAGCTAGTGATGACATGAAAGAAGAAGACATTAAATTGATACATTATAATTATCAATACAAACCATGGCATTATGATGATATAAGATTTGGAAAATATTTTTGGGAATTAGCAAAAGAAACAGAATATTATGATGTAATAAACAAAATAAAAGAGGAATTTACAGATGAAATGAAATATAAAGATAGAGATGCAGATATTGCATTAAGAGAACTTGCTAAAAAAGAATCAAATTGTGTTGGAGATGACAGAATTTATAGAAACGTACAAGTAACAGAAAAATCACAAGAAAGAATCGAAATATTAGAAAAGATAAAGCAATTAGAAAAAGAGGGAAGATTTGATGTTGACGCAGAAAATGACCCACCAACAGTAGAATTAAGACCTGAAAATGTTGACTATTTAAAAACAAAAAGAACTAATAGATTGAAAAATAAATTTGCTAACAAATTAGGTGAAAAATTTTTAGAAGCAATAATAAAAGATAATAAATTAATTATAAAAGATGTAGAGGGCTTAGAGAATTTAAGTGAAATGACCAAAGGAGCATTAATTACATGTAATCATTTTAATCCATTTGACTCTTTTACAATAGAAGAAATATTTTCATTATCTGGACAAAGGAAAAAGAAAAAATTATATAAAGTAATAAGAGAGGGAAATTATACGAATTTTCCTGGATTTTATGGATTTTTATTTAGAAATGCGGATACATTACCATTAAGCTCAAATACAAGGACAATGATAAAATTTATGAAAGCAGCTGATACAATTTTAAAAAGAGGAGATTTTATATTAATATATCCAGAGCAAAGTTTATGGTGGAATTACGAGAAACCAAAACCACTAAAAAATGGAGCATATAAAATAGCTACAAGAAGTAATGTACCAGTAATACCAATATTTATAACAATGAAAGATAGTAGTATTATTGGTGAAGATGGATTTCCTATAAAAGAATATTATGTTCATATAGAAAAACCAATTTATCCAGATGTAACATTATCAGAAAAAGAAAATGTAGAGGAAATGAAAAACAAAAATTTCCAAGTTTGGAAAAATATATATGAAGAATTTTATGGAATTCCACTAGAATATACAACAATAAAAGAGGAAGTAAATGAAGAAATCTAAAAAAATTTATTATTATAAAGATGAATTAAATGACGAATTTTCGGGAGCAGAAATCACACCAAGGATTATAGATGAGAACTATAAATATATCCATAAAAATCCTTTGTGGGATTTTTGTTCTTTTTTATTACAAAATATTTTAAGTATGCCAATTAAGTTTATATATGGTAAATTTAAATTAAAAATAAAATATATAGGAAAAGAAAAATTAAAGCCATATAAAAAAGATTCTTATTTTGTATATGTAAATCATACACAAGTTTTTGCTGATGTGTTTATTCCAAGTCTTCCAATATATCCTCAAAGAAATCATTTTATAGTAAATCCAGAAAATGTTTCTATGAAGATTTTAGGAAATAGCATTCAGTTATTAGGAGCTATACCAATTCCAAATAATAAAAATGGAATGAAGAATTTTATAAACGCCATTGAAACACATATAGACAAAGGTCATCCTATTACTATATATCCAGAAGCACATATATGGCCATATTATACTAAAATAAGACCATTCAAAGCTGTGTCATTTAAATATCCTATTCAATATAATAAACCAACATTCTGTATGACAAATACATATCAGAGTTATGGAAAAAATAAAAACAAGGTTAAAATGGTAACATATATTGATGGACCTTTTTTTCCTAATACTTCTTTAAGTTTGCAGGAACAAAAAATAGATTTGCGTAATCAAGTATATAATTGTATGACTAATAGGAGTAAAAATAGTAATATTGAAGTTATTAAATATAAATTAAAGGAATAATAGATAAAAAGAAAAGAGATTATTTATGATAAGATTAAGAAATATAAAAATAAAAGAAGATTTAAATGATGAAGAAATATTAAAAAAAGCAATAGCAAAAAATAATATAAAACAAGAAGATGTAAAAAGATGGTGTATTTATAAAAAATCAATAGATGCAAGAAAAAAAGAAGACATTTTCTATAATTATATAATAGATATAGAATTAAAAAATAAAAAGAATGAGAAAAAGTATGAAGAAATAGATGAATTAAAATTTCCAGAGATTAAAGTATCAAGAAAAAGTAAATATAATCCAGTAATTGTTGGTGCTGGTCCAGCTGGCTTATTTGCTGGATTGATATTAGTTGATAATGGAATAAAACCAATTATATTAGAACGTGGAAAAAGAGTAGAAGAAAGAATTAGAGATGTAGAAGAATTTATTAAAAAAAGAAAATTTGATGAAAATTCAAATATTCAATTTGGAGAAGGAGGAGCAGGAACATTTTCAGATGGTAAATTGAATACCGGAAATTCTTCGAATATATATTCAAGAAAAGTATTAGAAGAATTTGTACACTTTGGAGCTCCTAAAGAAATTCTATATACAGCTAAGCCTCATATTGGGACAGATAATTTAAGAAATATTGTGAAAAATATTAGAGAATATATAATTTCAAAAGGTGGACAGGTTTTATTTAATGAAAAGGTAAATGATTTTGAAATAGAAGATGGAAAAATAAAAGCTGTAATATGTTCCAAAAGAATAGAAACAGATACAGTAATTCTCGCTATAGGGCATAGTGCAAGAGATACATTTGAAAAACTGTACAATATTGGGGTAGAAATACATCCTAAGAATTTTGCAATAGGAACAAGAATAGAACATTTACAAAAAGAAATAAATTTTTCACAATATGGAGAAAATACACATTTAAAGTTACCATCAGCAGATTATAAATTAGTGTATCATGCAAAAAATGGAAGAACATGTTATACATTTTGTATGTGTCCAGGTGGACAGGTAATGGCATCAAATTCAGAAAAATATTCAATAGTAACAAATGGAATGAGTAATTTTTTAAGAGATGGAGAAAACGCTAATAGTGCATTACTTGTAAATGTAACAGTTGAGGATTATTATAAAAATTCACCACTTGATGGAATGTATTTTCAAGAAAGATTAGAGAAAAGAGCATTTGAATTAGGGGGAGGAAATTATAATGCACCGATTCAAAGAGTTGAAGATTTTTTACAGGATAGAGAAACACTTAAATTAGGAAAAGTAAAACCAACATATATGCCAGGTGTGACTATGACTAATTTGAATAAAATTTTACCTAAATTTGTATCTGAAACAATGAAAGAAGCTATAGTAGAATTAGATAAAAAATTACATGGATTTGCAGATAAAGATGCAATATTAACAGGAGTAGAAACAAGAAGTTCTTCACCAGTTCAGATTACAAGAGATAAAGATAGTTTAAATTCTACAAATGTACAGGGATTGTACCCTTGCGGAGAGGGGGCTGGATATGCAGGAGGTATTATGACTGCTTCAATAGATGGAATGAGATGTGCAATTAAGATGTTACAGGATAATTAAAAAAAACATTATTTCCAGTACTAACATTAAGTAGAGACTATGTAATATGTTGACTTTATGGAGGAAATTTGATAAAATAAATATGTAACCAAATATAAAATCCAAAATAGAAAGGAAGATTATTATGAAAAAAAGACAGCGGATACTGGGAGCAGTTATTATGGGAGTGGCTCTTTTTTTAGGGCTCTATGTAGGAGGATGGCTTTTATTTATAAAAGCTATCATGAACATAGTAAACTCCCATGGAGGAAAAATTTGGATAGAATTACTCAAGATATTTGGAGGATTTCCAATGCTAATGAGTCTTGTCTATCCGATGTGGGAGATAGGAAAAATGATCTTCCTTGAAAAATGAGAGGTATTTTGGTAATACATGGCTATTCCCTTAGTTAAGGGATAGCTTTTTCTATATATTTAATAGTAGGTGAATAAATGAAAAAATTAATTATTGATAGCAGGATGCGTGAAATTGAGAAAAATAAATTAAACGAATTAGGATATGAGATAATTGAACTAAAACAAAATAATAAAGTGTATTCAGAAATTTCTGCACATGTAGATATATTCACATGTAAAATTGAAGAGAAAATTATTATAGAGCCAACACAATATGAAAAAATACAATTAATGCCTAATTTTATAAAAGGAGAAGATGAAATTGGATTAGAATATCCATTTGATATAAAATATAATATTTGTACAATAGGGAAAAAAGCAATACATAATTTTAAATATACAGATAATGTAGTAAAACAGGAATTAATAAAAAAAGAATATGAATTAATAAATACAAATCAAGGATATACAAACTGTTCTATAGCAGTAATAGATGATAATTCAGCGATAGTAACAGATAAAGGATTATACAAAATATTATTAGCTCATGGAATAGATGTATTATTTATAAATAATATATTAGATATTAAATTATTAAATCAAAATGGATATAGTGATAAAAGAGGTTTTATAGGTGGTTGTATTTCTAGAATAGGAAATTATATAATAATTTTTGGAGATTTAGACAAAATTGATAATGATAAAAGAATAAGAAAATTTATAAATAAAAAAGAATTAGAAATTATTGAGTTTAAAGATTTAGATGTAATAGATTATGGTGGAATAGTAGAAATATGAGAGGAGAGTATATATGGATATTCCAGACGAATTAAAAAAATCAATAGACAAGTTGTTAAATAAGAATAAAACAAATAAAATAGTTGAAAATGCACAAAGAATAAGTGAAAGATATAGAAATAATGATGGTAAAGGAAAAAGACTTTTAACAGAAAAAGATGAAGCAATATCATATGCAATATCAAGAATGCCAGCAACATTTGGCGCAGTGTATTCTGCATTTCAACATACATTAGAAAATTATAATGAAAAATTAGAAAGTTTATTAGATATAGGTGCAGGTACAGGTTCTGCAACTTGGGCTATAAATGAATTGGTATCATTAAATGAAGTAAAATGTTTTGAACGTGAAAATAGTATGATAAGTATTGGAAAACAAATTATGGACAATACAGAATTAAGTGGTGTTGAATGGAGAAAATATGATATATTATTAGATGAAATTAAAGAAAGAGCAGATATAGTTGTAACATCATATATGATAAATGAGTTACCAGAGAGTGAAAGGGAAGAAACAATACAAAAATTATGGAATGCGACAAGTAAAATACTTATAATTATAGAGCCAGGTACTCCAGATGGATTTAAAAATATATTGAAAATTAGAGAAAAGTTATTAAAAGATGGTGGATATGTTATTGCACCTTGTAGTCATCAAGGTAAATGTATGATAGAAAAAGATGATTGGTGTGCTTTTTATACAAGAATTGCAAGGAGTAATATACATAGACAGGCAAAAAAAGGAGAGTTGGCATATGAAGATGAGAAGTTTTCATATATTGCATTTTCTAAAATAAAAGTAGAAAATAAAAGTGCTAGGATTTTAAGACATCCACAAATATTTAAAGGATATATAAAAGTAAAGTTGTGTACAGAAGATGGAATTCAAGATAAGGTTTTCTCAAAAAAAGATGGAGAAATTTATAAAATGATAAGAAAATTAGATGCAGGAGAAAAAATAGTTTAGGATAATAATTTTGCTTTTTTCTAATAAATGCTTTAAATATAAACTTTTCATTTCATTACTCAGTTTATTATGAAATTTAAGAAATTCTAATTTATTTTGTGGGTCCTTTCCACTATCGTGAACTCTTACCACAAAATTGCAAAGAATTTCTAAAATTTCTCCATGCACATTCGTAATTTCATTCAAAGTTTATATTTAAAGCATTTATTAGTATTAAGTTTAAATAAATTATTATCCTATAAAGAAAAATTTCATAAACTATTGCCAAAAAGCATAATATTATATATAATAGTCACAAATCCTGAAGATATAAATATATTTTCAGTTGCCTTTATTTTAGAAATGAGGTAGTATTATGAAAAAATTTTTATCAAATTACAAAACAACGATAATT
>CABQAZ010000025.1 GCA_902462295.1 uncultured Clostridium sp. | reverse complement strand
TTGCACAAAACTTTGATTTTGTGCAATGTTATATTTCCATAAAATAATTAGTAGCTATTGTACTTTTCACTCTTCCCTTTGCTATTGCTACATCTTGGAACATTTTATATTATTTAATTTTTTGTCTAAACATTATTATTTTACATTGATTATTTTTTAAATTTTTACTCTTAGCAGATACACTCTCATATTTTTCCCATTGTGTCACATTGCGTTCCATTATGCAAAAATATTTACCATACATATTTGGTGGATATTTATTGTCGTAAAAATCATTATCAACATAGAAAAATCTACCTCTTTCAATTTCTAAACTAACCATATTATTAAGTGCTACAAGTGCATCTTCAAAATTATGATATGGTGAAATATTATAAGGGCTACCTCTACCATTTCTTATATAAATACAAAACTCTTTTTCTCTTTTGTTTTTATCCATATTTTTTCACACTCCATTTTTTGACTATCAAATATTTTTTTAAAATAATAACAATAACTTTCAAAATGGTCAATAACATTTTTTAAAACTTTTCTTGAATAATTTAACACATAAATATAAAAAATGGCTCTAAAACGATTTTAAAGCCTAATATTAATTTTTTATAAAATTTATTTGATTAATTTACTACAAAACATCACTAAAATATACCTAAAACTTACATAAAACCCTATAATATCAATACTTACACAACATTATCATTATTATTATATTTTATCATAAGCTACCTCCTATGGTCTAAACTGTTACTATGTCAAGTATATAGTAACAACTTGAATTTTTACTCAACAACAAAGAAAAAAGCTTGGCGATGTAGCCTTTGGTTACGGTCGCCCTGCTCCCTGTAACTCTCCGTTTTGCTCAGCTCGGCTTTGCCTCGACTAATTACAATTTTGCTCAGCTCAGGTCCAAACAAGTTTGGATCTTCGGCTAATCACAAAACCACTACGAGTTGTTTATTGCCTTTGGCTTTTCTAAGGGGAGATTTCATCCCCCTTTGTATCTTTTCTTTGTTGTTTTATTTATAAAAAGCAAAAAGACTATATAATAAATATATAGCCTTGTAGGGGAACCCGATTTTTTATTAAATTGACAATATAATAACACCATATAAACTATATTGTCAATTATTTTTTATAAACTTCCGTAAATTTGATACAAAAACACACTTTATTCCACTTCAAAACCTATTTCATTTTTTTGTTTTTTCTCCAGTCCTAGTCTTAAAAAGTCCAGGAGAAAAAAACAATATAACAAAACTAAAACTAGTTATCGTATAACCCCTCTAATTCCTCAGGTTTATACTCTCTTTGAGGGAAACTAGACTTACTTTTAGTTTTTCTTTTTTTAGTATTTTTTTTAGTATTTACTATATTAGTATTTAATAGGGTGTTATTTTCTAGCAATAGATTTTCAAGGTATAGAAAACCTATATCTTGTTTTTTGTCTTTTTTATCCACTGGATACTCATAAATTATGTATTCATACTCTATTCTTCCACTATTTGTTTCGTTTGGCATTAACTTTTTAATTGTTAGATATTTAAACTCTTGTAACTCTTTTAATGTACTCCTGATAGATGTTATATTGTCTTTACTTGCTGAACATAATCCATTAAGTGAAAAATCCCAAGTATCAGGCAAACTCAACATATATGACAATAAGCCTTTGGCTTTAAATGATAATCTTTTATCTTTCAAGTGGTAATTTGACATTACCGTGTAATTTTTTGTTTTTTCAATTCTAAATATTGGCATAGTTACTCCATTTCCTATGTTCCTAAAATGTTACTATGCAGAATTATGAAAATTACTGAATAACTTTGATTTTGTGCAATGTTGTATATTAAAAGACGAAGCCATTCTTATTAATATTCTTTCTCCCCTATACTGTTTTATACTTAATTAATACAGACTACTAATTTAAAACTAATAGTCTGTATTAATTAATATATTTTAATTATCAATTTCATTAATCCAATTTGGATTATATTTAGATAATAAATTCTTATTCAAATTCAAAGTTTTGTAATATAAAATAAAACTTTATTTATAATTCTTATTTATCATATATCCCTCTTGGCCATTTGTTCTGATATGCACTTTATCCCAAGTATACCCATCAGATTGAGAAACAGCAGATTCTAGTACATACAAAGTTGTATTAGCTAAATATAATGTTGCATTTGACTTTGTATTAGGTTCATTTCTTAAATTCGTATTTCTTGCTAAAGTCTTCAAAACTTTTGTTTGTGTTGGAACATGCACTGCATTTATTTGATAATTATTACTATTATATTTTCCAACTTTATTTGGTATTCCCATATAACTTGCTGGATTTAGCTTACTTATTGCTACTCCATTGCTAAATCTTCTAATTTCAACGTGTGTATGAGGTCCAGTAGCATTGCCAGTACTTCCCATTAATCCTACAACAGTTGTATATGATACCCTTTGCCCTATTCTAACATAAACTCTATCTAAATGTGCTAAATATATTCTGTTTTCTGTATTATCTTCTTTTATTCTTACATAATTTCCAAATCCACCTTTATCATATCCAGCACGTTCAACAACTCCATTACATATTGAATATACTTTTTTATTTGTAATTCCTACCAAATCAATTCCCTGATGACGTCCAGATTTCCATGCTGTTCCGCTTCTACCATATTCACATGTTACTTTAAACTCTCCTGTAAAACAAATTTTCGTTGCCACTATTCTTCAACCCCTTCCATCTCCAATACATCATCTATACTTTCATCTGTATATTCGACTAATTCAGTGTTTTCAATTAATATTTCTTCTTCATCCATGATGAACTCCCCCTTATTTTCATTATATTCAATACAGGTTGTTTTCGTGCAATATATGCAAAAAGAGAGCACTTCTGCTCTCTTAATATATTCTATTTATTGAAAATCTTTTTCTTTTTAACAATAAACTTATCAAATGTAGCAAGTATTGCAGGTAAGAATAACATTATCAATATAATAGAACATAATGTTCCCTTACACAAAGTAATACAAATTTTAGCTGTAATAGCTGTTGCAAACATACCAACCACAAATGTAACTATTACTAAAATAGAACCAGATGTAAGTATTGTATGAATAGAATGATTATATGCTTCAATTAAAGATTCTTTTCTGTTTTTTGTTTGTCTAAACTCTAAATAATATGATGTATATAAAATTCCATAATCTATTGTAGAACCCATTAATATGCTTTGAACTATTAGTAATGCTATAAAGTATACTGAACCTCCTGAAAGTGATAATATACCCATTGTCATATATACAGCACATTGTATAACTTCAACTAATATAATTGGTGCTAAAAAGTCTTTAAATGTAAACATTACAACTATATATATTGCAATTATTGTAACTACAGAAATTTTATCAAATTCTGTACCAAATGTTTTGCTCATCTCATAAGCCATTGGCGAATCACCTATTATATTAAATTCTATACCCTCTGCATTAAATATATCTTTTAATTTTTGAATATATTCAAAAGTATCATTTGCTTCAGGTTCAAAATTTGTATTTATAACAACTCTAGAATATTTATCACTTACTAATAACTTCTTGGCATCTGTAATAGTTTCTTTACTATCTGTTATTTCTGTTCTCATTTTATCATCAATAAAATCTGTAAATCTATCATCTTTTAAAATGTCATTATTTAAGAACTCAACAAATTGTTCTACTGTTAATGTCCAATTATTATCAAAATCATAACTGCTTCCAAAATACATATATACTAATTCAATTAGTTTTTCATCTAATTCTGTATCAGATAACTTGCATAATACTCCATATATTTCTGTTGCAGAATATTTCTTATTTTCTAAAGATGCTTTCATAACTCCATTAATTGTTTGTAATTTATCTCTTGTATTTGCATCAAATTTATCAGAATAATCTGGATTTTGCATAACATCACTTAATATAAATTCTACAAAATTGTTTATTGACATTGTTTGATTTGTATTTACATTTTTAGAAATATATAATCCATATAATAATTTTAATTTTTCACTATCTGTTCCTAATAAACTTCCAAGTTCTTGATATGTATATTTCTTATTGTTTAATACATCTCTCATTACAGTTTTAACTAAATTTAAATCTGAAATTGTATCACCTGATAATTGAGTTTTTAATGTTGAATCATTTTTATGATTTAGTATAAAGTTTACAAATTCTAATGGTGTTAAACTTAATGTATTATTTTTAGTTGTATAAAGCATATACACACTTTTTAGTTTTGATTCATCACTATTGATTAATGTAGAAAGTTCTGAATATGTATATGTTGTGTTATTTATAGTGCTTGTCATAACTTGATTTAATAATACTAATTTTGCCCTTGTTTGCTCATTTATACTATTTGCTACTTCTGCATTATTAATATTGTTTAAAATAATATTTACAAATTCATATGGTGTTGATTTCCAATTTGATGTATTTCCACTTAACATATCTATTAAATTATATAATTGATTAACTTGTTGTGCAGGTAATCCTAAAATATTTGAAATTTGTGTAGCTGTATATAAAGTTTTGTTTTCTGTGCATGTATCATCAATTATTAATTTTAATAGTTTTAAATTATTGACTGTTGTTTCCTCTAAACTAAATACTCCTGAATCTTGACCACCTTCTGTTGATGTATTTGCAATTTGCATTATCATATTAACAAATTCTTGTGGTGTCATCATATATGAGTCAGGTAAGCCTCCTATATAATAAATTGTTTCTACTAAATTAGGTCGTATTGTGTCAAATATCTGTGCTAAATTTGCTTTTGGTAGTTTTGTACTATTAATATTGTTCTCATTTTTTGCAAAGAATGCTACACTTTGTAATGCTGATAAGTCATAAGATTTCAAATAATCTGTTGTACTATTTATTGTATTAACTTGATTTATAAAATCTGATATACTCATTTTTGTTCCACCATCTTGTGCAGAATATTTTAAGTACAATAATTTTATTACTGATGATTCATCTAATCCAAATAAATCTGAAAGTTCTCTTGATGTCATTTCTTTATTAATTGTATTTATATTACTATAAGCATTTAATAATTTAATATTTGTTATTGTTTCATTATCAAAGTCACTTGCATATTCACTATTTAGAACATCATTTAACACAAAATTAGTAAATTCATTTATGCTTATTTTAGTATCTATATTGCCACATAAAACATAATATTTATATAAATCAGATGTTTGTTTTTCACTCATATCAAATAATTTTGCCATTTCAGTTGATGTCATTTTTTTGTTTATAGTGTCTTTTGATATATATTTTGATAATTTATCTAAATCTGCTTTTGTTTGACTATCTACTTCAGAAGCATATTTTTCATCTGTAAGAACTTGTGTATTCATAAAGTTTATAAATTCATTTATTGATAATTTTAAATTATTATTTTTAGAATTATAATAAGTAAATATATCTTTTACATCTGACTCATCAATGTCTAATATATTAGCTAAATCAGAAGCTGTTCTTTGTTTATTTATATTTTCTTCTGTTGTAAAATTCTTTAATCTGTCTATATTATTTTTGGTTGGTTCATCAATTTTATCTTTCATGTCATCTTGTTTTAAAACATCGTTTTGAACAAAATTTACAAATTCATCAAATGTCATTTGATTTCCCTCATTTGGATTATAATATTTGTAATATATTACTTTTAAAAGATAATTTTGTACGTCTGTATCTGAACCTAAATCATTTAATTTTGGTATCATTTCATCATATTTTAGTTTTTCATTGATTGTATTTGAATATCCTAATACTTGGTCTACTTTATCATTTTCTTTAATTTCATTTAAGTGTTTTGCTACTTTTTCTTCATCAGCTGTATTATAGATTATTGCTATTTGATTATTTTTACCAAATACTTTTCCAACTTCATCATTATCTGAACTTGTATATGCAATATCTAGATTTCCCTTTAAGAAAAAGCTTGCTATAAATACTACAACAAACCCTATTGTTAAAGGATATCTTGCTTTATTGCTGAATTTCCCTAACCAGTCTAGTTTTATACTTGGACTTCTTTTCTTAGTTTTTGATATAATTTTGTCAAATTTTAAGATTAATCCAGGTAATACACAGAATATACTTAATAAACTAAATAATACACCTTTTGCAAGTACTAAACCTAAGTCTTTACCAATAGTAAAGCTCATAAATACTAAACAAATTAATCCAACTATAGTTGTTATTGAACTGCTTGATATTGATTGAATACTATTGCCTAGGGCTCTTTTCATTGCTATACTAATATCTGTTTCGTTTTCTTTTTCTTGTCTGAATCTATTCATTAACATTATTGAATAGTCCATTGATAGTGCTAATTGTAATATTGCTGATATAGAACTTGTAATATTAGATACACTATCAAATATTATATTTGTTCCATTATTTAGTAAAATTGCTATTAATATTGAAAATAAGAACAAAAAAGGTTCAACATAAGATTCACACATAAATAGTAATATAATTATTACTCCAGATACTGCAACTACTAATATCCATGTTGGTAGTACTACTTCATTTTCGTCTGCAATATCACCATCTGTTTCAATATCATAATCTTTATACTTTTCTTCTATACTTTCATATACATTTTTAGCAGTTTCTGAATCACTTTTATCATTTACATTAACAGTATATAATGTATAATCTCCTTTGTTGTAATCCTCACTATCATCATGGTCAACTGAGTCAACATTTTCTGTCTCTTCTAGTTCTTTTAAAATTGTTTGCTTTTCATCGTCAGTTAATCCTTTAAACATTATACTAAATGAACTTGTTGTATTAACATCTGAAAATTCTTCGTCCATTTTATCTAATCCAATTCTAGTTTCAGAATCACTAGGTAAATACTCTGTTATGTCTTTGTTTATTTTTACTTTTTGTGATGTGATTACACATATAATTGCGAGTATAATAAATATTGGAATAATAAAATTTCTCTTTTCTACAATAAAATTTGAAATTTTTTTCATCTAATAATCACCTTCCTTATTACATTAAACAAGAAGCAAAACGTTTTTTGCCTCTTTACAATTATATATTATACTCCCTCTTTGTGAACTCTATGTTAACAAATTCCATTTTTGGAAAATTTTTATCATTTGATTTCTCGACTATCACTTTCCAGCAAACTTTTTAAATAATTTCTTTTTGGATTATTAAATTTATTTAATTCTTTAGAATATCATTGTTTCTTAATTCTTCTTTTAATTTTTCAAAATCATTTATATTAAAAATGTGTCCTTTCATACCACACTTTCTACTAACTAATATATTTTCTTCACTATCATCTATAAAAAAACATTCTTGAGGAATTAAATTAAACTTTTCAAATAATCTATAATATATTTCTTCATTTGGTTTCATCATCTTTTCTACTGCTGATATTAAAAATCCATCAAAATATTTTCCTATTTCTAATTTTTTTACATATTCATATACAGGAACATGAGTATTTGATAATGCATATACTTTATAATTGTTTTCCTTTAACTCCTTAATTAAATTGCAAATTTCTTGATTTATTGGCATTTTTGTATACCATGTACCCATTATTTCTTCTACTTTACTTTTTAAATTAATAGGTAATTTTTCTTTAAATAATGGGATTATTTCTTGGTATTCCATTGAACCATCATCTAGTTTAAACCATTCCTCAGATTTAAAAATTACTTTTTTTAATATTTCTTGTTCTTGCTCATTTTTTGTAAAATTTTTTACAATTTCATCTTGATTCCATTCAAATAAAACATTTCCAAAGTCAAATATTATATTTTTTATCATTTTACTATCCTCTCTTTCTTTTCACTAATCTTTATTTTACTTATTTATATCATAATATTAGTATAAAAACAATTATTTTCAAGATTAAATTAAATAAAGAAAACATTAAAATATAATCTTTATAGTGGAAAGGACCCATAAAATAAATTAGAATTTCTTAAGTTTCATAATAAACCAAGGAATGTAATGAAAAGATTATATCTTAATGGTTTCTATTAATATAAAAAAGATTAGCCAATTCTCATTAACTAATCTCTCTAATTTATTTAGTAAAACTATTAACATTCTTCAAGAAAATAATACTCTCTATAATATCTAATATAGAATAAATTAATATAACAGTTCCTATTGTTACGATAATAGCTCCAGAATTAAATATAATAAATATACCACATATTATCATAACAAAAGCAATAATTAAGCTATAAAGCCAAATATTAGATTGAATTACTTTTAGTTTAGCAGATAAGCTCATTCTAATAATTGCACTATATACTATCCAAATTCCTATCATAATTCTAAAAATAGCTCCAATTTGATTACTATATGCTATAGTAACAGCACCCATAATAATAGCTATAATTCCTAATGCCATATCATAATTAAACATATTATAAATTTCTTTATTTTTTATATAATTTATACCTTTATATAATCCAACTGCAATAAACATTACTCCTATTATATAAGAAATAAATTTAACTGTTCCCTCTGGATATGCTATTAATACTATCCCCAATATTGCAAAAATTATTGATGTAACTAAAGATGTTTTTCCTGTCTTTTTTAAAATATTATCTAAATATTCCATAAAAATTCCGCCTTTCTTTTATATAATTATTTTATTCGTTTTTTCTTTTTTTGGAAGAACTATAGTAAATGTTGTTCCTTTTCCTTTTTCACTTTCAACATTTATTTCTCCATTTGAAATTTCAACAATCCTTTTTACAATCGCAAGACCAAGTCCGCTTCCTTCTCCTGAATGAGATTTATCTATTTGATAAAATCTTGTATATATCATTTCAAGCTCATCGCTATCCATACCTATTCCATTATCTTTTATACTTACTTCAATTTTATCTTCTACAGTACTAATTTTTACAGATATTTTTCCATTAGAGTTTGAGAATTTAATAGCATTATCTAATAAGTTTGTCCATACTTGAAATAGTAAATCTTCATCACCATAAAAATAAACTTCTCTTGCATCTATTGAAAAATTAATATTTTTATCTTTCCATTTTGGTTCTAACAAGAGAACTGCTTTTTTTATTTGCTCTGATAAATTAATTTCTTCATTATTAATTACTTTATCTTGATGTTGCAATTTTGCTAATTTTAATATATTGCTCGATAATTTTAGTAGTCGATTTGTTTCTTCTAAAATAATGTTTATGTATTCTTTCCTTTCTTGTTCTGATAAATCATTATCATCTAAAAGCTTTGTAAATCCTTGTATAGAATTAATAGGTGTTTTTATTTCATGTGATACATTGTCTATAAAATCTTTTTGTAATATTTCTGTTTTTCCTAATTGTTTTACCATTCTATTGAAATTATCTACTAGTTCTTTTGTTTCATCATCTCTTTTGGTCTCTAGCCTAACCGAAAAGTCCCCCTCTGCAACCTTTTTGGTTGCTTCAATACTTTTGGATAATGGTTCTGCTAAAGTTTTTGTTGATATTCTTATAATGGCAAAACTAATAAGTACAGTATTTACAACTATTATACCTATACCTAATTCAAAAATTTTCCACAATTCAATCTTTTCTGATTCATCATCTAGATTAAATACTAAATATCGTGATATAGCTTGATGTGTAAATATATATAATCCTATTGCTGAAAGAATAATTACTAATATAATTGCAACAGCTAATTGAACAACTAATTTTCTTTGTATTGTTCGTTTTGTTCCAAAAATTTTATCTTTCATTTATTTTCCTCACTTATTTATAATAATTTTGTATCCTGCTCCTCGTACAGTAACAATTTCAAATTCTTTTATATCACTTAATTTTTCTCGTAGTCTTTTTATGTGAACATCAACTGTTCTGTATTCAGATTCGCTTTCAAGTCCCCAAATTTCTTCTATTAATTCTTGTCTACTAAATATAGTGTTTGGAGAACTTATAAGCTTATATAATAAGTAAAATTCTTTTTGTGCAAGATTAAATACTTTACCGTGCTTTGTAACACTTAATTGGTCATAATCAATTATTAAATCTCCTAAAATGATTTTTCTTTTATTGGCACTTTTAACACGTTTTAATAAAACAGAAACTCGTAAAACCATTTCTTCCATATCAATCGGTTTTACCATATAGTCATCTGCTCCTAAAATAAATCCCTGTTTTTTGTCTCTTATATCACTTTTTGCGGTAATTAACATTATTGGTATTTCATAGTTTGATGTCCTTAATTCATTTAGTAATTCATATCCATCCATTTCTGGCATCATAATATCACTAATTACTAAATCAATATATTGTTTGTCAATTATATCTAATGCTTGTACTCCATTACTTGCCTCAAATGTTGTATAATTATTTTTCTTTAAATAAGTGATCATAAGCTTTTTTAGATTTTTATCATCTTCTACAACTAAAACATTAAACATATTTTCACCTCTTCGACAAAAATATTATATTAAACTAATATGAATTCTATGTGAACTATTTTATTTAAGTTAATTTTATTGTTTTCTTATATATTCTTCATATCCATATTCTGAAGAAGTTCCTTCAAGTTCTTTAATAGTTAATCCTATTTTTAATTTTTCTCTGTCTATATTTATAATTTTTGCATTAACTAATTGCCCTAATTTTAGTTCATCTTCTGGTTTTACTACTCTTCTTAATCCTGTTATTTCTGAATTATGAACTAATCCCTCTAGTCCTTTTTCTAATTCTACAAAAGCTCCAAATGGTGCAAATTTTACTACTTTACAAGTAACTATATCATTTACATTATATTTATTTGCTAATGCAAACCAAGGATTTTCTCCTTTTAATGGATATTCTAAGCTTATTCTTTTTTCTTCTTTGTTAAAATCTTTTATTTTTACTTCTATTTCATCACCTATATTAAATTTGTCTTCAAGTTTTTTATTTCTATTCCATACTAATTCTGATTTGTGTGCTAATCCTGTTACTAGTCCTAAATCAACAAATATTCCATAATCTACAATTTTGGTAATTGTTCCTGTATATGCTTTTCCTACTTTTATATTATTCCAAAATTCTTCAAGATTTTTTGCTCTTTCTATTTTCTGTCTTTTTATATCTTCTGCATGTTTGATTTTTAGTTCTTTTTCTCTTTTTGCGTTTTCTTCTCTTTTATATTTTTTATAAGATAAAAGAACATTTCCTAATCCATCATTCCATTTTAATACATCTGCTGTTATCTTATCCCCTGGTTTAAATTCGTCTTTTGGATTTTTTGTTTCATCATCTGAATATTCTGACTTTGGTATAATTCCATCTGCTTTATATTTTATATCTACAAATATTTCTCCCTTGCTTGAAATTTGAATTACAGTTCCTGTTACTCTTTTATCAATTCTTTTTGTATTTAATGTTTCATTATATAATTTTTCAAAGCTTTCTTCTTCCATTTTATATACATCCTTTCTTTTAATTTTTATTTATATTTGAATAATAACATAAATGAAACATAAAGACAACTTTTTATCTTTATGTTTCACAAATTTTTTTATAACTAATTTTTGTAATTTCTTAAATAAGAATCCATTCTTATTATAAATTCAGCATTATTTTTGGTTTGTGTCATTTGTGAAATAATTTGTTCTGTTACATCTGCAACTGGTAAGTTGTTTAAAGCTTTTCTTAGTGCAAATACTGTTTCTTTTTCAGGTTTGGTTAATAACAAATCTTCTCTTCTTGTTCCTGATTTATTGATGTCTATTGCTGGGAAAATACGTCTTTCAGATAATTTTCTATCTAGATGTACTTCCATATTTCCTGTTCCTTTAAATTCTTCAAATATTACATCATCCATTCTACTTCCTGTTTCGATTAATGCTGTTGCAAGTATTGTTAAACTTCCACCATTTTCTATATTTCTGGCAGCTCCAAAAAATTTTTTTGGCTTATGTAATGCTGCTGGGTCAAGTCCTCCTGATAGTGTTTTTCCTGATAATGGCATTACTAAATTGTACGCACGAGCTAATCTTGTAATACTATCTAATAATATTACAACATCCTTATTATGTTCTATTATTCTTTTTGCTCTTTCAAGCACCATTTCTGCAACTTTTACATGATGTTCAGGCATTTCATCAAATGTTGAATATATTACTTGTCCTTTTATAGAACGTTTCATGTCTGTAACTTCTTCTGGTCTTTCATCTATTAATAGTACAATCAATTCTACTTCTGGATTGTTTGCAGTTATACTATTTGCTATTTTCTTTAATAGTGTTGTTTTTCCAACTTTAGGTGGTGCTACAATCATTCCTCTTTGTCCTTTTCCTATTGGTGAGATTAAATCAATTATCCTCATTGCATATTCTGTAGGTGTTGTTTCTAGTTTTAATCTTTCATTTGGATATATAGGTGTTAATTCATCAAATCTTTTTCTTTTTGCTGCTTTTTCAGGATGTTCTCCATTTACTTCTCCAACAAATATTAATGATGGAAATTTTTCTCCATCTTTTGTTCTAGATATTCCTTTTACTATATCTCCTGTGTCTAGTTTGAATCTTCTGATTTGTATTGGTGATATATATACATCTTTTGGACTTGATAAATAATTATCTCCTCTTAAAAATCCATATCCATCTGGTAAAACTTCTAATATTCCTTCAACTATTTCATCATCTTCATTTGTTACTTTGTAGTCTATTACTGATTCTCCAGCTTCTTCTAATTGTTCTTCATCATTTTTATCATATCTTATTTCTTCTTTTTCTTCTTGTGGTTTTGATGTTTCTGCTACTTGCTTTAATAATGCTATTAATTCGTCTTTTTTTAATTTTGATATATTTTTTATATTTTGTTCTTTTGCAAAATTTCTCAATTCTAATAATGTCATGTTCTCTAATTCAGACATAACTACCTCCTATTTTATTATTATTTATATTTTTAATGGATTTTTTTTATGAATTTAATAAAAATAAATCCTTAAAACTTGAATGTTGCTTTAAGGATTTACCTATTATTATCGATATAAACTCTTTCGTTTTGTAAATACATTCCTAGTTTTTCACGTGCTAACTTTTCTATATATTCTAATGAATCTGTGTTTTTCTTTTCTTGTTCTAAATCTTGCTTATTTTCATCTAATTCGTTTTCTGCAATTTCTATTTTTGATGATAATTGTTTAATCTCAGTTTTATATTGTGATATATTTATTTGTTGTTTTATCAACATAATAATCCATATTACTAATGCTATCAAAAACGCATTTCTTAATAATTTGCCTTTTTTCATATGTACTCTCCATTTTTCTATACAAAATATCTTACATATATATTATTCTCCATTATTTACAAAATTCCCCTTTTTTATTTTAATTTTTTTTACAAATTTCATAAAAAATGACACGGTTATTGTATTTATTTTTCTAAAAATATCTATTATTATTTTAAATGGTATTTCCATTATTTTTATTATAAAACTTAAAATTTTGCTAAAGATTTTTACAAATATATTACTTAGTGTTGACATATATACTAAAACACCAATTACTATTCCTAAAAACATATATATACGAATTTCTCCATTATTAAAGTACCATATGTTATATAAAACTAAAATTCCTGTTAAAATCCAAAATAAAACGTCTTCTATATATGTTATTATATTTGAGGTTTTTATACTTCTTCTTAAGATTCTAAAAAAATCGAATAAAATTCCTATTGCTACACCTGTTAATGAAAAAACTAAAAATAAATATGCTTGATCTTGAGCCATACTTTTGCCTTTCTATTTGAATATTTTACTTAATATTGTTCCTGCATTTTTTTCTTGTTTGCTTTGACTATATGCCAGACTTGATATTTCTCCTTCAATTATTACTTCTGCTGTATCAAGACTTAGTTTGTTTATTCTGATATTTTCTCCCTTTACAGTTAGTAGTCCTAATTCTGTATCTACCATTACTACTTGGTCATCAAAACTTAATACGTCATTTACACCAGATACATTTAATTTTCCTCTATTTTCTAATACTAAGTTTTGAACTATGTTGGGATTAACATTTATGTTCATGCTTTTTCTTTCATCTATCATATTTTTCATCCTTTCGTATATAAATTTTCTATACTAAATTATAATATGCAGAAAAAGTACTTGATAGAACTATTTTGCACGTAAAATAATTTGACATAATTTGCAAAATACGCTATAATATGGTTTGTTACAAGTAAATAATACCATTTTTTAATTAAGAAAAGGAGAACAGCTTATGGAAATAATAAGTAGTATGTCAAAGTTTTTAGAACTGTTACATGAAGATGTGAAAACTAACAAGCCATCATATTATACCATAACTAACTATAGTGATCGGCCAGAAAAAACTTTTACAATTTTAAAAGTGTATCTGGATGAAAGAGGGTTCTTAAAAAAATATCAAAGAGTTGGTAATCTTGAAATTACTAATCAAACTAATAGGTTTGCTTTCATTTTAGATGAAATCAAAAAAGCTTTTCCAAATCAACATAGAATCTCACTTCAATATGATCTTTATGCCAATATATTGTTTTATGTTACTATTAACAATGTTAAAATTTGTTTGGATTTTATGTGTTCTGGTAATGAACAAAGATGGAAGTTGAACACTGCAAAAGAACTAACAAAGCCAATAGCTTTTTCTAGTTTTTTAGAAATGTTACTTGACGCTGTTAAAAACAATAAGAGTTTTTCTTACAACATATGCAATTACGATAAGTGTATTTATAGATATGATCATGAGCTTGATGGAAACATTTTTTCGGCTTCAGGAACATATGATAATTTACCTGGTGATTGTGTCTATCTTGAAATTCCTCAAGTCAATAAATATGATTTTATTTTTGATGAAATTAGAAAAACTTTTCCAAATCATACGCTTTTTGCTGTAAGTTCTAGAGTTATTCGTATTTCTATTAATAAAAATTCTAAAATTTATTTGATTTTTGATGGATATGATGGGGAAAATTGGACATTTGAAAAAATAAATGAACTTGGATTAAAATAAACATATTATATTATAAGCTTTAGAACAAATAGAGGTGGGTATATACCCTCCTCTATTTTAATCTTTCTTCAATGCTTTTTAGCATCTCTTGATATTTATTTAGTTTAGCTTTTTCTTCGTTTATTTTGGCTTCAGGAGCCTTATTAACAAATCCTGGATTAGCTAACATCTTACTTGCTCTTTCAATTTCTGCTAAGACTTTTTTCTTTTCTTCTTCAAGACGTTTTTTCTCATCTTCTACATCTACTAATTCCTCAAATGGAATATAAACTTCCATTCCATTTGAAATAATTGAAATAGCATTTTGAGGAATATTAGCTTTATTATTTTGAATTGTAATTTCATTTGCAAATCCTAATTTTTCAATAAATGCTTTAGATTGTTCGATATCTTTTTTATATTCAGTTGTAACAAAAATTAATTTTGCTTTTTTACTTGGATGTACATTCATATTTGCTCTAACGTTTCTAATTTGTGTTATAACATCTTTTAAGTTTTCTATAAAATCTTTGCTTGTATCATATTCTATTGAATCATTTGCTTTTGGCCAATCAGAAACCATTAAGTCCTTGTCATCAGGATTTACAAGTTTTGAGTAAATTTCTGACGTGATAAATGGCATAAATGGATGTAACAATTTTAAACTGTTTCTAAGTACATAGTTTAATACATAACATACTTGTGCTTTTTCTTGCTTATTTTCGCTATATAGTCTTGATTTTGCCATTTCTATATACCAATCACAGAATTCATTCCAAATAAAATTATAGATATTTTCAAGTGCTACACCTAAATCATAATCATTGATATTTTGTGATACTGTTTTTATCAAATTATTTAATTTATTTAGTACCCATCTATCTTCAACTCTTAATTCTTTTTCTTCTTTAATATCATCTTCTAATGAATTAATTACAAATTTTGAGGCATTCCATAATTTATTAGCAAAATTTGATGCTTGGTCAAGTTTTTCGGGCATATATTTAATATCATTTCCAGCAGATGTTCCATATAATAATGAAAATCTTAATGCATCAGTACTGTATTTATCAATTATTTCTAATGGGTCAATTCCATTTCCTAATGATTTTGACATTTTTCTTCCTTGACTATCTCTTACTATTCCATGTATTAAGATATCACTAAATGGTTTTTCATTCATTAATTCCAATCCTGAAAAAATCATTCTTGCCACCCAGAAGAATATTATGTCATATCCTGTTATTAATACATTTGTTGGATAAAATGTTTTTAAATCTTCTGTTTCATGTGGCCAACCTAATGTTGAGAATGGCCATAATGCTGAACTGAACCAAGTATCTAGTGAATCTTCATCTTGATGTAATTTTGTTGAACCACATTTTTCACATTTTTCTGGTGCTGTTTTGCTTACATTTATATGTCCACATTCATCACAATAATATGCTGGTATTCTATGTCCCCACCATAATTGGCGAGATATGCACCAATCTTGAATGTTTTCCATCCAGTTAAAATATGTTTTTTCATATCTTTTTGGAA
>CABQAZ010000024.1 GCA_902462295.1 uncultured Clostridium sp. | reverse complement strand
GAACCTCAGCCTTCCAAGCTGATGACGTGGGTTCGATTCCCACTACCTGCTCCAAATAAAACAAACGGGAAATCGTTTGTTTTTTATTTTTTGTCAGAGTTATAATAAAAAACAAAACTCGACAATCAACCTTACTCATAAAAAATGAGTTATATATCCAAGAGGAGGTGAAAATAATGAACAAATACGAAAGTGTTATCATTATTAATCCAAACGTTGATGAAGCTGGTTTAAAAGCTTTACAAGATAAGTTTACAGGATTAATAAATGAAAATGGAAAAGTAGAAGAAGTTGTAGATATGGGAAAAAGAAAATTAGCATATGAAATAAAAAAGAACAAAGAAGCATATTATGTACAATTCAACTTTGAATCAAATCCACAAGCTATAACAGAACTAGAAAGAATTTACAGAATAACTGATGAAGTATTAAAATTCATCACAATAAAAAAATAAGAAAAAACAAATAGGAAACAGAGGGGCCTGAATAAAGTAGAAAGGTAAAGTGATAAAATATGAACAAAGTAATTTTAATGGGTAGATTAACAAGAGACCCAGAGGTAAGATATACACAAACCAATAATACAGTAGTAGCATCATTCTCATTAGCTGTAAACAGAAGATTTGCAAGACAAGGAGAAGAAAGACAAGCAGACTTTATAAATATAGTAGCATGGAGTAAATTAGGAGAATTTTGCAGTAAATACTTTAAGAAAGGTCAACAAGTTGGAATCATTGGAAGAATTCAAACAAGAACATGGGATGACGAGCAAGGTCAAAAACACTATGTTACAGAAGTTGTTGCTGAAGAAGCATATTTTGCAGATAGTAAAAGAGATGGAGAAGGTTCAAGTTCTGCATTTGAAAATACATTTGGAAGTTCAATTCCAGGAGCAACAACAGTAGGAGGTTCAGATTTTGAAGTATCTTCAAGTGATGACTTACCATTTTAAAATATAATAATAAACCATTTTAAGAACAAGGAGGGGAATATAAATGGCAGACAAAAATAAAAAGAGAAATAATAGAAACAACAATTATGATGATGACTTTAATCCAAAGTTCAGAAAACAAAGAAAAAAAGTTTGTGCATTATGCAATGACAAAAATTTTGTATTAGATTATAAAAATCCTGAACAATTAAGAAAGTTTATCAATGATAAAGGTAAAATATTACCAAGAAGAACAACAGGGGCTTGTGCAAAACATCAAAGAGATATAACACTTGCTGTAAAAAGAGCAAGACATATTGCTATATTACCATATTCAGCAAAAGACTAAAATAGCAAGATTTAAGTATATTAATAATAAATTAAGAGGAAAACATATATTAAGTTTTGTGTATTCCTCTTTTTATTATGAAAAAACAATTAAACTAATTATATAAATTTCTTTCATACAAATCTTCTATAAAAACATCACGTTCTTCAAAATTATCAATAAAACCGACCTTAGCAATATGATTATTAACACCTTGAATCCAAACAGGACGTTCATCATAAAAAATATCTACTTTTTCTTTATTATTTAAAACATCTTGAACTCTATTAAAATTCATAAAAACCTCCATTCCATTACATTTGGCAATAGTGATTATTTTGCTTATGTAATTTAAATATATAATAAGTATATACATAAAAAGAGAGAAATATGCACTTGATTTTAAAAAAAATATATAGTAAAATATCTCTGATTGTTAAAAGTTATAATTATAAAGGTTTATAGGCAAATCCTTTAGTAAAAACCTAAATATATTAATAAGGAAAAAACATATGGAAACAAATACAAAAATATCAAAAATATTAAAAGAACAAATAGAAAAAAGTGAATATCCAGTAATAGGAGCAAAATATAATAATGAATACAAAAATTTAGATGACGAAGTAAAAGAAGACGGAAAAATAGAATTAATAGAAATTAATTCTAAAGAGGGAATGAAAATATATAGAAGAACGCTAACATTTATAATGGGAAAAGCCTTTTGGCATTTATATCCGAAAGCACATGTAGTAGTAAATTATCAATTATCAAATGCAATGTATTGCAATATAGAAAACATGGAAGTAACAGAAGAAATGTTAGAAAATATAAAAGTAAAAATGCAAGAAATAATTGATAGAGACTTAAAAATAGAAAAAAGAACAATGACAAGAGAAGAAGCAGAAAAATTTTACAAAGAAACAAATACACCAAAAGGAAGATTACAATTTGATGTAGAAGAAAAAAAAGATATAAATATGTATTATTGTGATGATTACTTTAATTATTTTTATGAAGTAATAGGAACACATACAGGTATTACAAAATTATTTGATATACAAAAATATAGTGATGGGTTCTTACTAAGATATCCAAGCTCAGATAATGTAAATGTATTGCCAGAGTTCAAAGAAACAAAAAAATTATTATGGGCATTAAAAGAATATGAAACAATCTATAAAGTATTAAATGTTGGAACAGTATACAGATTAAATAAAACTGTAAAAGAAGATAAAATAAAATATCTAATATTATTATCAGAAGCTTTACATGAAAAAAAGATTTCACAAATTGCAGACAAAATTTCTGCTAAAAAAGGTGTGAAAATGATTTTAATAGCAGGACCATCATCATCAGGAAAAACAACATTTGCACAAAGATTAGGAATTCAATTAAAAATAAATGGATTAAGACCTGTAACAATATCAGTTGATAATTATTTTGTAGAAAGAGAACAAACACCATTAAATGAAAAAGGAGAATATGATTTTGAAAGTATTAACGCTATAGATACAGAATTATTTAATAGACATTTATTAGCATTATTAAATGGTGAAGAAGTAGAAATGCCAGAGTTTGATTTCCATGAGGGAAGAAAAATATATAATGGAAATAAGATAAAAATGGAAAAAGATGACGTACTTGTAATTGAGGGAATTCATTGTTTAAATGATAAATTAACAGAAAAAATACCACATGACCAAAAATATAAAGTTTATATAAGTGCATTAACTGTACTTAATATGGATGCATTTAATAGAATTTCAACAACAGACACAAGATTAATAAGAAGAATTGTTAGAGATAATCAATTTAGAGGATATACAGCTAAAAATACAATTTCAACATGGAATAATGTAAATATAGGTGAAGAAAAAAATATATTCCCATTTCAAGAAGAAGCAGACAGTATTTTTAACACATCATTAATTTATGAATTAGGAGTATTAAAAAATGAAGCAATGCCTTTATTAGAGCAAATAACAAGTTCAGAACCAGAATATGCTGAAGCACAGAGATTGATAGAAATATTACGTTATTTTGAACCAATTTCAAAAGATTTAGTTCCATCAAATTCTTTGCTTAAAGAATTCCTTGGTGGAGGCGACTTTAAAGGCTAATTTCCCCTCTGGGACCGGGTATTTTAGGTTACATTTTGGGAAAGAAAGGAAAGATTATGTTAGAAACAAGTAAATTCACAAAAATCGATGAAGAATTTATATGTGAAAATTGTGGTAAAAAAGTTCCTAAATTGGGTTATACATGTAGAAATCATTGCCCATATTGTTTACATTCTAAACATTTGGATATAAATCCAGGAGATAGAGCAGAAGAATGCCATGGTATGTTAGAACCAATAGGATTAGAAATAAATTCTAAAAAGGGATATGTTATTGTGTTTAAATGTAAAAAATGTGGGGCAATACGTAAGAATAAAATGGCAGAAGATGATAATATGGATGAGATTATAAAATTGAGTTCTAAACAATAAAAAAAACGCTTTTTAATTAGCGTTTTTTTATTATGCTCTTTTAACTTTTCCGTTTTTTAAACATTTAGCACATACATGAATTTTTTTGATTTCTCCATCAACATCAGCTTTTACTGTTCTTAAGTTTGGTTTCCATGTACGTGGAGATCTTTTACTTATATGAGAACGAGTTATACTTAATTTATTTCCATGAATTGCTGTTTTTTCACAAATTTCACATTTTGCCATGATTAAATACACCTCCTATTTTAATTTATAAACATGACTAGTAACTAGTTTACCATATAATTCAAAAAAAAACAAGAGCTTTTAACGAAAAAATTATAAAAAATCATTACAAGATAATGGGTTTTATAATTTTTAGATACGCAGTAAAGTAAACCAGTTGTTAAATATATGTTTAATCATATTGAATAATTGAATTTTATCAACAGAGGTTTCAGCAACTAAGTTAACACTTGCAAGTTCTGTACCATTTAAAGAATATTTTATTGTCCCAAGAGTTTGACCTTGAGAAATAGGTGCTTGAACAGATTCATTTAAATTGATTTCATAGGTAATTCCTGATTCTTCACCTTTTTTTATTAAAAATGATGGAGACGTTTCATAAACGGCATTTACAGTTTCAGATAAACCTTTAGTTACAGCAATTTGTTTTACAGTTTCTCCTTGATTTCCAAAAGACTTATATGAATAATTACTAAAACCATAATCTAAAAGACTTGTAGCATTACTAAAACGAAGTGCTGATGTGGGTGCTTTCATAACAACAGCGATTAAGGATAATCCATCTCTTGTAGCAGATGCTGAAAGATTAAATAATGCAAGAGAAGTAGAACCTGTTTTTAAACCTGTGCAACCTGCATAATTACGTACTAATTTATTGGTATTTGAAAGTGCAGATTTACCATCTCTTAATGTATCTGTCCATATTGTTGAATAATTAGTGATAGTTGGATGATTCATTAAAAGTTCTCTTGACATTAATGCTATATCATATGCAGAAGTTAAATGTTCATCTTCATCAAGACCGTGACAATTTTTAAATGTTGTGTCATTCATTCCAAGTTCTTTTGCTCTGGTATTCATCATTTGTACAAAACCCTCTTCAGTTCCACCAAGATATTCACTAAGAGCCATAACACAATCATTCGCAGATACAACACAAATAGCTTTTAACATATCATTTACACTTAATGTTTCAGTTGTGTCAAGCCAGATTTGTGAACCACCCATACTTGAAGCGTTACTACTACATGGAATTTGAGTATCAAGAGTAATTTTTCCACTGTCTAATGCTTCCATAATAAGCAAAAGACTCATAACTTTTGTTACACTTGCAGGATGCAGTCTTTCATGAATATTGTGTTCATATAAAATCTTTCCACTGTTTTGCTCAATTAAAATAGCAGATTCAGCTTCTAAATTTAAAAAATTATTATCTGAAGTTTCATTGTTTTCTGTTAAATCTGTAGATACAGGTATTGATTTATCTAAAACAGACCATGTGTAATATTCAGAAAAACTAAAACAAGATGTAGTTAAGCATATTATAGTAATTATTGAGATTGAACAAATAAATTTTAATTTTTGCATACTAGAGCCTCCAAAATGTCTTTTTTTAATTAGTATGCAATTTTTTTTTAATTATAACCAAAGAATTAATACAACAAAGTAATTTTACTTCCATTTTTCTTTATAAAACCCTCATCTATTAATAGCTTAAATTCTCTCATCATAGCACTTCTATCAACACTTAAAAAGTCAGCTAAATCTGTATAAGAATAAGGCAGGGTAAATGTTTTTCTTAAAGAACCTTTTGAAAGGATGTCAAAATAAGAAAGAATTTTACTTCTAGTACTTCTTTTTGTAAGTAACTCAATACGTAAATTCAATTCAATAATATTATTTAAAAAAAGTTCACTTAAACTAGTAGTAAGAATTTTATGAAAATCACAATTACGTCTACATTTTGTAAGTAAGGAATCATATGTATAAAATAATATTTCAGAATTTTTACGTGCAACAGCAAAAAGTTCATTATTAGTATTAGCAGGATAAAAAACCTCACCAAATACATCATCAGTAACAAAATGACTTATTATTGTTTTATTTCCATTAACATCATATCTTATTAAATCTACTTCACCTGATAAAACAATACAAATTTGGTTACGTTTTTCTATATATGTTGTTACAGTTTCACCTTTTATAAATTTTTTTATTTGAACTTTATTACAATGAGTTACAAAATTTTCTATAAAATTTTTTTTATCAAAATTAGTATCCATAAAAATAACCTCCAAATTATCAAAAACTTGTGCCACAAAAGGTACAAAATTCGACATAATTATTATACTAAAGATTATGAAAAATCAAAATAATTATATTTCATTTTTGTTGCATTTGCAACAGTTTTTTAAAAAAATAAATGTATAATAAATACATACAAAACAAACAGAAGAGATTAGAAAAAAACACGAAAGTAGCTCTACTCAAGAGTTTGTGCTGTAGAAAGGAATGGGGTAAGATGAAAGTTATAAAAAGAGACGGAAGAACGATTGAATTTGACAGAGACAAAATTCAACTTGCAATCGAAAAAGCTAATAAAGAAGTAAGAGGAAAAGAAAAAGCAACAAAAAGTGAAATCAATGAAATCATAGCATATATAGAAGATTTAGGCAAAAAAAGAATGCTAGTTGAAGACATTCAAGATGTAATTGAAGAAAAATTAATGGAATTTGATAAATATGAGTTAGCAAAAAAATATATAGTTTATAGATATACAAGAGCATTAGTTAGAAAATCAAATACAACAGATGAATCAATATTAGGACTAATAAGAAATGAAAACAAAGAATTAGCAGAAGAAAATTCAAATAAAAATACAGTACTTGCATCAACACAAAGAGATTATATAGCAGGAGAAGTTTCAAGAGACTTAACAAGAAGAATTTTACTACCAGAAAAAATAACAAAAGCACATGAAGAAGGAATTTTACATTTCCATGACATGGACTATTTTGTACAACCAATATTTAATTGTTGTTTAATAAACATTGGAGATATGTTAGACAATGGAACAGCAATGAACGGAAAAATGATAGAAAGTCCAAAAAGTTTCCAAGTAGCATGTACAGTAACAACACAAATAATAGCATCAGTTGCAAGTAATCAATATGGTGGACAATCTGTAGACATGAAACATTTAGGAAAATATCTAAGAAGAAGCCATGATAAATTCCAAAAAAGAATAACAGAAAAATATGGTGGAAAACTACCTAAACAAACAATAGAAGATTTAGTAAAAGATAGAGTAAAAGAAGAACTATCAGCAGGTGTACAAACAATTCAATATCAAATAAATACATTAATGACAACTAATGGACAATCACCATTTGTAACATTATTCTTACACTTAGAGCCAGATGATGAATACATTGAAGAAAATGCAATGATAATAGAAGAAATTTTAAAACAAAGAATACAAGGAATAAAAAATGAAGTAGGAGTATATGTAACACCAGCATTCCCAAAACTAATTTATGTATTAGATGAACACAACTGCTTAAAAGGTGGAAAATATGATTATTTAACAAAATTAGCTGTAAAATGTTCAGCAAAGAGAATGTATCCTGACTATATATCAGCTAAAAAAATGAAAGAAAATTATGAGGGAAATGTATTTAGTCCAATGGGATGTAGAAGTTTCTTAGCACCTTGGAAAGATGAAAACGGGAACTATAAATTTGAGGGAAGATTTAATCAAGGTGTTGTAAGTATCAACTTACCACAAATAGGACTAGCAGTTGGTGGAGATGAAGAAAAATTCTGGAAAGAATTTGATTCAAGACTAGAACTATGTAAAGAAGCAATAATGTGTAGACATTATGCATTATTAGGAACAAAATCAGATATATCTCCAGTTCACTGGCAAAATGGTGCAATAGCACGATTGAAAAAAGGAGAAAAGATTGATAAATATTTATATGGTGGATATTCAAGTATATCATTAGGATATATAGGAATATATGAACTTACAAAAATAATGAAAGGAGTTTCTCATACAACAAAAGAGGGTCATGATTTTGCAATAAAAGTTATGAAACATCTAAATGAAACAGTACAAAAATGGAAAAAAGAAACAAATATTGGATTTGCCTTATATGGAACTCCTGCAGAAAGTTTATGTTATAGATTTGCTCGTATAGATAAAGAAAAATATGGAGATATTCCTGATGTTACAGATAAAGGATATTATACAAACTCATATCATATAGATGTTAGAGAAAAAATTGACGCATTTAGTAAACTTAAATTTGAAAGTGAATTTCAAGCAATGTCACAAGGTGGAGCAATATCATATGTTGAAGTTCCAAATATGAGAAACAATCTACAAGCACTTGAAGAAGTTGTTAAATTTATATATGATAATATTCAATATGCAGAATTTAATACTAAATCAGACTTCTGTCAAGTTTGTGGATATGATGGAGAAATGATTATAAATGAACAAAATGAGTGGGAATGCCCACAATGTGGAAATAAAGACCACTCTAAAATGAATGTTGTTCGTCGTACTTGTGGATATCTTGGAGAAAATTTCTGGAATGTTGGTAAAACTAAAGAAATTAAATCTAGAGTTTTACATTTGTAATATTTTAAATATAAATAAAATTATAAAGGGACGCTAAAATAACGTCTCTTTATGTTATTACTTGAAATTTAGTAATAAGATTTAAAATAAAAAAATTAGCAAAAATACTTGACAAGTGCTAAA
Source organism: uncultured Clostridium sp. (assembly GCA_902462295.1). Classification (GTDB taxonomy): domain Bacteria; phylum Bacillota; class Clostridia; order TANB77; family CAG-508; genus CAG-269. The sequence goes on along the minus strand of CABQAZ010000024.1, from coordinate 12,648 downwards.
AAATGATGTATATTAATATACGTAAATTAGCAAACTAACAAAAAGAGTGCTAAAACAAAAACTAACATTTCTCAAAATAAAGAGGAGGAATAACAAATGTTAGATGAAAGAAAAAAAAGAGTATTACAAGCAATAGTCGAAGAATATATTCAAACAGCAGAACCAGTAAGTTCAAATGCGATAATGAATCTTGAGGGACTAGAATGTAGTAGTGCAACAATAAGAAATGAGATGGCAGAACTTGAAAAAATAGGATATTTAGAAAAACCACATACATCAGCAGGAAGAGTACCATCAGCAAAAGGATATAGATACTATGTAGACGAACTTTTGAATGAAGATAAAATCACATTAGATGAAATAAAATATATAAGTGATAAATTAGAAACAAAAGTAAATGAAATGGAAGAAATAACAAAGATTGCTTCAAGTACAATATCAGAAATAACGCATTATACAACAGTTTCAATAGGACCAAGTTCAGATGTACAAAAAATAGAAAATATAAAATTTGTATTATTAAGTCCTAGAATGATGATGGCTGTAATATTAACAGATTCAGGATTAGTAAAAGAAACAATAATAAAATTTGATGAAGACATTACAGAAAATCAAGTACAAACATTAAGTTACATGTTTAACAACAAATTAAAAGGAGAACCTATAACAAAAATAGATAAACCATTAGAAAAATACTTAGTAGAAGAAATGAGTTATAGTGTAAACTTAATAAAACCAATTATTGAGCAGATGAAAAAAGTAGTAGAAGAAGAAAGTGTACACTTAGAGGGAGCAAACAAATTATTTGAATTACCAGAATTCAATAGTTTAGAAGTAGCCAAAAACTTTGTAAATATATTAGATGAAAAAGATTTAATGGCAGATATGTTAAATACAGGATTTGCAAAAGACATAAATGTATATATAGGAGAAGAAAACGAAAAAGAAGAATTAAAAGACTTTAGTGTAGTAACATTTAAACACAGAATAGGAAATAAAGATTTGGGAACAATTGGAATAATAGGACCTAAGAGAATGGACTATGCAAAAGTAATTTCTGTAATGAAATATATTAGTAAAAAATTAAATGATACAAATAATGAAAATGACTCAAATGAATAAAAAATATTGAAAGATAAGAAAGAAGGGAAAAAAGAAAAATATGAAAGATGAAGAAATTGAAAAAAAAGAAGAAGATACAGTAAAAGAGCAAGAACAAACACAAGAAGAAAAAAAAGATTGCATAATAGACCCAAAACAACAAGAACTTGATGAATTAAATGACAGATATAAAAGAGTTATGGCAGAATTTGAAAACTACAAAAAAAGAAGTAGTAAAGAACGTGAAACTTTGTACAATTCAATACTTGGAGATATTGTTGAAGTATTTTTACCAATAGTAGATAATCTAGAAAATGCATTAAAAGTTGAAACACAAGACGCAGAATATAAAAAAGGTGTAGAGCTTGTATTAAAGCAATTTAAAGACATTTTAAAAACAAAGGGAGTTGAAGAAATACCAGCAGTTGGAGAAACATTTGACCCAAGCTTACATGAAGCTGTAAGTAGTATTCAAGACCCAGACAAAAATGCGCAAGAAATTGTGCAAGAATATAGAAAAGGCTATAAAATAGGCAATAGAGTTATACGTCATTCTATGGTAGTAGTAGCTAATTAACAAATAAAATAGTTATTAATTTTAAATATTATAAATAAAGTCAGCACAGCAAAAAAATAATCACTAATTCATTAGTGGAAGTGACGGAAAGAGAATAGAAGTAAACTGACTTAAAGTAAAAGAAAGGAAGTAAATAAAAATGGGAAAAATAATAGGAATTGACTTAGGAACAACAAATTCATGTGTAGCAGTAATGGAAGGAGGAGAACCAGTAGTAATACCAAACGCAGAGGGAAACAGAACAACACCATCTGTAGTAGCATTCTCTAAAAATGGAGAAAGGCTAGTAGGACAAATTGCAAAACGTCAAGCAGTAACAAATCCAGAAAATACTGTTATATCAATAAAAAGAAAAATGGGAACAAACGAAAAAGTTGATATAGATGGAGATAAATTCTCACCACAAGAAATATCAGCAATGATATTACAAAAATTAAAAGCAGATGCAGAAAACTATTTAGGACAAAAAGTAACTCAAGCAGTTATTACAGTACCAGCATATTTCAGTGATAGTCAAAGACAAGCAACAAAAGATGCAGGAAAAATAGCAGGACTTGAAGTATTAAGAATCATAAATGAACCAACAGCAGCATCATTAGCATATGGAATGGATAAAGAACAAGACCAAAAAATCATGATATATGACTTAGGTGGAGGAACATTTGATGTATCTATACTAGACATTGGTGACGGTGTATTTGAAGTATTAGCAACAAATGGTAATACACACTTAGGTGGAGATGACTTTGATGAAGCAATAATCAAATATTTAGTTGATGAATTCAAAAAATCAAACGGAATTGATTTATCAACAGATAAAATGGCAATGCAAAGATTAAAAGAAGCAGCAGAAAAGGCTAAAATTGAATTATCAGGTGTACAACAAACACAAATTAATTTACCATTTATCACAGCAGATGCAACAGGACCAAAACACTTAGACGTAACATTAACAAGGTCAAAATTTGAAGAATTAATACATGATTTAGTAGAAGCAACAGCAGGACCTGTAAATCAAGCATTAAAAGATGCAGGATTAACAGCAAATGATGTTCACAAAGTATTATTAGTTGGTGGTTCTACAAGAGTTCCAGCTGTTCAAGAAGTTGTTAAGAGAATAACAGGAAAAGAACCAGATAAAGGAATAAACCCAGATGAGTGTGTTGCTATTGGTGCAGCAATCCAAGGTGGTGTATTATCAGGAGATGTTAAAGACTTAGTATTATTAGATGTAACACCATTATCATTAGGAATTGAAACATATGGTGGAGTATTCACAAAATTAATTGATAGAAATACAACAATACCAACAAAGAAATCACAAGTATTCTCAACAGCTGCAGATGGTCAAACATCAGTAGAAGTTCATGTATTACAAGGTGAAAGAGAAATGGCTGCATATAACAAAACATTAGGAAGATTCCAATTAACAGGAATTCCAGCAGCACCAAGAGGAGTACCTCAAATAGAAGTAACATTTGATATAGACGCAAATGGTATAGTACATGTATCTGCAAAAGATATGGCAACAGGAAATGAACAAAATGTATCAATTACAGCATCTACAAACTTAACAGATGAAGATATCGAAAAAGCTGTTAAAGACGCAGAAGCACATGCTGAAGAAGATAAAAAGAAGAAAGAAGAAATCGAAGTTAAAAATAATGCTGAAAGCTTAATTTACAACAGTGAAAAAACATTAGGAGAATTAGGAGACAAAATAAGTGGAGAAGAAAAGGCTAAAGTAGAAGCTGAAATTGAAAACACAAGAAAAGCTCTTGATTCAAATAATACAGAAAGCATAAAAGAAGCTACAGAAAAATTAACAAAAGTATTTTATGAAATGTCTGAACAATTATACAAAAATGCAAATCCAAATGGAGGAGTAGACCCTAATACAACAGGAGCTGACACTAATGAAGCAAATACAGATAATGGTGGAAATGACGGAACTGTATATGACGCAGATTATAAAGTAGAAGATGATGACAATAATTAATAGTTAGATTAAGAAAGAGGTTGGAAAATAACAGAAAATCCAACCTCAAACTTTAGTAATATAAGAAGAATACAAGAAAGGAGGATATAAAATGGCAAACAAAAAGGACTATTATGAGGTTTTAGGTGTTAGTAAAACAGCAACTGATGATGAACTAAAAAAAGCATATAGAAAACTTGCTAAAAAATATCATCCAGATGCAAACCCGGACAATAAAAAAGAGGCAGAAGCAAAGTTTAAAGAAGTTAATGAAGCATATGAAGTACTATCAGATTCACAAAAAAGAAAGATGTATGACCAGTTTGGTACAGTTGACCCACAAGGTTTTGGAGGTGCAGGAGGACCATTTGGTGGAGGAAATTATTATTCATATACATCGTCAGGATTTGATGGATTTTCTGATTTTGGAGATTTAGGTGATATTTTTTCATCATTTTTTGGAGGAGGTGCAAGAACTGGTAGTAGAAATCAAGCACAAAGAGGTCCAAGAAAGGGTGCAGACCTTAATTTAAATATGGAAATCACATTTGAAGAAGCATTTTTGGGAGTTGAAAAAGAGATATCAATTACAAGACCTGATACTTGTAATGTTTGTCATGGTTCTGGAGCAAGACCTGGAACATCAGTAACAAAATGTCCAACATGTAATGGAACTGGAACTGTACGTCAAGTTCAGAATACAATTCTTGGACAAATGCAAACAACTAGAACATGTACAGCATGTCATGGAACAGGTGAAATTATAAAAGAACCTTGTGATAATTGTAAAGGAAAAGGAACTGTTAGAAAGCAAGCTAGAATAAAAGTAAAAATTCCTGCAGGAATAGATAATAATCAAACAGTAGTATTAAGAGGAGAGGGTGAACCTGGTGAAAAGGGTGGAGCCAAAGGAGATTTATACATAACTGTTAAAATTCGTAAAAGTAATATTTATACAAGACAGGGAACTACTGTAATGTGTGAAGTTCCTATAACAATTACACAAGCAACTTTGGGCGCTAATTTGAAAATACCTATGGTTGATGGTAGTATAGAAAATTATACTATTCCTGATGGAACTCAAACAGGTACAAAGTTTACAATTAGGGATAGAGGATTTTTATCTTTAAATTCTTCTTCAAGAGGAAATTTTGTGTTTACTGTTGTTGTTCAAACTCCTAAAAGACTTAATAAGGAACAAAGAGAGTTATTAGAGAAGTTAGCTAAAACAATGAATGAGCAACCTCCTATTAAAAAGAAAGGTTTTTTTGGATAATAAAATTATTTTTGAAAATACTTGCATAAATTCACATAATGTGTTATAATAACAAGGCAACAGAAAAACTAGAAGCTGAAAAAACGTACAGCTAAATGAGCGTACGTAAAGGAGGACAACAACATGAAGAGACCAGAGGAATTAAGAAAGGGAAAAGAAGAATTCATAAGTCAGGAAGTAGAAGAATGGTCTGACAAATACAAAGCTTTGTTTGAAGATGCAGTGGAAAAGCAAACTGATGATATTATCCATTTTTATGAAAACGATAAGGTTTTAGTGGATAAAGAAAAAAAGGAGAGTATTTTTGAGGAGCAAAAGAAAACATTCAACAGATATCCTCAGCTGGCAAATGAAATCAGTGAGAAAGTTAATGAAACTATTGATAGCTGGTTAAAAGAGTACAGCTGGAGATTGAATACTGACAAAAGTGGAACACTTTATTGGCTAGAGCCAATCGATGTTCCTGAAACAGCGGAAGAAACTACCACAAAGTGATAGAAATCCAGAAATTCCTGAAACAACAGAATAAGTCCGAAAATCGCCTATAACAGTGTCAAAGGTGGACCAAGAGGAGGAAATGTAAAAGTTTTCTTCTCTTGTTTTTTTTTTACGGAAATTACTTTATTTTTTGTATATATTGTAGTATAATATATTGCGTAGAAAAAGTCGGAGGTATAGTAAAATGGAAAAAAAGAGAATAGTAACAGGAGACAGACCAACAGGAAGATTACATATTGGTCATTATTTTGGCTCATTAAAAAATAGAGTAGAAATGCAAAATTCAGGAAAATATGAACCATATATATTAGTAGCAGATGTACAAGCATTAACAGATAACTTCAATAATCCAGAAAAAGTAAGAAAAAATGTAAGAGAAGTTGTAATGGATTATTTATCATGTGGAATAGACCCTGAAAAAACTACAATATACATACAATCTATGATACCAGAAGTTGCAGAATTAACAGTATTTTATTCAAACTTAGTAACAATAGCAAGATTAGAAAGAAATCCAACAGTAAAAACAGAAATTGCACAAAAAAGAGATATATTTGGCGAAAGTGTAACATATGGATTTTTAGGATATCCAGTAAGTCAAGCAGCAGATATAACAGCATTAGAGGGAACAATTATTCCAGTTGGAGAAGACCAACTACCTTTAATAGAGCAATGTAGAGAAATTGTTAGAAAATTTAATAGCATATATGGAGAAGTATTAGTTGAACCAGAAGCAGTTTTATCAAAAGAAAAAAGAATAAAAGGCTTAGACGGAAATGAAAAAATGGGAAAATCATTAGGAAATGCAATATATTTATCAGACTCTGAAGAAGAAGTAAATAAAAAAGTAATGAGTGCTGTAACAGACCCAAACAGAATAAAAAAAGACGACTTAGGAAATCCTGATATATGTATGGTTTCATATTATCATAAATTATTCAGCACAGAAGAAGAAAACAAAACTGTATGTGAAGAATGTAGAGCTGGAAAAAGAGGCTGTGTTGCATGTAAAAAACAATTAGCTAAAAATATAAATGCAACATTAGAACCAATAAGAGAAAAAAGAAAATATTATGAAGAAAGACCAGAATTAGTAGATGAAATATTAATAAAAGGAACTGAAAAAGCAAGAAACACAGCAAAAGAAACTATGAAAAAAGTAAAAAAGGCAATGAAGTTAGATTATTTTAAAAATTAAGGAGGAAACATGTTTACAGACTATGCTAAAATAACAATAAAATCAGGAAATGGAGGAGATGGAGCAGTTACATTCAGAAGAGAAAAATATGTAGCTGCTGGAGGACCTGATGGAGGAGACGGCGGAAGAGGTGGAAGCATTTATTTCAAAGTTGACCCAAATTCAAATACATTAATTGATTTTAGATATACAAAAAAATTCAAAGCACAAAATGGAGAAAATGGAAGCGGTAGTAATAAATACGGAAAATCAGGAGAAGATTTATATATAAAAGTTCCAATAGGAACAATCATAAAAGATGCGGAAACAGGAAAAATAGTAGCAGATTTATCACAAGAGGGACAAGAAGAACTTGTGTTAAAAGGTGGAAGAGGAGGAAAAGGAAATTCTCATTTTGCAACAGCAACAAGACAAGTACCAAGATTTGCACAAGCAGGAGAAGATGGAGAAGAAAAAGAAGTAATATTGGAACTAAAATTATTAGCAGATGTAGGACTATTAGGATTTCCAAATGTAGGAAAATCTACCTTTTTATCAGTAGTTACAGATGCCAAACCTAAAATTGCAAATTATCATTTTACAACAATAGAACCAAACTTAGGAGTTGTAAAAATTCAAAATGGAGACAGTTTTGTAATAGCAGATATACCAGGAATTATAGAGGGTGCAAGTGAGGGCGTTGGACTTGGAATACAATTTTTACGCCATATTGAAAGAACACGTTTATTGTTACATGTAATAGATGTATCAGGAATAGAGGGAAGAGACCCTGTACAAGATTTCTATACAATAAATGAAGAATTAAAAAATTATAGCGAAAAATTAAGCACTAGAAAACAAATAATAGTAGCAAATAAAATAGATGTAATGCAAGATGATACATGTTTAAAAGAATTAGAAGAACTTGCAAAAAAAGAAAAATTAGAACTATTTAAAATTTCAGGAGTAACTGGACAAGGAGTATCAGAATTATTAAATAGAGTATCAGAAATATTAAAAACTTTACCTAAAGAAGAACTTGTTGAATCAGAGGAAAGAGTTGTATATACATTAGAAGATGATAAAGATGACTTCTCTGTAAGAAAAGAAGAAGATATCTTTGTAATTGAGGGAAAAGCAATAAATAGACTTATGGGAAGAATAAATATAGATGATAATGAATCAATGTATTATTTCCAAAAGAATTTAAAAACATTAGGTATAGAAGATGAACTAAAACGTCAAGGAATAAAAGAGGGAGACTTAGTAAAAATTCTTAACTGGACTTTTGAATGGTATGAGTAAAATAAAGTGCACAGGAAATACCAGGTTCCAAATGTGCACTTTAGTAATGGGAGGAAATTAATAAAAAATGCAAGAAATTTTAAATATATTTGAAGAAACAGTATTAGACACAATCAAATTATTGCCATTTTTATTTATAACATATCTAATAATGGAATATATAGAAAATAAAACAAGTGACAAAGTAAAAGAAACAATAAAAAAATCTGGTAAGTTTGGACCTTTACTAGGAGCAATAGTAGGAATATTTCCGCAATGTGGTTTTTCTGTATCTTCAACAAATTTATATTCAGCAAGAGTAATAACACTTGGAACATTAATAGCTGTATATTTAACAACATCAGATGAAATGTTACCAATATTATTAACAGAATCGGTTTCATTAACAACTATTTTATTAATACTAGGAATAAAACTAGTAATTGGTATAATTGCAGGTTTTTTGATTGATGTAATTTATAGGATAATTAATAAAAATAATAATGAAGAGCAAAAAATTGATGAGTTATGCAAACATGAACATTGTCATTGTGAAGATGGAATTTTTATTTCAGCAGTAAAACATACGCTTAATATAATGATATTTATATTTATAATAACATTTATAATTAATTGTATAATTACAGCAATAGGGGAAGAGACAATAGCACATGTTATTAGTAAAAACATTATTTTAGGACCAATTATTGCTGGATTAATAGGATTAATACCTAATTGTGCTTCTTCTGTAATTTTAACAGAATTATTTATAGAAAATATAATAGCTATGCCTGTTTTAATATCAGGGGTTTGTGTAAATGCAGGAGTAGGTTTATTGGTATTATTTAAAACTAATAAAAATATAAAAGAAAATTTTAAAATTGTTGGTTTATTATATGCAATAGGTGTTATATCAGGAATAATTTTAGAATTAATAATGTAATACATAATAGATTTCAAGGAGGAAAATATGTTAAAAGAAAAATTAATGGAAGATTTAAAAGAATCAATGAAAAATAAAGATGTAATTAGAAAAAATACAGTACAGATGGTTAGAGCAGAAATATTACAAATAGAAAAAGATAAAGGAATAGAAGTAGAAGATGATAAAATATTAGAAATAATTGCAAAAGAAGTAAAAACTAAAAAAGATGCATTGAAAGATTTTGAAAAAGCTGAAAGACAAGATTTAATAGAAGAAACAAATCAAGAAATTGAAATTCTTCAAGAATATTTACCTAAACAATTAAGTAAAGAAGAAATAAAAGAGAAATTAATAAAAATAATTAATGAAATTGGTGCAACATCAATGAAAGATATGGGAGCAATAATGAAACAAGCAAAGGCTCAAATGGGGACATCAGCAGATGGAAAAACAATTAATGAAGTTGCAAAAGAAATAATGGGATTATAGTTTTAAATACAGTTTAGTGTTTTTATATAAAAGACATTAAATTGTATTTTTTTGTAATATATTTTGGTTATAGGTCAATTGTTTATTTAAATTTAATATAGAGAAAACCTTGGAATATAAGCTTTTCATTACATTCCTCGATTTATTACGAAATTTAAGAAATTCTAATTTGTTTTATGGGTCCTTTCCACTATCGTGAACTCTTACCATAAAACTACATAAGGATTTCTAAAATTTCTCCATGCACATTCGTCACTTCATTCAAAGCTTATATTTCAAGGTTTCTTATAAAAATTAATAAAATATCCAGTAATATTTTTGAAAAAATGTTCGGAAAACTATTGACAAAGAAAAAAAAAATTACTATAATAACAACGAACATATATTTGGAAATATAAAAAGTATTTCTTGTAAGAAAGGAAGATGCAATTATGATAACAAATTTACATATAAAAAACATAGGAATAATAGATGATTTAGAAATGAATTTAAATAAAGGAATGAATGTATTAACAGGAGAAACTGGAGCAGGAAAATCTTTAATAATAGATTCTATAAATATAATATGTGGAGGAAGATTTTCAAAAGAAATGATAAGAAAAGGAGAAAATCACTCATATGTTGAATTATGCATATATGCACCAAAAGACATTAATGCTATTGATGGAAACATAATAATAACAAGAGAAATATATAGTAATGGAAGAAATATGTGTAAAATAAATGGAAGATTAGTAACAGTAACAGAATTAAAAAATTTTATGAGTAATTATATAGAAATACATGGACAAAACGATAATCAACAATTATTAGACAACAGAACACACATAAAATACTTAGATAGCTTTTCAGGAGAAGAAATACTTAAATTAAAAAAAGAATATAAAGAAAAATATTTAAAATACAATGAAATAAAAAGAGAATTAAGAAATAATTATGGAGATGAAAAAGAAAAACAAAGAAAACTAGATTTATTAAAATATCAATTAAATGAAATTCAAGAAGCAGATTTAAAAACAGGAGAAGAAGAAAAACTAGAAGAAAAAAGAAAATTAATCATGAATTCAGAAAAAATAGCAAAAAACTTATCAGAAGCAGATGAAGCAATAGGAGAAAATACAATAGATATAATAGAAACAGCAATAAGAGCATTAGAAAAAATAGAAGATATAGACAACAAATATGAAAAAACAGCCTCAAGCCTAAAAGAAATATTTTATGAAATACAAGAAATATCTAGAGATGTAAACGATTATATTGATGATATTGAGTTTGATGAACAAGAAAGAGAAGAAGTAGAAACAAGATTAGACACAATATATAATCTAAAAAGAAAATATGGAAATGATATAAAAGAAATACTAAAATATGCACAAGAAATAGAAGAAGAAATAAAAAAGATAGAAAATGCAGATGAATATAATAATAAACTAAAAAAAGAATTAGAAGAAATAGAAAAAGAAATGACAAAAATTGCAGAAAATATAAGTACAATTAGAAAGAAAAATGCATATGAGTTAAGTGAGAAAATAAATCATGAGTTAATCGACTTAGAAATGAAAAACGCAAAAATAAATGTAAAAGTAGAATATAAAATAAACGAATATTTTGAAGATGGAAAAGACCAAGTAGGAATATTTATAAAAACTAATATAGGAGAAAATGAAAATGAATTAACAAAAATTGCATCAGGAGGAGAAATGTCAAGAATAATGCTTGCAATAAAAAAAGTATTAGCAGAGGTAGACAATATGCCAATAATGATATTTGATGAAATTGATACGGGAATTAGTGGAAAAGCATCAAAATCAGTTGCAAGTAAATTAAAAAGTATTTCTAAAAAACATCAAGTATTATGTATATCACATTTAGCACCGATTGCAGCAGTAGGAGATAATAATTATTTTATAAGTAAAAAGGTAGAAAATGAAAGAACATCAACAAATATAAAATTATTAAATGAACAAGAAGTTTTATATGAAATTGCACGTATATCATCTGGAGAAATTAATGATATAACACTTAAATATGCTAGTGAATTAAGAAATAAGATAGCATAACCAAGACTTAGTAAGGATATCTTTCGAAAATATACTTAATCACTAAATCAGTATTTTCGGGAGAAATTTTAACAAAAATATCTTTATCAAAAGAAACCCACATATCAATATCAAAATAATAATTATTATCAGAAAAAGTTGCAATAATTTCAGAAATATCTACGGGATTAGGAAAATCTTTTTTCCAAAATAAAGAATCTTCGGTTTTTATGTTAGAATTATAGAATTTATTTAAAAAATTATTAATTACACCATGTTTATAACTAAATAAAATAACTTTTGCAATCATAAAAACCTCCATAAAGTTATTGTATGAAAAAAGTCGAAAAATATACTTATATTTAAATACAAAAAGAGAATGTAGTAGAATAAAAAATAAAAAAAAGGAGAAAATATAATAAATGACTTTAGTCATAAAAATGATTGTGAAAGGATAAAAAATTATGGAAGATAATCAAAAAATAAATTGTACAGTAGAAAGTTGTGTATATCAAGATACAAAAAACAGAAAATGTACATTACAATCAATAAATGTAATACCAACAGAGAATTGTGACACATGTGAAACAGATGAATCAATGTGTGGAAGTTATGAGTATGGAGAATAAAAGTGGCTTTACCACTTTTTTTTCTTATTCTATTGACAAAAAATAAAAATAGAAATACAATAACGTCAAAGAAAGGAAGAGTGATTAATATGTCATTAGTAACAACAAAAGAGATGTTTGAAAAGGCAATGAAAGAGGGATATGCAATAGGAGCATTTAATGTAAACAATATGGAAATAGTACAAGGAATAGTAGATGCTGCAGCAGAACAAAATTCACCTGTAATATTACAAGCTTCATCAAGTGCAATAAAATATGCAAGAATAAACTATTTAATGAAAATGGTAGAAGCAGCTGTAGAAGAACACCCAAATATTCCAATGGCAATACATTTAGACCATGGACCTGACTTTGAAACATGTAAAATGTGTGTAGACAATGGATTTACATCAGTAATGTTTGATGGTTCAAAATATGATTTTGAAGAAAATATAAGATTAACTAAAGAAGTAGTAGATTATGCACATGCACACGGAGTTGTAGTTGAAGCAGAACTTGGAAAACTAGCAGGAATAGAAGATGATGTAAATGTATCAGAAGCAGATGCAATGTATACAGACCCCGCACAAGCAGAAGAATTTGTAAGAAGAACAGGAGTAGATTCTCTTGCAATAGCAATAGGAACAAGTCATGGTGCATACAAATTTAAAGGAGAAGCAAAATTAAGATTTGATA
>CABQAZ010000023.1 GCA_902462295.1 uncultured Clostridium sp. | reverse complement strand
CTCTATGTATAATATGATTTTTATGTGCTGTTTCTAGTGCTGATGCAATTTGACCTGCAATATTTACTGACCATTTCCAAGGAAGTGGTCCCTTTTCTTCTATGATTATTTCTTTTAATGTTTTTCCTTTAATTAACTCCATTACTATATAATATAAGTTACCATCAACACCTACATCATATACTGAAACAATATTGGGATGTGTTATACTTGCAGCTGATTGTGCCTCTACTTCAAATCTTTTTATAAATTCTTCATCAGTAGTAAATTCATCTCTTAGAATTTTTACCGCTACATATCTATTTAGCACATGGCATTTAGCTTTATATACTGTTGCCATTCCGCCACTGCCAATTTTTTCGATAATTTCATATCTATTTCCCAACAATCTACCTTTTAAATCCATTTTTATATCTCTCCTTATAGGTTATATGTTTTTTATTATTACAACTGTTATATTATCTAACCCACCATTTTCATTTGCTAAGTTTACAAGCTTGATAGGTGCTTTTTCTATATTTCCTTTTGCAATTCTAAATATATCTTCTTGTTTTACCATATTTGTTAAACCATCTGACGACATAAGTAAAATATCTTCTCTTAAAAATCCTTTAACTGATACGTCTGGCTCAACAAATGCATTACACCCAAGTGCTTTCATAAGCATATTTTTTTTAGGATGTTTTTCTGCTTCTTCTTTTGTTATTGTTCCATCTTTCACTAATTTTTGAACATAACTATGGTCTTGTGTTAATTTCCTAATAAAGTCTTTTCTTATTCTGTATATTCTACTATCACCTATATGGCCAATATATGCCTTATTATTATATATTAAACAAACTTCTAAAGTAGTACCCATTCCTTCAAGTTCATTGTCTTCTTTTGACTTTTCATATACTACCATATTTGCATATTCCATACTACTTGCTACTAATTGAATTAAGCTTTCTTTATCTTTCGGAGTTTCTTTAAAATTATTTTCTATATAACTTTTTGCACATTTTATTGCTAAGTTACTCGCTATTTCTCCTCCTTTGTAGCCTCCCATTCCATCTGCTAATAAATATAATTTGACTTCACTTGACGAATCAGATATATAATATGCATCTTGGTTCATTTCTCTAGCTTTACCTATATCTGATTTTGCATAAGCTATTATCATTATTTCACCTCGTATCTTTCTTTTTTATGTTATATCATACTTTATTATATTTTTCAATCATTTGTCCATTTTTATTATTACAAATTTTTTCTTCTCAACTGTCCACATGCCGCATCAATATCTGAACCCAATTCACGTCTAATAGTTGCAACGATTCCATGTTCATTTAAATAATCTCTAAATTTCATAATATTTTCATTTGAGCTTTTAGAATATGCTCCATTTTCAATTTTGTTGATTGGTATTAAATTAACATGACATAACATTCCTTTTAAAAGATGTACTAGTTCTTTAGCGTCTTCCAAATTATCATTATTATCTTTTGCTAATGCATATTCAAATGATATTCTCCTATTTGTTTTATCAATATAATCTTTACAAGCTTGTATTAATTCTTCTATTGGGAATGCATTGTTTACAGGCATCATACTACTTCTTTTTTCATTATTAGTAGCATGTAATGATATTGATAATGTACATTGAATATTTTCGTCAGCAAGTCTGTAAATTCCTGGTACTAAGCCACTTGTTGAAACACTTATATGTCTTGCACCTATATTTATTCCTTTTTGATTATTTATTATTCTAATTGCATTCACAACATTATTATAATTATTTAATGGTTCACCAATCCCCATAAATACTACATTTGAAATTCGTATTCCATTGTCTCTTTCAACTGCAAGAATCTGTTCAACTATTTCTCCTGAACTTAAATTTCTGATAAAATTAATTCCTGTTGAAGCACAAAACTTACATCCCATCTTACACCCTATTTGTGATGATACACATATACTATATCCATGATGATAGCTCATTAATACTGTTTCTATTGCATTTCCATCTAAAACATCAAATAAATATTTTTTAGTTCCATCTGATGATTCTTGCTTTTTTAGTATTCTAAAATTATGCATTTCATATTCTTTTTTTAATTTTTCTCTTAATTCTAGTGATAAATTTGTCATATCATCAAAGCTTGTAACTTTTGCTTCATATAACCATTTGAATACTTGCTCTGCTCTAAAAGGCTTTTCTCCCATTTGTACAAATTCTTCTTTTAATTCTGGCAAATTATAATCTTTTATATTTTTCATTATTTTTTTCTCCTAATAATCCAATCTTTTTGACATTTGATTGGTAACATCATTTTTACTTTTTGGTCTTTAACTCCTGGATTAACCACATCCACTTCTTCATCAGTATCAAAGTCCCATAATGTATCAATTTTAAATTCAACTGCTTCTAGTTGATTTGGTACTAATATTTCTAAAGTATCTCCAACTTGTAATCTGTTACGAATATTTATAATTGCCTTTTCACCATCATAGTCAACAACTTTTCCACCAAATTCATATTTT
Source organism: uncultured Clostridium sp. (assembly GCA_902462295.1). Classification (GTDB taxonomy): domain Bacteria; phylum Bacillota; class Clostridia; order TANB77; family CAG-508; genus CAG-269. Next base: position 19,314 of record CABQAZ010000023.1, on the reverse strand, counting down.
TCATTATATTGATGTCCATCATATTCCTGAATGTCTTTGTTTTTTCTATCATTAAAATAAAATGTTGTTAACTCTCTTGTCTTTATTTTTTCAATCTCTTTCATATACTTATCTGTATCATAATTTTTAGGGTCTTTTATATAATCATCAATCGCATTTCTATAAACATTTACAATACTTGCTACATAATATTCTGTTTTTAAACGTCCCTCTATTTTTAAGCTATCTATTCCCATATCTATTATTTCAGGAAGTTCTTTTATTAAACATAAATCTTTTGAAGAAAATATACTTGTACCATATTCATTTGTCTCTATCGGCATAAATTCACCTGGGTTGTTTCTTTCTTCTGCATATAATTTATATGACCATCTGCAACTCTGTGCACAATCTCCTAAATTAGCACTTCTACATGTTAAAAAATCACTTAAGAAACATCTACCAGAATATGCAAAACATATTGCACCATGTATAAATATTTCAATTTCCATATCTTCAGGTTTGTTTTCCATAATATATCTTAACTGCTCTTTGTTCATTTCTCTTGCCATTATCATTCTTTTTGCACCATTTTTACGCCAGAAATTGCAGTCGTGTAAACTTACTATATTAGCTTGTGTACTTACATTTATTGCAACACTTGGTGCATATTGTTTTAATACTTCTATTACTCCTCCATCTGCTGCTATAATTCCATCTGGCTTTAATTCTTCAAGTTTCTTTGCCATTTCTATAATTTCATCATATTTCTCGTCCCAAGCAAAAATATTTAATGTTACATATACTTTTTTTCCTATACTGTGTGCATATTTTACTGTTTTTTCTAAATCATCATCTTGCATATCTGCTCTTGTTCTTAATGATAGTGATGATGTCCCACAATACACTGCATCTGCCCCGTATAAAAATGCTATTTTTGCTTTTTCATATGAACCTGCTGGTGCTAATAATTCTACTTTTTTCATTTAATAAAACTCCTTTTTATATTATTTTATTTAAATTGGTAATTCAGATATATCTGAAATTTTAACTACCTTTATTGTATTTTCTAAATTTTCATCTGTTTTATATTTAACTAAAATATAGTTTTGTGTATGTCCTTTATAATATGTTATTCCATTTTTATTTTCTTTATCTTCAAATAATACTTCAACTTCTTGTCCAATAAGCTGTTGATTATACATTTTTTGATTTTCATTTGATAGTTCAATTAATTTCTTACTTCTTAATTCTTTTATATTTCCATCAATTTGTTCTTTCATTACAGATGCTCTTGTTCCTTTTCTTGGAGAATATGGAAATACATGCATTTTATATAATTTTATTTCTTTTAAAAATTGATATGTAGTTTCAAATTCTTTTTCTGTTTCTCCTGGAAATCCAACGATAATATCTGTTGTTAATATTACATCATTATAGTATTTTCTTAATCTATTTATTATTTCTCGTACTTCTTCTGTTGTATATTTTCTGTTCATTCTTTTTAATGTTTCATCACATCCACTTTGTAAAGATAAATGAAAGTGATGACATATCTTTTCTAATTTTATTAGTCTTTTCATAAAATCTTCAGTAATTATTTTAGGTTCAAGTGAGCCTAAACGAATCCTCTTGATTCCATCTATTTCATTTATTTTTTCTAATAATTCTATTAAACCATTTTCATTACCAAAATCTTTTCCGTATGATGCAACATGAATTCCTGTAATTACAACTTCTTTTATTCCGTTTTTGGCAATTTGTGTTATTTCTTTAATTATACTTTCTAGATTTCTACTTCTAACTCTTCCTCTTGCATATGGAATAATACAGTAAGAACAAAATTGATTACATCCATCTTGAACTTTTATAAATGCTCTTGTCTTTTCTGTATATGTAATTTGCCCCATGTCTTCAAATTCTTTTTTTGTAGCTATATCTTGTATTTCTATTAATTTACTTTTATCTTTTATAAATTCTTCTACATATTGCACAATATTTGATTTTTCTTCATTTCCAAGTACTATATCAATCTCAGACATATTTTCTAAATCATTTTTTGCAACTTGTGCATAACATCCTACAGCTACAATTATTGCATTTGGATTTTTTTCTTTTACTTTTCTTAATGAATGTCTTGATTTTCTATCAGACATATTTGTTACTGTACAAGTATTTACTACACAAATATCTGATATATCTTTATTCATATCTACAATTTCATAACCGGCTTCTTTAAATTTTTGTGTCATTGCATTTGTTTCATATTGATTTACTTTACATCCTAATGTATAAAAACTTACTCTTTTCATTTTTACCGTATTCCTTTCTTAATGCATATAAAACAGGTTGAAAAGAATTATTTTTTCAACCTGTTTCTTTCTTTTTTATATAAGTGTTGCTCCAATAATTCCCGCATCATTTTTTAACTTTGCAAGTTTTATTATTATATCACACCTTTTATTAAATAGCAAATTTCCATTTATTAATGTATTTTTTAGTGGTTCATATAATATATCTTTATATTCTGCAAAACTTCCACCTATACATATAGCTTCTGGTTCAAATATATTAATAATATTTGAAATTCCTATACTTAAATCTTCTACATAGTTATTTAACATATATTTTAATGTTACATTATCTGGATTCTTTCGTATAAATTCTCTTATTGTTTCTCCTCCCATACTACTTAAGTTAAATTCTTCTTTTATTTTTTGTTTAAATCTTTTTAAACTTGCATAAGTTTCAAAACAACCTCTTTTACCACAATTACATAAGTTACCATTTTTTTGAATTATTGTATGACTAAACTCAAATCCAGGTACACCTTTAGGTTCTAGCATTTTTCCATCATAAATTACAGCTCCACCTATTCCTGTTCCTATACATAAAAAAACACTATTTTGATATGGAGCTAATTCTCCATATTTTTGTTCTGCTAATGTAGCACATTTGGCATCATTTTTTAATTTTACACTGATTTTTAGATTTTCCTCTAGTTTTTGAGCTAAATCATAATTTTCTATTCCTAGATTTACTGCTTTTACTATTTTATTTTCAGATATTGTTCCAGGTATTGCTATGCCTACACTATCTATTTCATATTCTTTTTTTATTTTTGTAACACTTTCTATTACAAATTCTTCTATCTGTTTTTCTATGTCTGTTTTATCTACTATGAATTTTTCTTCTTTTAACAAAATAGAACCATTATTATCAACTAGTCCTATTCCTATATGACTTCCTCCTATGTCTATTCCAATTTTCATATTAGTTTCATCCTTTCAAAATTATATAGTAGTTTTTAAAAAATACAATCATGACAAAAACAATTATATTACTAACTCCTATAAAATATCCAACTGGAATCCTGTTAAGTTTAATCTTCTTATTACCATTTTTCTTTTGTGTTATTTTTGATATTAAAAGAGAAACTAATATTTCTATTAATACCATCACCATTGTATACATATATATTTTCATTCCAGAAAAAATTAATATAAAATTAAACAACATTAAAATTCCAATCTCATAACTATCTTTTGCATATCTCCTAACTAAAAATGTATCTATTGTTAACAATATTACATATATTCCTAAGTAAACTATATTAACATATATACTTGTAGCTTCTACTATATATAAATATACAATGTATATTAAAGATAGTAATATTCCTCTTGAAATAACTTTTTTTTCTATTTTTATATGTTCTTTGTCTATTCCTGCTATTACTGTCAATACTGCTACATATAAAATTGTAAATATATATAATATTATTGATGATAAATTAAATTTGTTTGTATAAATTTCAAATTCTTTAGCAAAAAGTACAAATAATACACCTCCAAGTAATAAATATAATAATTTTACTGCTTTTTTTGAAAATTTTGATTTATTACTTGAATCAAGACGTAATACATATTTTTTCGTTATACTTATATTTCTAGGTATTCTATATATCTCATTTTCTAAAAAATATCCTACTATAATTCCTATTAAAAATAATGTTCCATATAAAAATATATTCATTTTTCTACCTTCTTTAGTTATCTATATTATTCACAGAATTTTGTGTATTATTAGCTTCTTGTGTGTTCTGAACATTCTGTGTATTTGAATTATTTTGTATATCTTTTGATTTTTTCGGATTTACAAAAACCATTGCTATTATTATTCCTACTATAATTATTGAAATTACAGTTGTTATTAATATTTCTAATATTGTAGCTCCTTTTTCTTCTTTCATATTGCATTCATTCCCTTCATTTATACTTATTATATTTTATATGTTTTAATTAAAATGTCAAGGATTTTCAGAATTTTTTACCTCAAATATCATATCTTTTACATTTTTTATTTTAGCTGACCTTTCTTTTGAAATTTTAATATTAAATCTTTTCTCAATAGCAAGTATAATTTCAACTTTATCTAATGAATCTGCTCCTAAATCATAAATATTTGTATCAGTAGTTATTTGTTTTTTTTCAATTCCAAGTTGTTTATGTAATATTTCTTTTATACTTTCTAAGATATCATTTTCTTCTAATTGTGTTGTAGTTTCATTTTGTTTTGAGCTATATACTATTACTTTATTAATCTCTTCTTTTCTTTTTATTTTTCCTGTTGCAGTTTTCAAAATCTCACCTTTTGTTAAATAAATTTTCTTTATGTTTTTATATTGTGGCATTTTTTTATTTAGTTCTCTTATTTGTTCTAGAATTTCTTGTTTTAGTTTTAAATCTTCACATACAATTTCTGCATAAATTCCAACTTTATTCTCTATTTTCTGTTCAAATACTAATGATTCTTTTACTCCATTAATTTTATTTATTAGCATTTCTAATTCTTCTGGAAATACTTTTTTTCCATTCGGTAGTACTATCATATTTTTCAATCTACCACGAAGAAATATATATCCTTCATTATCTATCTGTGCTAAGTCTCCTGTATATAACCATCCATCTTTTAAAACTTTTTCTGTACTTTCTATATCTTGGTAATATCCCAAAAAAATATTTTCACCTTTGACTGCAATTTCTCCAATTCCATTTTCATCTTTATTTACAATTTTTATTTCAATATTAGGAATTGCTTTTCCAACAGCTCCATACTTATGTAATTCTATATTACTCATACTTATAACAGGCGATGTTTCTGTCATTCCATATCCCTGTACTAAATTTATTCCCTTTTCTTGAAATTTTTGCTCTATATTTGCTTCAAGTTGTGCTCCACCACTCATAAATATTTTTACATTATCTCTTTTTATTTCGTCAATTCTTTTGTACATATATTCATATATTGCTGGAACAGCACCCATAAATGATATTTTATATTTATTTATATCTTCAACGATATCCTCTATGTCTTTACAATATATCCTCATTGCTCCTTTATATATTGTAAGTAGCATACAGAATAATCCTTCAAGAACATGATTTAGAGGTAATACTGATAAAGCAATATCTTCTGAGTTTATTGGAAATATTTTTCCAACATTCACTAAATCACTACAAACATTTTTATGTGATAACATTATAGCTTTAGATTTTTCAGTTGTTCCAGATGTAAACATTATAAATCCTGTTGCTTCATTGTCTATTTTTGCATTTATAAATTCATTATTTCCATTCTCTATTAGTATTTTTCCTTCTTCTAATAGTGTACTAAATGCTCTTTCTCCTTGATTGTCAAAAGAAATTATATATTTTAAATCTGCTAAATCTTTCTTTACTTCTACTATCATTTTCTCATATTTTTCTGAACAAAAAACTGCCTCTACTTCTGATCTTTTTAAAACAGTTGTTATTTCTTTGGCTGTTAATGATTTATCAAGTGGTACAACAATTCCTGTACCACAAACAATTGCAAAATAAGCAATTTCCCATTCATATCTATTTTCTGAAATGATTGCGATTTTTTTATCTTTTAGCCCCATTTTTAACAATGATGTTCCTAAAAAATTAACCATTTCTTGCATTTCTATATAAGATATCTCTTTATTTTCTAATTTATATATTGTCTTATTTCCATAACATTTAGCAGATTTGTCTAGCATTTCTTTTAAATCTACTATTTTTTCATTTTCTTTATTCATAATTACTCCACCAATTATAATTTTCTAACTTTTCCTGTTGTTCCATCAATTTCAACTTCGTCTCCATCATTAAGACTATTTAATAGTCCTGTTATTCCTACAACTGCTGGTATTCCTAATTCTCTAGATACAATTGCTGTATGTGAAAGTAAACTTCCCCTTTGAACTAGAATCCCACTTGCTGCAGGGAATAACATTATCCATCCAGGATCAGTAAATTCTGCAACTAAGATTTCTCCTTGTTCTAATTTTGCACTTGAAGGATTTTTTATTATCCTTACTTTTCCTTTTACTTTACCCGGAGATGCTCCAATTCCTTTTAATTCTAATGATACTACTTGATTATCTTCTGTTTTTTTATATTCTTTTTTAAAATCGTTTCCTATATTTACTGCACCATGTGAATAAAATCTTTCATCTGGTACTTCTTCCTTATATTTGTTATATTGTTTTTTTCTTATGTCAATTAATTCTCTTAAATTATTTGTTGTTGATTTTCCATCTATATAATATAATATTTCATTTACTTCCAAATAAAATACATCTCTTTTTTCGTCTATAATATTCATTGATGTTAATATATACCCTATTCTTAAGAAAATTTCTCTTACTCTACCAAACAATCTTGTTCTTTCAAATCTAAGGTTTTCTCTATTTTTTATTGTATATCTTGCTTGTTTTAAAATAAAATTAAATTTTGCTTCTTGAATTGGCTTTAATTTTAGTGCTTTTTTTACTTTCTTCTCGGCATTTATTCTTGCAAGTTCTGCATCTACTGTTTCTATTTTAGTTTCTTTCATTCTTTTTGCAAATGTTGAAATTGAATGATATAAAGTCACGGGATTATCTTTCAAAGTTTCTGTTTCAAGCTTTAATTCTTGTAAACATCTATCTGAGAATTTATCTAAATATTCATTTATTTTTTCATTAAATTTTTTATATTTAGGTAATTCTCTTTTTATGTATATCATGTCCTCATTTTCTAACAGTTCTAATAGGCTATCATCATCTTTTGCAATATCAGCTAGTTCTTTTATTCTTTTTGCTGGTTCTGCACTTATAATTCCACCTTCACTACATAACAAGTCATTATGAACTCTATCTCCTTCTTCTTTAAATATCTCTATACATTTTTTCTTTAATTGTCCATAAAATATCATTGCTAAAAAATCATTTACTAATGGTGCATCCCATTTATGTAATAATTTACTTTCAAGTTCATAATAATAATCATGTAATTCATATAAATCCATATTTTCTATATTTTTTTCTGTTAAAGCATCATTTAATCTATCATAAAATCTATCTGTCATTTTTCTTATTTTGAAAAATCCCTTTACAAGCCCATATCCTGTATTTAATAAATCTATTTTATCTTTAAAAGTTTCCTGTGGTACAGGAAATAAATCATCTGGTAATGATTCTTTTACTCCCATCATTTGTTCCATAAACTTTTTGTTATTTCCTAGTCCAGGAAACATTGATAATATTCCATACCATCCATATAAATTGTAATAGACTCTTCCTTCTATTAGCCCTAGCATATTTTTGAACATTTGTGAATTCATTTCTATTTTTTCTTGTTTTACATTAAATATTTTACAAAGTTCTATATAAACATTTTCATATACTAATCTTATAAAAGAAAATGTTAATGGTGTTGTTATTCCTCCATAGCTTTCTACTATATTACTATTATCAAAAACATTTAATTTACCAGTTTCACTTTTCTTATTTCCTAAAGTTGTTATTGGTCTAGATTGAAGTAAATATAAATTTTCATTTTCATAGCCCCATTCTATATCTTGATATCTTCCAAAAAAATCTCCAGCTTTTTTTACCAATTCTTTTACTTCTTGTATTTGTTTATTTGTTAAAACTTGTTTTTCTTGCAATTCTTCTTCTACTTGTTTTTGTACAACAATACCATTCTCAAGTTTGTGACAAAAATCTTTTTTAGAAATTTCTTTTTTTATTTCATTATCTTTTATTATATATGTATCTGATGTTGCAACTCCATCTACTAAGCTACTTCCTAATCCATATACAGCTGTAACAACAACTTCTTTTACATTTGAATTTATAGGATTTGCTCCAAATGCAACTCCAGCCTTTTCAGAATTCACCATCTTTTGAACTATTACTGATGGTATAGTTATTTCTTGAATATTATTTTCTTTTCTATATGTTTCTATCCTATCTGAAAATGCAGACATATATACTTCTTTAATCTTTTGTATTACATCATTTTTCTTTATATATAAAAAAGTATCAAATTGACCAGCAAATGAATTTTCTTTTGAGTCTTCATTTCCTGCAGAAGATCTAATGGCAAAATATGAATCATCTGACAATTGGTTTAATTTTTCTTTTACCTCGTCTTCTGCTTCTTTTCTGATTTCTTTATTTTCTATGTCAAATCCTTTATAAGATATAACAAACCAATCTGGGATATTATCTATTGCCATTCCTATTCTAGCTAATGCTGTTGCCTTTCCTCCCATCAATTCATATTTTTCACTTGTTTTTTCTAATACATATTTCATCTTTAGAATTCTCCTTTTATATAATCAGTAAAACCATGCTAAAATATATACTAATAATATATATATTTGCAAATAATTCAGTAGCTTTTGCTAATTTTTTTATTTGTTTTTTCATAAATAATAAATTAATTATATTTACCAAAATATATAAACAAATAAAATATATTCTGCCTAATACTTTTATTTGTAATAACATTAATATTGTTTCTAATATTATCAATATCATTGTTGCCTTCTTTATTCCAAATACAGCTGTATATGTTTTTACACCTTTTTCTTCATCTTCCTTGCATCTTATTTTTCTTGCAATTTCAACAGTCCATGATACAAAATATGAAATTAATAATATTGGCCATATTTCTATTCCTATATAAATATAGCTTGATAAATATAATACTAATACTGGCATCAAAACCTCATCTAAAAGTACTCCCAATAATATATGCTTGTCTATTATTTTTTTTATAAAAAAATCTTTACTAAGCAATCCTGAAACAAACCAAACTAAAGCTAAACAAATTAATCCACTTTTATTAAACAAAAATGTTATTAAAACTTGTAATACAGCACTGATTATAAATAATACTTTTAGTTCTTTTAATGTTATTAATCCTCTAGGTACTGGTCTATATGGTCTATATTTACAGTCTTCTTCATAATCCTTAAATTCGTCTGTTATTCTTACCATTAAAAATTGTAAAAATGCAACAATAAACATTGGAATTAGCTTTATATAGTCTATTCCATATTGATTTTTTGCTATATAATTAGTAAAACAAAATACAGCAAATACAATACTAAAAATATAAAGTCCATACATTAATACTGGAAACCTTTCTTTTTGATATGTATACCATTTTTTAAAAAATTTCATATTTTTCCTCATTTCTTTTTATTCCATATTTAATATTTTCTTTAACTCTTTATAATCTACTTTAGTACTATGTCTCTTGTCTACTGGAATTTTATCAATATACTTTATTTCATCGATTCTTTCAAATGTAATTGCCTTTTTTATCTCGTCTTCTTTAATCATTTTATTTTCTAACACTAATATAATTTTTTCATTATTTTTGAAAACTGCTGTTTTTTCTAAGTCAAATTTTGCATGTAACGCCGCTTCTATATTAAAATATGGTTCTTTTATTCTACCTCTTAACCACAATCTCCCTTTTTCATCAAACATTCCTAAGTCACCTGTTCTATGATAGATTTTTCCATCTACTTCAAACTTGTTTTCTTTATCACCAATACCATTTACATATCCTTTTAACACATTTTTTCCATAAACTACAATCTCTCCTAATTCTTGTTGTAAATTTATAAATTCATTTGATGTTAATCTTCCTATTTCTTTAATTCCTGTTTTTATCGTTTTACAATCTTCTACTCCAACAATATTACCAGCTAAAATTCCATATCCATTTTTTATTCTTTCTAAGTCATTTTCAGTTATTTCATTTATATTTAACTCAGCAATTGGTTCTGCTTCTGTTGAACCATAAATAGTTATTATTTCTGCATTTGGAAATACAATTTTTAATTTATTTATAAAATCTATAAATATTGCACCTCCACCTGAAAAAACCTTCTTTACTCGTCCTATTTTTATATTATTTTTTATGCAATAATCTATAATAACATTAAGTAATCCTGGTGCAGCCATAACTCTATTAACATTCTCGTTTATTATTTGTTCTACTATCTTTTTAGGATTTGACTTTCCCAAATTTGAAAAATTTCCGTCTGTTATTACTGTTGTAATTCCAACATTTATATTTGATAATGTAAATATAGGTACACTTGAAATTTCAATATCCATATCTTCATAATTTATAGTTTTTTCTAAAATCTCTCCTTGATATCCTAAAAATTCATGTGTTCTTTCTGCGATTTTAGGCTTTCCCGTTGTTCCACTTGTATATGTCAAAATTGCCGGATATTCTTTTTCAACCTCTACAATTTTTAATTCTTTGTCTGACATTTTTTCAATTTTATTAACATTTATTTTAATCTTTAATTTTCTTAAATTTTTATTTATATTAGAATACATAATATATTTTGTAATCCCTATAACTGCATTTATATTATCAAAATCATTTTTATGCATACCACTCTTTATAAAGCCTGCATCCATAAAACATGGAATTGCACCAATTGCCCAAACTGCCAATAATGTTACATATAATTTAATTGACATTGGTACCAGTACAAGCACTTTTTGTCCTTTTTTAATTCCTTTAATTTCTAAATGTGTTTTAAAATTTGAAACCATATTATACAATTCACTATATGTTATCTTTGTATCTTTTTGAATTAAACATATTTTATCTGGTATGTTTTCACAATTTTTAATTAATTTACTTGCTAAATTATTCATATAAGTTCCTTTCCATATAGTGCATATTCTCTAATTACTTCGGTTTTATTTCTTTTTGCCATTTTTTGAGAAGTGTTATTACTATACATAAATGCAAAAATCCATTTTTCAAAATTCTTACTTTTTGCTGTTTTTGCAATATGTCTTAACATTATATTTCCTAAAGCAAATTCTTGAAACTCAGGTAATACAGCAATTGTTTTTAATATTAATGTACTTAGTGTTCCCTCTCTTTTTACTTCATTAAAATCTGGAACACAAAATACAAATCCAATTTCATTTTCATCCTTTTCAGCAATTAATATAAGTTCTTCATCAACCATTTGTATGTATGGTTCATATTGTTTTATAAAATCTTCTTCTGAAATTGGAGTATAAAATGGATTATTATTAAAACTTTTTATAGAAACATTATATATTTTTTTTAAATCTTTCATATAATTTGCTTTATCAAATTTTCTTATTATTATTTTTTCTTCTATTAACTTATCTTCAATTATATCTAAACTTTCTGAATCATAAGCATCTTTTATAAATCCTCTTGTTGATGTATATGTATATAATTCTTTAAAACCTGCTTTTAATAATATTTCATTGTGTTCTATTGGATTTACATTTTCTAATAAAAATTCAGGAACATCTTTTGAATATTTTAATGTTCTATATTTTTTCCATGTGTTTCCATTCATTGGAGCAACAATTAATTTTACTCCTTTTTCTTTTAATATTTCTTCACATTTTTTTAGAATTTTAATTCCATTTTCTACATTATTTGTTTCAAACTCTCCTATTGTTCCTATATTTTTATCACTTACTTTAGGCGTATTATTAAAATAACATGTTGCTTTTGCAACCTCATTCCCATCTTCTACTAAAGTAACTTGTACGTTTTCATTATTTATTATTTTATATTCCATATTAACTCCTATACAACATTAAAATATTGTAAAGCATATACCAAAATCGTTAAAATAAATACTATTTGTGTATGCATATATCCATTTTTAATGTTAATTTCTTCTTCTTTTACATTTCTTTTTTCTATTTTTATTAGTATTCCACTTATGAATAATGCTACAATCATTACAGCTATCATTAGTAGACTATGTATAGTTCCAAATACATTTTGTTGAATTATCAAACTTGGTAAAAATACAAAAATTAGTCCTTTCAAAAATGCCAATATTAAACTACTAATTTCCGACAATTTTAAATAATATTTAAACCTTACAAATGTATTTACAGTTAAATGCATACTATATACTAATCCATATACCATAAAGAATTCACTTTTAAGTCCTGTTATTGCAACTATTCCACAAATTGCTATTCCTATCACAACATTTGTTTCAATTATTCTTGCATCATATATATTGTTCTTTTCATTTTCTCTAAGTCTAGGAAATGACATACATGTAAGAAATAACATTAAAGGTGGAATTACTGCATATATTCCATATAAAGTTATTGTTAAATAACCAACTACTATTACTTCTACTAATGCTAATTTACTTAATGATTTTATTCTATTAACTATTGTTACAAGAATAAATATTGCTCCTAATATTATTAAATTTTCTCTTAACATTTCTAACGGTAAATTTATATGTGTTGCTAAAAATGCATATGTTGTTAAAGGAATTAATAAATTATCATTTCCTGTATGTGAAATCATTTCTATTAAAGCTACATTAAATCCAACTATTGTTGATATTATCAATGTTTCTTCTCTTCCTACTGTTGTCCATAATAATAATGGAACAAGTGTAGCCATAAATGCCACCATAAAAAACATGAAACTTCCTTCTATGCTTTTAGCATCTTCATTTAATTCAGCAATATTATTTTTTCCATAACTTTTTCCTATTAATGCTGCAGTACTATCTGCAAATGTTAATATTAAAATTGGAACACTATATAAAACTACATCTCCTTTTGACAAATAAAATATTGTAAATACTGATACAACAAAAAATATTTCTCCTAATGATTCTCGATTTACACTATATAAAATTGTTCCTAAACTGTTCTTTAGTTTAGAATGTTTTAGTACCATAAGTACGGCTAATGCAATAATTCCTAATATTCCAACTGATAATGCTGAATTAAAGATATATGGAAATGTAAGCATTACTAATCCCATAGATACATGGAATAATTTTCTTTTTAACTCTCCATTAATGTTTGTCTTTTTTTCAATTATTTTTATTATTAATAGTACCAAAAATAATAATGAAACAACAAACAATATGCTTGTCCATTCTATTACCATTATTTTATCTCCTCTATTATAAATTTACTATAAAAAAATGCTTTATCTTTATTCAATAATTCTTGTGATTTTTTCTCTTTATATTCTAAATTATCGAAATATTTTGATGCCCTTTTATCTGCTAACATATTCCAATATGCTATTATTGAACCCGAACTTGATTTAGTAAATATTTTTTCAAATATATTACCCATCTGCTCATCACTCATATATTCAAAAATATCACTTAAATTATATTTAGTTATATACTCTACATCTTCTCTTTCTATAAAAGATTCTACTGTTTCTGATAATAAAATTATTTTGTCTATATTTTGTTTTATTTTTTCAAAGTTTTCTTTTCTATATGCAACTGGTAATACATTGTCATATTTTCCATTAATTATGTAATATAAATACGAGTTTTCAGATGTATCTAATTCTGTTATTGCATACCTAGTTCTTTCTAAAATATGTTCAGCAACATTTACATTAACATATCTAAAAAATGCCTTGTCTCTCCCTAATTTTCCCATAACTGTTCTTGAGAAAAAAAATCTAAATAACATTTTCCACCTAATGTTATTCCATTTTTTATTATAAAATTCATATCTTTCTTCTTTAGTCTTTGTCTTTAACAATTCCTCTCTTACTTTTTTATTATGTATAAATGGTAATACTTTTTGACCAAAAATATTAAAATAGTGTTCAAATTTTCCTGTATTTATAATACCTTTTTCAATAATTTCTATATTATCATTTAAGTACCTTCTTGTCTTATCTGATAATTTATCTTCTATTTTTCTATAAATTTCTAATCTATTCTCTGAGTTAAAAACTCCTATTGCTTCCATACATTCCTGGTATTCTAAATACTTATAACATATTATTTTGAATTCAGTGCAGGCTATTTGATTTGCATTTAAATCTATTGCATATACTTTGTTTGGATTTTTAATCAATAAACTTAAAGCATTTTCCCCTGCAGATGCTATTGATAAAATATTGTCATTTTCATTGATATCTAATGCTTCTATTAAAATTTCTGCATCTTCCCATACTTGTGCATATCTTATAATGTCAAATTTTGCATAATCTTCTACTTCACTTTTTATTAATTCTTTTGTACTCATAATATCCTCTTTTTCTCTTATTTTCTTAATATATTTATAACATATTTTTATATTATCTTCAATAGTTTTGTCGAAAAGTGAAATTTTTTATATTTTTAAAGATTTTGCATAATATTCTTTTTTTAGGAAATACTGTTGATAATAAATTAAGGAGGTCATTATGAAACCATTAGATTCAAAAAAAGATTACCAAAATTATGTAGATAAAAAATCACCTAATTCTCCAATCTTAAAAAATTGCTTTAATGCCTTTTGGGTTGGTGGATTGATTTGTTCAATTGGTCAAATAATTATGAATATCTGTAAATATAGAGGCCTTTCACAAGAAACTTCTGGTACCATTGTTTCTATCATTTTGATTGCAATTAGTGCATTTTTAACAGGTCTTAATATTTTTAATAAAATTGGAAAATTTGCCGGTGCTGGTTCTTTAGTTCCTATTACAGGTTTTGCTAATTCTATTGTTTCTCCTGCTATGGAATATAAGTCAGAAGGTTATATTATGGGTGTTGGTGGTAAAATGTTTACAGTAGCAGGTCCTGTTCTTGTTTTTGGTATTTCAGCTTCTATAATTGTAGGACTTGTATATTTAATTTTTAACACACAAGCTATAACTTTAGTTTAACTTTAAAAATTGAAAGGAGTTTAGTTTATGCAAAAATTAGGAAAACAAACAATAAAATTTGATAATCCTCCCATTATTACAGATGTTGCTTCTATTGTAGGACCTAAAGAAGCTAATGGTCCTCTTGCAAAATATTTTGATCAATGTTTAGATGATGAATTTTGGGGAGAGAAAACTTGGGAAAAATCTGAAAGTAAAATTATAAAAGAAACTGTTAATATGGCTATCTCTAAGTCAGGAGTTTCTTCAAGCGATATAGAATATTGTTTTGCAGGTGATTTACTAAATCAGTGTATTTCTTCTAGTTTTGGTTTAAGAGAACTTAACATTCCATTCTTAGGAATATTCGGAGCTTGTTCTACATTCGTTGAGGGATTAAGCCTTGGAGCAATAATAATTGAAGCCTGTGCTCAACATGTTATATGTGCTGCTTCTAGTCATTTTTGTAGTGCAGAAAAACAATTTAGATTTCCACTAGAATTAGGTAACCAACGTCCTCAAACATCACAATGGACCGTAACAGGTGCAGGTAGTGCTGTTTTGTCTAGAACTGGTAATGGTCCTTTTATTACACATATTACTTCTGGAAAAATAGTTGATATGGGAATTAAAGATGCTAATAATATGGGGGCAGCTATGGCTCCTGCAGCTTTAGATACTTTAGTTTGTCATTTTAAAGATACTGGTCGTGCTCCATCATATTATGATGCAATTATAACAGGAGATTTAGGTCATGTTGGAAAAGAAATTTTAACAGAACTTGCTTTAGATAAAGGATATAACATAAAATCTAATTATAATGATTGTGGTGTTATGATATTTGATAAAGAAAATCAAGATACTCACTCAGGTGGAAGTGGTTGTGGTTGCTGTGCAAGTGTGTTTTCAGGATATTTCTTTAAACAATTAAAAGATAAAAAAATAAAAAGATTACTTCTAATTGCAACTGGTGCTCTAACCAATTCAACTTCATCTCAACAAGGAGAATCTATTCCTGGTATTGCACATGCAATTAGTATAGAGATGTAATTTTAAATATTGGAGGTGTTTATATGGATTGGATACAAAGTATTTCTTGGTTAGGTTTACTTAAATGCTTTGTTACAGGTGGAGTTATTTGTGTTATCGGTCAAATTTTAATTGATAAAACAAAACTTACTCCAGCTAGAATTTTAGTTATTTTTGTTACAACTGGTACTATCTTAGGAGGACTTGGTCTTTATCAATATCTTGTTGATTTTGCTGGTGCTGGAGCCACTGTTCCTTTAACTGGTTTTGGATATAATTTAGCAAAGGGTGCTATTAAAGGTGTTAAAGAATCTGGCATTATAGGAGCCTTTACTGGTGGAGTTTCTGCTTCTGCTGGTGGTATTGCTGCTGCTGTATTTTTCGGATATATTGCTTCACTAATTTCTAAACCTAAAATGAAAAAAGAATAAAAGTTAGGACAATTCTAGTAAATAAAACTAAAATTGTCCTTATTTTCTATACATTTTTTATTTATATTGTTTATCAATTTCTTTTAATATAACATCATGTGCACTACCCTCTTGAATACTAACATTAGAAACTAGAGTTAATCTAGCTTTATCATGTAATTCTGAAATAGTTATTGCACCACAATTACACATTGTAGACTTTATTTTTGCAACTGTTATAGCTAAATTTTCTTTTAATGAACCTGCATATGGAATATAAGAATCAACCCCCTCTTCAAAAGAAAGTTTTTTTGCTCCTCCCATATCATATCTTTGCCAATTTCTAGCTCTATTAGAACCCTCTCCCCAATATTCTTTTACGTAATTATTGTTTATTTTTACTACTCTTGTTGGGCTCTCATCAAATCTTGCAAAATAACGTCCCATCATTACAAAATCAGCTCCAAGTGCTAATGCGATTGTTATATGATGGTCATGAACGATTCCACCATCTGAACATACAGGAATATATATACCTGTTTTCTCAAAATATTCATCACGAGCTTGTACTACATCAATTAAACTACTAGCTTGTCCTCTACCAATTCCTTTAGTTTCTCTTGTAATACAAATAGAGCCTCCTCCTACACCTACTTTTATGAAGTCAGCTCCTGCTTCTGCCAAATATCTGAATCCCTCTTTATCTACTACATTTCCCGCGCCTATTTTTACATCATCACCATATTTTTCTCTAACATATTGAATTGTATTTTTCTGCCAAACTGAATATCCATCTGACGAATCTATGCAAAGTATATCTACACCTGCCTCTACTAATGCTGGTATTCTTTGTTCATAATCTCTTGTATTTATTCCAGCTCCAACTATATATCTTTTATTTTCATCTAATAATGAATCAGGATTATGCTTTCTTTCTTCATAATCTTTTCTGAATACTAAAAATTTTAAATTTCCATCTTTAGTCAAAATTGGTAAACATTCTTTTTTCTTTTCCCAAATAACATCATTGGCTTCTGACAAACTTAATCCCTCTTCTGCCCAAACAACTCTTTCTTTTGGTGTCATAAAATTATCTATAGGAGCATTCATATCATCCTTAGAAACTCTATAATCTTTATCTGTAACTAATCCTAAAAATTTACCATTTGCAGTTCCATCTTCTGTAATCATTACTGTTGAATGACCAGTTTTTTCTATTAATTCTATAACCTCTTTAAGTGTAGTTCCACTTTTTACATTCGAATCACTTATTACAAATCCTGCTTTATGTTTTTTTACATGATATACCATTTCTGCTTGAGACTCTATTGATTGTGAACCATATATAAATGCAATTCCTCCCTCTCTTGCTAATGCAATTCCCATTTCTTCTCCTGATACTGATTGCATTATAGCAGAAACCATTGGAACATTTGCATAATATTTTGGTTTTTCTCCTTTTTTAAACTTAACTATTGGTGTTTTTAATGATACATTTGATGGTATACACCTTTCATCTGTTAAGTTTGGTATTAATAAGAACTCATTAAATGTTCTTGACACATCTTCAAATATCTTTGCCATTTATTATTTACTCCTCTTTTTTATTTGGATTTTATATTGGATATCCATAAACCTTTTAAATGTTTTTTAATTTATTAATTATGTCATAAATATGATACCAACTATATGCAGTTATAATGTTTTTTCCATTTATTTCTTTATTATATTGGCAATCAAATTTTATAACTTTAATTTTAGTTGAAATATCTTTTATATTGCTTGGACTATCTTCAATCATTATATCAATATTATTTTCAATACAATAATTCAATTTTTCAGAATCTTTTGCAAATATCAATTTATCAAATTCTATATTCTGATTTTTTAACCATTCTTTTGTTAATATTTGCATTTTACCATAATATTCTGGTGGCATTCCACTCTCATCTCTAGCTGTTATTATATATATTTTATTTTCTTCTTTTCTTAATTTTTCTATTATTTCTTTGGAATATTTTCTTGCTTTACTCTCTACTACATATTGAACTAAATATTTATTCCAAAATCTGTCTGACTGTTCTTGTGTCCAATCAAAAGTATCTGTTTCATAATATTTACTAACATCAACTTTAATTGGTAAGTTTTCTTCTACACACATTTTTGTAGCATAATCTGTAACTTCTCTTTCCATGTCTATTAATACTCCATCAATATCTATTCCTATGTTCAATTTTCTTTCCTCCTATTATGTTTTAAAACGCACAAGGAGACCTCATATTGAAATAAAAAATTCAAATGAGACCTCCTCTCTATATAATTATGCATTTTTTGCTATTTCAGCTATTTCTGTAAATGCTTTTGGGTCATTTACAGCAACTTCTGCTAACATTTTTCTGTTTATTGTAACATTAGCTTTCTTTAATCCTGCGATTAATTTACTATATGTTGTTCCATTCATTCTTGCAGCAGCATTTATTCTTGCTATCCACAATTTTCTGAAATTACTTTTTTTATCTTTTCTTCCAACATAAGCATATGCTAATGATTTTAATACTGCTTGATTAGCATTTCTAAATCTATAGTGTTTTGCACCATAATATCCTTTTGCTTGTTTTAATACTTTTTTATGTCTTGCTCTTGTTGTTCTTGCTGATTTTACTCTTGCCATTTATTTTCCCTCCTTAAATTACTTTCTAGTTACCATATGGTAATAATTTTTTTATTGTATTTTCACATGTTTTATCTGCATAGGCTCCTGGGCGTCTGCTTGATAATTTTTGTCTTTTTGTTTTGTTTGCTAATAAATGTCTTCTATTAGCTGTTGTTCTTTTTACTTTTCCTGTTGCTGTTAAAGAATATCTTTTCTTTGCAGCTTT
>CABQAZ010000022.1 GCA_902462295.1 uncultured Clostridium sp. | reverse complement strand
TATATCAAGATATAGCCAAACGAACTGATGGTGATATTTATATTGGAGTTGTTGGACCTGTAAGAACAGGAAAATCTACTTTTATTAAGAAATTTATGGATTTACTTGTAATTCCAAATATAGATAATGAGTACAAAAAAGAAAGAGCAAAAGATGAATTACCTCAAAGTGCTGGTGGTCGTACAATAATGACTACAGAGCCAAAGTTCGTTCCTAATGAGGCTGTAGAAATTACAATAGATAAAAATTTAAAATTAAAAACTCGCTTAGTTGATTGTGTTGGCTATTTAGTTGATAATGCAATTGGATATTTAGAGGATGATATGCCAAGAATGGTAAAAACACCATGGTCTGATGAAGAAATTCCTTTTGAAACTGCTGCTGAAATTGGTACCAAAAAAGTAATTGAGGAACATTCTACTATTGGAATTTTAATTACTACAGATGGTAGTGTTACAGATATTCCTCGTGATGATTATATAAAAGCTGAAGAACGTGTTGTTAGTGAACTTCGTGCAATTAATAAACCTTTTATTATTTTATTAAATTCTGCTAATCCATCTTCTCCTGAGACTAGAGAATTAGCTATACAATTATCTGACAAATATAATACAAAAGTTTTACCCATTAATTGTGAAGAACTAACAGCAGATGATATTAATTCGATGTTTGCTAATTTACTTTATGAATTTCCTGTTGATGAGATTAAGATTAGTTTTCCTAAATGGATTGATGGTTTAGATTTTTCTCATCCATTAAAATCCAAATTATTTGAACAATTACAAAATGCATTCACAAATATTTCTGCTTTAAAAGATATTTCTAATTGCGTTTCTCAAATTGAAAAAACAGACATAATTTCAAAAACTTTAGTTGATAATATAATGCTTGGTACTGGTAAGGTTTGCATTTCTATTCAATTAAAAGATGAATTATTTTATAATGTTCTTTCAGAAATGACTGGCATGGAAATTTTAAATGAGGGTGACTTATTCTCTATTATGAATGATTTATCTTGTACTAAAAAGAAATATGATAAAATCTCATATGCTCTAGAAGAAGTAAAGACAAAAGGTTATGGTATTGTTACTCCTTCAATCGATGAACTAGTTTTAGATGAACCTGAAATGGTTAAACAAGGTTCTCGCTTTGGTGTTAAACTTCGTGCAACAGCACCTTCTATTCATATGATCAGACCTAAACAGATACTTTTTTCCACCTCACAAATTCCCAAGTCAAGGTGGAAATTTATTTTTAATTTAGCATGATTTTTTTCTATATATTCTACATATATTAAGAAAAAAGCCCTTTATGGACTTTTAACTAGCAACCTGTTGCTTTTCTATGTACTTAATTATTTTTTTCTTTTTATATAGTAAATTAACTGTTAATCCTATTTTCAATATTATTTCTAAATTTGCTAATCCTGTATCATCAATCTTCTCAACTTTTATTTGTTGTAATATAACATCAACAAGTTGATCAGGAATTCCATGATAAAATTCTATGTCTTTTTCAAAACTTTTCTTTAGAATCTCCATCTTCTCATCTATACTATTTTCTTTTCTTGATATTAAAAGTTGTTGATACTCATTTTCACAACTTATTATTTTTTCATTATATGCATTGTTTTCTTCTTCAAATTCTTTTTCATCAATGAGTTCTGTTGTATATAATTTTATAAGTTTTTTCTTTTCTCTTTTTAATCCTTCAATCTTATTTTGTACCATTTCTATGTCAATTTCAGTAGAGCAATCCTTAAAACCTTCTGCACATTTACCTACTAATTCTTCTATATAACTTTTTTTATTTACAAATAGTTCATCAAATATTTGCTTTAAAACATTATCTAATGTTTCAGTATAAATATTAACATTATTTGAACAACCACTTATGCCTTTTTTCTTATATAATGCACATTGCCAAAACTCTTTTCCTCTGCTTATTGTTCTCCAATAACTTTGTCCATCTTTTTTACAAACTATTTTCCCAGAATATTTATATTTTGTATTATATCCTGATGTTTCACTTTTTGCCTTATTGCTTCTTTCTTTAAAGATTTCATTACATCTTTCCCATATTTTATCATCAACAATTTGTGGTACAACATCTTCTGTAGTCTTGTACTCAACTATTTCATCCTCTCCTAATGTAACCCTTTGTTTTGTCATAAAATCTATTACTCTTGTTTTATTTCCAGAGTAAAATCCTTTATATTTAGGGTTTGTTAATATACTTTTTATTGTTGAGTATGCAAATTCTTCTCCTTTTCTTGTATATATTCCTTCTTCTGCTAGTTTTTTTCCTATTTTTCTTATTCCTATATCTCCTGTAGCATATATTTCATAAATTCTTTTTACTATTTTTGCTTCATCTTCATTCATTTCTAATTTACAATTATTTTTTTCATATCCCCATATAGAATTATTTCCAAGAACTCTTCCTTTTTCAATTGACCTTTTGAAGCCAAACTTTACTCTTTCTGATATTCTTCTACTCTCATCTTGAGCAAGTGATGCCATTATTGTAAGTCTCAATTCTCCTTCTTGTTCTAATGTATTTATATTATCAAGTTCAAAAAAAACGCCCTTTCCTTTTGCTAATAAATTTCTTGTTAATTGAAGTGTATCTAATGTGTTTCTTGCAAATCTACATACTTCTTTAGTTAATATTAAGTCATACATATCCTTTAGTCCATCAGCAATCATATCATTAAAATCACGTCTTTTTTTAGTTGATGTTCCTGTTATACCTTTATCACTATATCCATGCACTAATGTCCACATTGGTGTTTCTAAGATTTTATTTTTATAATATATATCTTGGTTTTCTAATGAATTCTTTTGTTCTTCCTTATCTGTTGATACTCTGGCATAATATGTAACTCTTAGTGGCAAATCATATATTGTCTTTCCTGACATTAACTCTCTTCTTATTGTATATAAATCCAATTTTTAAGACCTCCTTTGTAAAAAAAAATTTATATACTCCTTATTATATAATCTTTCATTTTGTCATCAATTAGTCCTTGTTCATTTGCAGAATTAATTAAATATATACTTAATACTTCTTTTATACTTTTTTCAAACTTTTCAAAAGTTTTTGTATCAATCTCATCAAATATTTTCTCCAATTATCTCCACCTCAGTTAATGTATATTGATGAAGTCATGCAATTATTACTATATTTTTATTTCCATAGTATTTTTCTGTGTACATCACACCCTGTTACAATATCCTTCCTTTTTTATTTAGTTGTTCTGATACTGGTTTTTCTAATTCTATTCTTATACTCATATTCCTCCTATATAAAAATAAGCCTTAGATTTTTCATCTAAGACTTAACTTTCTTTAATTTTTCTTATAATAATTGTTTACATATTCCTCAACTAAATCTATTAACTCTTGTGCTGTATTTATTTGCTGTTCTGTCTTTTCAAGAGATGGCTCATAGTCGTCATCATAATCACTATCTTCTCTTATTCTTTGAGCCTGAGATATCTTTCTTCCTATCATTTTAGGAAATTTTTCTTTATTTACATATTCCTTATTAAAATATGCTAAAACATCTTTATGTCTTTTAAAATCAATTTCATCTATAGCCAATACTGCTCTTATAGCATAAAATATTGCATAATATGCTCTATTATTAGCACTTGTAAAATCTTTTCCATCATTAAAAATCATTCTAGCAGTTTCTAATGTTTCTTTAGCTTTATTTAATCTATATCTTGCAAAACCTTCTATTGTTTCATTATCCATTAGCTAAAACCACTCCTTCCTTTTCAACATTTTTATAAAAAGGTACAAAGTGTACTCTTGAATTGTATTTTTCTATATTTTTTATTACTGGAGATAATATAATACCTGTACTTAATTCAATATCATATGCTATATCTGATATTTTATCCCTATATTCCTCGATTTCTTCAAAAGATAAATCTGTCAGAATCATAATATCCACGTCAGATTGTTTGTTATAATCACCTCTTGCATAAGAACCATATAAGATAATCTTTTTTAATCTTATCCCTAAAAGTTCTTTTACTTGCTTTATAAATTCTTGAATTTCTTTATTCACATTTTTAGGCATTTTTATTCCTCCTAACTCTTTTTCTATATTTATATTATAATGTTTTTTTCTTATCTTTTCAATACATTTTTATAATTTCATTTCACTTTTTATTTCTTTTATCCCTCGTCTGTTTTGAGCTATATATGCCCACTCGACCCTTGTAAAAAATTTTATCTGTTTAGAGCGTACAATGCATATGATAAAGACCAATGTAACTACTGAAGTTTCACCTATTGTCGGCTCTGAAAAACAATCTGAAGAATTAGTTAATTATCTTCTTTCAGGTTTTGAAAATGACCCTACAAGTATTTGGAGTTCCAATATCTTTGGAAAAAGCTTACATGAACTTGTTAATGAGGGATTGCAAACGAAACTTGCCAAAATGCCTGTTGAAGCTCAAATGAAACTTCAAGAAACATTAGAACGTATTGTTAATGAAGGCTCTGGAGGATTAATCTGTATTATATTATAAATATAATAGGAACGAATATTTTTCAATATTCAAAATATTCGCTCCTTATTATTTATATTTTATTACATTTTAAATAACAAAATGGATCTACTCCGTTTATATCTCCATTTATAAAACATCTATATCTACATCCACCTCTGCAATATTCATATTCATCACAATTATTGCAAATATTATTTCCTTTTAATTCTCTAAACTCTTTTAAAATATTACTGTTATTCCAAATATCCTTTATTTTATTTACTTTTACATTTCCACATATAAATTCTTTAGGATAATGTGAACATGGTTTTACATTTCCAAGAGGATCTATACAAATACTTTCTTTGCCAGCAAAACATCCAAAACCTAATTCTGATATGAATTCATAGTCATCATCACATCCAAAGATATTTAGTGGTGCTCTTATTTTTATTTTGTCCTGATATTTACTTCTTAATTTTTCGATATTTTTTACAGTGTTGATATATTCATTTTGCGTTAATACAATATTATCTTTATTTAATACTGCTCTTCCATCTTCCCTAACACAGTTAAATTTTATCATATCACAACCATATCTTATAGCTATATTTATTAGATTTTCTATTTCATCTATATTATTTTTCATTAGTGTTGTTTTTATAGAATATTTTTTATTATAATGTTTTTGTAACATTTCTAATCCTTCTATAACTTTTCTATATGAACCTTTTCCCCTTATATAATCCATACTTTCTTCTGTTCCACCATCAAAACTAACTGTTATATTTTTTAATTTTAAATTATTTATTTTTTCAATAATATCTTTATTAAAATAGGTACCATTTGTTGAGATAGATACATCTATATCTTTTTCATTACATTTTTTTATAAAACTATAAATATCTCTTGAAGCAAATGGTTCCCCTCCAGCTATTGAAATTCTCTCTACTCCTAATTCTGCTAATTGTTCAATTAAATCAATCTTTTCTCTTAAAGTTAATTCATCTTTATTTTCTAGTCCTGAATTTGTAAAACAGTGTTTGCATCTCAAATTACATTTGTATGTTATATCATAAAAAACTCTAAATGGTGCACTTAAATAATTTTTAGGTATATTATCTTGTTTCTGTTTTTCTACATTTAATGTTATTATTTCATTTTCAACTAATTCTCTTAAAATTTCTAAAACGTTCTCAATATTTGTTTTCTCTTTTATTTTCTTTATGTTTTCTTCATATTTTAGATTATTGGGTTCTAACATTTCTAAAATTTCATATGTTTCATCATCTAAATATAAATTTTCTTTATCTTTTTTGTTGTATAAAATTCCTCCAAAAAATTCCTGTTTTAATATTAATTTTTCCATATTTACATCCCTTAATAATTATTTACAATCCTATATCTATTTTTCTTTGGTTTTTATTGAATTACATATGTAGATTTTTTAATTTTTTTATGTGTTTTTTTACTGTTTTTTTATTATTTTTTTTCATAATATCACCTCCAAAACTACTATGTTAAATGATATCTATTTTATATCTTATAGATATAGGATTACTAATTTATTAGTTCTACTGTTTTTCTTTCATATTCTTTATATCTGTTAATTGGGCATTGATTACAAAAGTTGTTCTCATGACTAAATTCTGAAGCTTTGTTAATTATCTCATTTATATTATTATTTTTTACATTTCCTAATAATAATTCTCCCTCTGTAAAAGCACATGGATATACATCTCCATCCCAATTTATATATAAAGAAGTTGTTCCACACATACATTTTCTTGTAATACCTTTTAGATATTTTTCTACTGGTAATTCTACATTTACATTTTTTACTTTATTGTTACAATATTCAACTAATTCTTCTAACAAATTCATAAAATCTTTAAATGGTAAAATTATGTCTTTGTTGTTTTTTGCTCTTCCAAATTCATTTGTTGAATTAACCTTTAAATTAGCAATTTTGTTTTCCTCACAAAATTCTATAATTTCATATATATCTTTATAATTAGTTCGAGAAATTGTTGTTCTTATTGATAATCTTTGTCTTGATTCTCCATCTTGACATATCTTTTTTATATTTTCAATAACTTTATCTATATTAATATTTTTTCTTATCAAATTAGATTTTTCATTTGATAAACTATCTAAACTTATTGTTAATTTTATATTTTTGTTTTGTTTAAATTGCTCTAAAAATTTTCTGCTTAATATTGTTCCATTACTTGTAATAGAAATTTTAATTTCTTTGTTTGTTTTTTCTATAATTTCTTCTATATTTTTTAGAAATGGCTCTCCTCCACCAATGGATACTTTTTTTATTCCTATTTTAAATAAATCATTTAATAAATCAATAATTTCATTACTTGTTAGCTCATTATTATTTTTTTGTGAAAATTTTGTAGAATTAGTAAAACAATATTTACATTCTCCATTACAGTATTGAGTAATATCAAAAAAAATTTTATCTATCATAACCTTTTTCATCTCCAAATTCATCTAATATTTTCATTTCTTGCCCGATTGTTTTATATAATTCCACACATTTATTTTTAAATATATTTGTATTATTAGTTTTTTTGTATGTTTGGAATATAGTTATTGCTGTTTCTGCTTTATGTTCTCCTATTCCTCTAAATTGCATAAGCCTTTTTTTGAATTCTTGAGTATCTTCATATTCTTCAAATAGTTTTGATGGACTTCCATTATAATATTTATCTATAACATAAATACTGCTTGCTAAATTTATGGACATATTCTTAGGAAATCTATGTAAACATGGCTTTTGGGTCATCGCTTCTTCTATTTTCTTATAATCTAATTCTTTATATTTCTGATTAAATTCTCCTTTTAATCCTAACCTATCAAATAATTCTACTGTATTTAATAATACTTGTTCTGCACTTTGGGATTGATTTAATATTGTTGCCCATAATAAATATAATGATTGCTTATTGTTCATTTTTTATTCCTCGATTATTTTCCATTTTCTTTCTACATTTTTTTCTTCTTTGTTTTTAAATGCTTCATATAAATTGATATTTAATTTATTGCAAATTGAAACTAATACTATAAAAACATCTGCAATTTCTTCTTCTATTTCTGTATAATCTTCTATTTTGTCATAATCTATTGATGCTTCTGGTAATGTTTTTCTAATAGCTTTTGCTAGTTCGCCTGTTTCTTCAAATAATAATAACATCTTGTCTTGAACTTTTTGATTTGAAAATCCTCTTAATTCTATTACTTTTTTTATATATTCTTGTATTTCATCCATAGTATTTTTCTTTTGTATTGCTTCTAATAATTCTTTTTGCTCTTCCATATATTTTTATCATTGTCCTTTCTATCAAAAAACAGAGAAGTTTTATCTTCCCTTGTTTTGTAAAATTATTTATGTAATTCTTTTATAATTTCTTCTATTTCAAAATCTTTTTCAAAAAATAATTTTGCAAATATTTCTAGAGTTAAATTAAATATTTCTTTTATTTTCATTATTTCACTAAGATTAAATTCTTCTTCTCCATTAAGTTTTTTTTCTAGTTTTAATATAGTTATATTTAATTTATGTGCTAACTCGTTTTCATCAATTTTTTCTATCGTCATTATTTCTTTTATTCTATTTCCTACAATTTTCGCTTCCATATCCGCTCCTTTGTTTCTTATTAAGAAACATGATACAATATTTTTCTTTCTTTGTCAATATATTTTTCCAATTTTTTACTTTTTAGATTACTAGATAATAGTTTATTTTAAATCAATATATATGAATATTTGAAATATAAGCTTTTCATTACGTTTCTCAGTTTATTGCAAAATTTAAGAAATTCTAATTTGCTTTATGGGTCCTTTCCACTATCGTGAACTCTTACCATAAAACTGCATAGAATTTCTAAAATTTCTCCATGCACATTCAGCACTTCATTCAAAGCTTATATTTTAAATATTCCTTTTTTTTAATTAATCCAAACCATTATACTGCAACATTTTTAGTCTATTCAATCTCACTATTTACAATTTTATTTTTTAATGTTATAATATTTCCAATATATTTTTTTAAAGAGGTGAATATATTTGAAATATATTTTTCATGAACGATTTTCTGAACTTGTTAATCAATCAGATTTAACTTATGAAGAAATAGCCAAAAAATTAGGTTTAAAATCAAAAGGAACAATTTCTAAATATGCAAATGGACAAATTCAAAATATTGGTCCTGTTATGATTGACAAAATAGCTTCTCTTTTTGATGTTTCTCCAATTTGGTTATTAGGTTATACTGATGATAAACATTACAAAATAAAAAAGAATTAGTTTAATTATAACATCTAATTTTACTAATTCTTTTTTATTTTATATAATATTCTTAATCTTTTATGAATTTTATATTTTTGATTTTCATAAATAAGATTCTTTATTTGTCTCTTGTTTTCTAAAATAAATAATCTTAACTAAATTCATAGAATCAAATTTCTTTTGTAGTTCAACAATTATTATAGGAAGTAGTGAAATTCCTATTGTAATAAGCCATTGTGATTGAGTTAATGGAACAACACTAAACATATCAGCCAATACAGGAATCCACACAACTATTGTTTGAACAAAAACACCTAATATAAAACTTCCAATCAGATATTTATTCTCTAATAAACCAATTTTGAATATAGATTGCTCGCTTTTTATATTAAAACTATGAACAAGTTCTAGTAATCCCAAAGAAACAAATGCCATAGTTCTTGCAATGTCTAAGCTATAATATTTATTTCCTATTCCAAATGCTACAAGTGTTAATACTCCTATCATAATTCCCTCAACAACAATTTTATTCCATAATCCATCTGCAAAAATTCCTTTTTTGTTGTCAACAGGCGGTCTCTTCATAATATTTTTTTCAGCTGGTTCTAAGCCTAATGCGATTGCTGGTAATGAATCTGTTACTAAATTTATCCATAATAATTGAATTGCTAATAATGGAGATTTTAAACCTAAAACAAGTCCCATAAATACTGTTACTATTTCTCCTATATTTGTTGCAATTAAAAAATGTATTGCTTTTTTTATATTATCATATATATTTCTTCCTTGTTTTACTGCCTTTACTATTGTTACAAAATTATCATCTGCTAATATCATATCAGATGCATTTTTGGCAACATCAGTTCCATTTTTCCCCATTGCAATTCCTATATCTGCACATTTTAAAGCAGGACTATCATTCACTCCATCACCTGTCATTGCAACTACATTTCCTGCACTCTGCCAAGCTTTTACTATTCTAACTTTATGCTCTGGTGTAACTCTTGCAAATACTGAATAATTCTTAATATCTTTTACTAACTGTTCTTGTGAAATTTGATCAAGCTCTTTTCCTGTTATTGCTTTATCCTGTTTTTCTAATATGTTTAACTCTTTTGCTATTGCTTTTGCCGTTGCAATATGGTCACCTGTTATCATTACTGTTTTTATTCCTGCTTTTTTACAAGTTCGTACCGCTTCTTTTACACCATCTCTTGGTGGATCTATCATTCCTATTAATCCAACAAAATTTAATCCATCTTCTAATAAATTCATTTCCGAATTTCTAGGCATATTATCTATTTCTTTATATGCAACTGCAATTACTCTTAATGCCTTTTCTGCCATTTGCTGATTTTCTATTTCTATTTTATGTTTTTCTATACTTGCCAAATTGCATTTATTTAATAAAATATCTGGTGCACCCTTTGTTATTACAAGATACTTTCCTTTATATTTATGTATAGTTGTCATCATTTTACGGTTCGAATCAAATGGAAGTTCTGCAATTCTTGGCATTTCTTTGTATAACTCATTTTTATTTAAATTTTGTTTAAGTCCATTTTGCACTAATGCATTTTCAGTAGGTTCTCCATTTACTTTTGTTTGACCATTTTGATAAACTATATTACTATCTGTACACATCGTAGCCAATTTACTTGCCAATATTTTATCTCTAGCTTTTATTTCTACAACAGTCATTTTGTTTTGTGTTAATGTACCTGTTTTGTCTGAACAAATAACATTACTACATCCTAACGTCTCTACAGCTGGTAATTTTCGGATTATGCTATTATTTTTTGCCATTTTACTTACTCCAATCGATAACATAATTGTAACAATAGCAGGCAACCCCTCTGGAATTGCTGCAACTGCTAATCCGACTGATGTCATAAACATTTCTATTGGGTCTATATGTTTTATCATCCCTATAAAAAATATAAGTACACAAATTGCTAAACATACTATCCCTAAAGATTTTCCCACTTGTGCTAATTTCTTTTGAATTGGTGTTTCTGGCGTTTCATCTTCCATAATCATATTAGCAATTTTTCCAACTTTAGTATTCATACCAGTTTCTGTTACTACAGCTTTTCCATGTCCATTTACAACAATACTTGCCATAAATGCCATATTTAACATGTCCCCTAATGGTACATCATCTTGTGCTACTATATCTGCATTTTTCAGAACCGGTTCTGTTTCTCCTGTTAAACTTGATTCTTCTATTTTTAAATTATGACTTTCTAATAATCTACAATCTGCTGGCACATATATTCCCGCTTCTAATTCTACAATATCTCCTGGAACTAAATCTTCTGCATGAATTTCTTGTATTCTTCCATTTCTTATGACTTTTGCTTTTGGTGGAGTCATTTGTTTTAATGCTTCAATAGATTTTTCTGCTTTTGCTTCTTGAATAACTCCCATAAGTGCATTAAATACTACTATAACTATTATTATTATTGAATCAACATAGTCATTTTCTCCTTGAAAATATGATGTAACTGCTGATAAAATTGATGCTATTATTAAAATGATAATCATAAAATCGTTAAATTGCTTTATAAATTTTACTAATAATGTTTCTTTTTTCTTTTCTTCTAATTTGTTACTACCATATTTTTGTTTTCTGATTTGTACTTCTCTTTGTGTTAAACCAGTCCCCTGCTTTGTCCCTAGTTTTTGCACAACTTCTTCTTTTCTTAAAGTTTCCCACATAATTTTCCTCCTTGTCTTTCTTTTTAGTACAATTTTATGTGGCTTGTCTTTAATTTATGATAAAATTTATAATTTCTTCTCAATAAACTCTTTACTAATTTTTATTGTTGTAGGTCTTCCATGAGGACAAGTATATGGATTATTTAAGCTCAACAAATTATTAATCAACTCATCAACTTCTTGTCTTGTTAAATCCATATTAGCTTTAACTGCAGCCTTACAAGCAACAGTTGCAATAAATCTTTCTTCAACATCTTTTATTTGAGTTCTTCCATCTGAAATAACTTCATCCAAAACATCTAAAAAAATATTTTTTGTTTTTGACCTATATTCTAAATCTGGAATTCCATTAATTTTAATAGTATTCTCTCCAAACACTTCTATTACAAACCCAATATCTACAAACAAATTTATATTATTTTTTACAAATTCCATTTCTCTATTTGTTAAAGTTACTACTTCTGGTATCAACATTAATTGACTATTTGATTGAATATGCTTTTTATAATTTTCTTTTATTTGTTCATATAAAACTCTCTCATGTGCTGCATGTTGGTCTATTAAAAAAATCTCATTTTCAACCTCAATTATTATAAATGTTCTAAATAATATTCCTATATACTTATACTCTATTTTTCTTGAATTTTCTCTTTTTCTTAATTCTACATTTTCAGTATTTTTTAAAGCTACTTCATCTGTTAAAAATTCATATTCATTTTTTATATATTCTTTATTTTCATTTGAGTTTTCGTCATTTCCTAAAAACTCTGCTTTTAACATTGCATTTTTTATTGCATAATATATGTCTTTACAAATTTCCTCTTCATTTTTAAATCTTACTTCTGTTTTTGTAGGATGAACATTTACATCATAAAAATTAGCAGGCATATCAATATTTAAAATAAAAAATCCATATTTGCCTATTCCTGTTGCTCCTTTAAAAGCTTGGTCTGCACTATTTGATATTGCATTATCTTTTATATTTCTCTTATTTAAAAATAATATTTGGTCTTTTCTATTCTCTCTTGCTATTAAGGTATTTCCAATTACACCTGTTATTTTTATTTTTTCACTTTCATAATCTACCTTAATTAAATTCTCTTTAATTTCTTTGCCATATATTGAATAAATAATGTCAAATAAATCTCCATTTCCGTTTGAGAAGAATTTTGTTTTATTATCTATAATTAATTTAAAAGAAATATTAGGATTAGCAAGTGCTACCTTTTCTACCCAATTTTTTATATATTTACTTTCAGTAGCATCTTGCTTTAAAAATTTGTATCTAACAGGTGTATTATAAAATAAATCTTCTACTATAATTTGTGTACCTGTTTGTGAAGCACATTGTTCTATTTCTGTTATTTCACCTGCTTTTGATATAATTTTATTTCCTATCAAATCTTCTTTAATTTTTGATATAATTGTTAATTTAGATATTGAACTTATACTCGCTAAAGCTTCGCCTCTAAACCCCATTGTATATGTTTTTTCTAAATCTTCCACCTGCCTTATTTTACTTGTTGCATGTCTTTCAATAGAAATTGTCATATCATCTCTTGCAATTCCACATCCATTGTCTGTGATTTTTATAAATGTTTTTCCACCATTTTTTATTTCTATTATTATTTTATTTGAAGTTGCATCTATTGAATTTTCAACTAATTCTTTTACTACATTTGCAGGTCTTTCTATAACTTCTCCTGCTGCTATTTGATTAATTGTTAAATCATCTAATAATACGATTTTTCCCATTTATTCATTTCCTTTTAAACTTGTTACCATATCAATTTTCTTTATTTTTTTAGCAAGTAATTTTGAAACTAAATATGATATTAAAAATGTTCCTATTGCTGAAATTATATATGTTTCAATATTTATATGTGCTCCAAAATCATAGCTTTCTTCTATTGCTGTTTTAAATAACCAATCTGTTAAATAAAATCCTGCTGGAAGTCCCAATATTATTGATATAATTGCAATAATATTATTTTGTTTTATAAATATCTTTTCAATTTGCTTGTTTTTAAAGCCTAATACTTTTAATGTTGCAAATTGATATTGTTTTTCTGTATAAGATAATATTCCTAAATTATAAATTATTACAACTCCAAGAATTACAGCTATAACAATAATAAGCGTTATCATTGTTTTCATTGTTTGAAGCATTCCAGCCATTCCTTCTTTTAGCTCATCTATATTTGATATTACATCTACATTTGTAATTTCTTTTGTATTGCTTAAATCTTCATTAGTATATAATGAATCTGGCTTATATTCAATTCCTAAACTTTCTAAGTATTTTTTTGTTACTGTTACATTTTGATTTTGTGGGTCTTTATTAAATCCAACTACTTTAGATGTATGATAAGTATTATCTCCTGAAATATGCCATGTTATTTCATCACCTATTTTATATCCTTTTGTTTTCGCTAATTTATATGTAATATATATTCCATCATCATTGTCCAATTTTATAAATTTGTCTTTATTATCTACAAATCTAACATAATCTTTACTGTCTGTAACAAAAATGTTATTTGATTCTCTATTTCCATCTTTGTCTTTTATTTCTATATATAAGCTTTCAGATGTATTATCACCATATTTATCAGTTAAGTCTTTAAGTTCATCACTACTAATATTTGATTTTAGACTTAATTTATAATCAAAATTGAATATTCTATTAAATTGTAAGTCAATAAAGTAATTCATACTATTTAACATTCCTAAACTACAAACTATTAGCATTGCACATGCTGTAACACCTACAATTCCAGTGATTGTTCTTGCTTTGTTTCTGAACATATCTCTTATATTCCATTTTGTATTAAAACTCATTTTTTTGAATATTCCTACTGTTGTAATATTTAAAGAATTATTTTTTACTCTTGGAATTTCATTTCTTAAAGTTTCTGCTGTTTTTTCTTTTAATATTTTTCTTGTTGCTAAATATGTAACAAATGAAACACATAGTGTAACAAGAAGTGCAACAATATATGAATCATTTTTTATTATTGGTACTCCATTTGGTATTTCAAAAAAACTCATTTCGATTCCAATAAATACATTTCCAATAAAATATCTACCAGCTAATAATCCAAACATTGATGCAACTAATGAAATCCAAAATCCATAACTTATATAATGTAATATGATTTTATTTTTCTTAAATCCTAATGCTTTTAATGTACCAATTTGTACTCTTTGTTTTGTTACTACTCTTGTCATTGTTGTAACAACTGATAGTAATGCTATAAATAAAAATAGTCCTGAAAATACTCCTATATATGTTTCTCCCTCTTCAATTTCTCCTTGGTATTGTGCATAAGATGCTGTATCTTCAATATTTATTATTACTGCATTTTCTATTTTTTCTTCTATATCATTTTTTACATCATTTGTTTTGTCTTTGTTATCTACATCTACCATTATGTAATTATATTTTAAATAATCTTTATAATCAAAATCAGTTACATATTGTTCAAATACTTCTGTGTCTGTAATGTTCATTTCTTTCATTACTTTGTTTTTAATGTATTCTTCTAATTCCTTAGTAGATGCATATGCAAATCCAAATGATTTGTGGTCTGGATATAATTGTGATTCATCTTTTACATCATAAAGATGGTCTGGAACATTTATAAATCCTACAACTTCTTCTTCAAAAACATATCCATCATATTTAATTTTTAATGTATCTCCAATTTTTAAATTGTTTTCTTGTGCAAAAAAATTATCTATCCAAACCCCTTTTGTATTTACATCAAATTCTTTTCCCTCGACTATATAAAATTTTGATATTTCATTTGCTTCTATAAAATTCATTGATAACGTAATATCATTATTATTATCTAAAACCGCACTTACATTTAGCTTTCCCTCTGCATTTTTTACATTTTCAATTTGTTTTATTGTGTCTATATTTTCTTTTGATAATGCTCCCATTACATTTAAGTCTTGCAAATTATTTTGGGTATAGAAATTGTTTGCGGTTTGTTTCATTCCCTCCATATAACTTTCTATTCCACTATATGCCATAACTCCAATAAAAACCATTAAAAATATTGTAATAAATTGTGATAAGTTTTGTTTTATATCTCTAACCATTTTTTTTCTTAACATTTTACCATTTCACCTCATCAATCTTTTTAGGATTTTCATTTGGTGTTACACTCTCTATTTTTCCGTTTTTTACTCTTATTACTGTATCTGCAATTTCTGCAAATAAACTGTTGTGTGTTACAATTATTACAGTATTTGCCCCATTGTTTCCCTCACATTGTTTTTTTAATAATTTTAGAACTTCAACTCCTGTTTTAGAATCTAATGCTCCTGTTGGTTCATCACACAATAATAGTTTTGGATTTTTGGCAATGGCTCTTGCTATTGAAACTCTTTGTTGTTCTCCTCCTGATAATTGATTCGGAAATTTATTCATATGTTCTTCTAACCCAACTGCTTTAATGGCTTCTTTACTGTCATTTCCATTTTTAACAACGTCTTTGATTAATTCTACATTTTCTAATACTGTTAATGTTGGTAATATATTATAAAATTGAAAAATGAATCCTATATTTTCTGCTCTATATTCGCTTAGTTCATTTTCATTATATTTTGAAATATCTTCTCCATCAATTTCAATACTACCTTTTGTTGGAGTATCCATTCCTCCGATTAAGTTTAATAATGTTGATTTTCCTGCTCCTGATGGACCAAGAACTACAACGAATTCTCCTTTGTTTATTGATAAATCAATATTGTCTAATGCTTTAAATTCTTTTTCTCCTGTGTTGTAAATCTTACTTACATTTTTTAGTTCTACTATCTTTTCCATATTTCCTCCTTTTATTTTACATGAAATTCGTTTCACATTTTTTCTAAATTATATATTTCTATTTATATAAAGTCAATAGAATGTGAACTTTTTTTCATGTTTTGCCATAAGGAAATAGTTTTAATTAACTAAAAAAAAAGACTTTAAATATAAGCTTTTCATTACATTCCTCGTCTTATTACAAAATTCAAGAAATTCTAATTCGCTTTATGGGTCCTTTCCACTATCGTGAACTCTTACCATAAAACTGCTTAAGAATTTCTAAAATTTTTCCATAAGTATTCGTTATTTCATTCAAATCTTATATTTAAAGTCTTTTTATGTTGATCTAAATACTGTAACATATCATTGGCAATATTTTTTCCCCATAATACTGAAATTATATCGTATTATTTTGAATTTTCTTATATAATTCATTAAAATAGTCTAACCATTCATGAGCTTCTCCAGTTTTTATCATATCATTAAACTCATCAATAGTTACATATTTAGCATTTATTACCTCTCCATCATTAAATTGAATTTCTTCTATAGGAATTTCTTTATTAACTAAATAAATATCCCTAAAAAAACTTGATTCATTTCTTTCTTCTGCTTTTTCTTTAATTAATATAATATCTTTTTCACCAAGTTCAAGTCCTATTTCTTCCTTTAGTTCTCTTAACGCACCTTGCTTACTTTCCTCTCCACTTATAACCAAGCCTGTTGTTGGTTCCCACATACCACCTTTTACTTTATCTAATCTTCTTTGTGTCATTAATATTTTTCCACTTTTATTTACAATCCAAGCAGTAATAGAAATTATGAATTCACCTTTGCTTAATGACGACCCTTTTTCTCTTAAAACTGTTTTTCCTGTTCGCTCTTTATTTTCATTATAAACATCTAATATTTCATCTTTGTTTTCTAACATATTATTCCTCTTTTCTAATTATATATAGTTTATTTACTATAACTATTCATTGTTTTAAATTAATCTATTTGCTCCAAATTAATCAATTCATTTTTCTTAAAAGTTAGTTTTAACAAACATGGTGATTTTATATTTAATATTTTATTTTTGTTATAGACAAGTTTAACATTTTCATTTACTGTACACCAATTTAATAAAAAGAACTTTATTGAACCTCCATGACTAATTACTGCAATTTTTTTCCCCTCATATTCTTTAAGTATTTTATCAAAAAATTTATTCATCCTTTTTCTAGTTTGTTCTGCACTTTCTCCATCAGATGTTCTAAATGTTCTATCTAGTAGTTGCTCTTGTGAAGGGTCTCTTGTTTTTTTATCTTTCATAAATTCTCCTAATTCCTTTAAATTTCCTAACTTTCTCTCACCTAAGTTGCTGTCTAAATTAAAGGGTAAATTATTAACATTAGCAATATATTTTGCTGTTGCTTTAGCTCTAGTATAGCTACTAGACCATATCATATCTAAATTCTTTAATTCGTCATTTTCACTTAATTTTTTTGCTTGTTCTTCTCCCTCTACTGATAATAT
Organism: uncultured Clostridium sp.; assembly: GCA_902462295.1. Taxonomy (GTDB): domain Bacteria; phylum Bacillota; class Clostridia; order TANB77; family CAG-508; genus CAG-269. The sequence continues at coordinate 7,378 of CABQAZ010000022.1, read as the reverse complement.
TTCCTTTTCATTAATCATTTGAGAATTTTCATCTGTATTTCTAATACCATTTTCGTCAATTGTTTCAGCATGTCTAATTAAATATATTATTGTATTATTCATTTTAACTCCCCCTTTTTATGTTGTTCTCCTTTTAATAATTTTCCATTAATTATTAACCTACGTTTTTTAGATGTGTAAATTATAACATATTTTTTTATACTTGTCTCAATTTTTTCAAAACTTGAAAGAATTCACTGTAGTGGAATTGTAACATATTCTTGACAATCTTTTTTTTCGAATATATAATATTCTTACATTTAGGAGGCATTAATTTTTATGAATGAATATGAAATAAGAGAACCTGTACAAAAAAGATCGATAGAAAAAAAAGAAAAGATTATTGAATCAGGCTTTGAGTTAATTTGTGAAAAAGGATATTATAACACCAATACTGCTGAAATTGCTAAAAATGCTGGTGTATCAACAGGAATTGTATATCAATATTTTAAAGATAAACATGATATTTTTATTGAGGCATTAAAAAAATTTGCTGACAATATTTTTTACCCAATGCTTAATATACCATTAAAAGATTTCGATAAAAATAATTTGAATATGATTGTTAGAAAAATGATTGATAATTTTATTCAAAATCATAAACTATCTCAGTCTGCTCATGAAGAAATTATGGCAATGGCTCATTCTGATAAAGATGTTGCCTTTTATTTTCATAAAAGAGAAATTGAAATGACAGAAAAAATTTATGATTTATTAGTTGAAAATGGTTTTGATAGTGAAAATTTAATGGAAAAATCTCACATTGCTATTGGTTTAATTGATAATCTCTGCCATGAAATTGTTTATCATAAACATAGTGAGCTTAATTACGAATCAATGACTAATATTTGTATTAATATAATTGTAAATATGCTAAAATCATAACTACGTATAAAAACGTAGTTATAATTTTATTATAATTTAATTTATATCACTAAATCTCTTTTTTGCATTAAAAATTTAAATATTTTATATTGAGATTATTTTCCATTTTTATTTAAATATTTCACCTAAATTATGCCTTTTTGAGTCATTCTTTTTTATAAAATCTGTTTCTTTCTTAATTATTTTTAAAAGTTTTTTATCTTTTTCATCTACCAATCCTTTCACAGAATCGACTATTTTGGTTGATTTCTTAAACTCCTCTTCCATTCGTAATATATCAGCAATTTGCAATAAATTATTAGTATAATTAGGTAGGATTTTATCAGTAAATAATTGACATGCTTTAACTCTAAAATCAGATGCCTTTTTATCATCGACAACCCATGAAGCCATTATATATGATTTATATGCATTAAAATAATCAGCATTATTCTCATATTGTTTTGCAACTAATAAAATCTTTCTTAATGAGCCAGAATAATTCTTTATAATTTCTTGAAAATCTTTTGATTTATTCCACAATTCAAGATTATTTGCTAATCTTGATTCTATTGTATTATATATCCTATAATTTGCATAATGACAATTTGGACATTCCATAATATTTGCTCCTATACTCATCATACTTCCAACTGGTTTCATATCAAAATCCGAGTATCCATTTATAAAGTTTGACATATAAACTAAATATTCATTTTCAACACCACATACTCCACATTTATATAATGTTTTTTTTACTTTCATTTTTTATTCCTCCTAACATTTTTTATTTTAATTTTTTTATATCTATATACATCCTAGGATGATATCCATTTTTATCATAAAATTTAATAGCATTTTCATTATATGCAAATACATCTACAATTATATATTCACAACCTACACTTTTAAAATATTCTTCTATCTTATTAATAAGTAATTGTCCTATTCCTTTACTTCTAGTTTTATTTGCAACTATTAATTCAGTTATTTCACCTCTTTTAGGACATTTATAATCTAAATAATCAAATTCATTATATGATGGAATACACCCCATAATTAATCCTACTACCTTATCATTTTTTACTGCTAAATAACATTTACCATTATTACTATTAACTTCTTTTAAATCTAAAATTGCCTTTTTTTCCATATATTCAGGATGAACTTGTTCTAAGCAATCTTTATCAATCAATACAAGATATTCCTCAAGTTCTACTAATAGTGCTCTAACATCTTCTAAATATTTATCTTCATATTCAATTATCTTCATCCATTTCTCCTTGTATTATATTATTTATTTTATTATATCACTAAATTTCTTTTTTTGCATTTAAAATTTAAATATTTTATATTGGGGTAAAATGGTAAAATGTAAACTCCTTAAGCCTAAATTTTAAAGCTTATATAATAATAGTACTTATCATTTCAGGTTTTAATATTTACAACTCATATTAATATTCAATCTTTTCTTATTTAATTAATTTTAAATATATTTAACCATAAAATATTTTGATAATTTTGGATTTTCTCTATCTTTTCTTATAAATTCAACCTCAAAACCACATTTCTCGTAAAATTTAGGTGCTTGAAACTCATATGTTGTTAGATTTATATTCTTATATTCTTTCCCCTTATAATATTCCTCTACAGCTCTCACAAGCTGACTACCTATTTTTTTCCCTCTACACTCTTCTAATACAATAAGATCTGCTATATGTACTTCTTTATAATATGAATGTCCTGTTATTATTCCAATAATTTCATTATCTTCTTTGGCAACAAAAGTAAATGGTGTATAATTACATTTCACATTATTTTTTTCAGCAAATTTATTAAATTCTTCATCTATCATTTTATAGATTTCGTCGGCTACATCATTTATTAATTTTATTTCTATCATTTTTATATTTTTCCTTTCTCATAATTTCACTTTTCAAATCTCATATTCATATATATTATTTATATGTTCAATTATGTTAATTCTTGAGGTAGAGAAAAGTTCAGCCATTTGTTGTTTAGATAACCATACTGTTTCATTTTATAATTTAACATCTATTTTTGTCATCCCATCATCAGTTTGATAAATTACAATATTATTGTTGTTTTTTTCCATTATTTTGCCTCCATTTCTATTAGAGTTTAAAAGATGTCAACAAATATAATCATTGTTCACACCTTTATTTTACTACATATTTTTAATATTTTGTGGACAAGTTATAAAACTCGAACCAATTTATAATTTTTATAATTATTAGTTTTCCGTTATTTTATGCTACTTCCCACAACAATTCTTATATTTTTTTCCCGAACCACAAGTTCTGTCCATTTTAGTATTATCCGTATATATAGTATTTATTTTATTATCAGTATTTATCTCCTGCGAACAATTTGTGAACATTGTTTGCAATATTTCATTTTACTATAATATAATATTAACACATTTATTTAAACATTGCACTAAATTACAGTCAAATTATCTCCAATAAGTATATCTTATAATTATATTTATTAGTTAAAATTTCAATTCTTCTAAAATAGAATTTATTCTTTCAGTATATACATCATCTTCATCCCAAATAGAATTAATTAATTTTAAAATATGCGAGCAATAGTATATCAAATCTGGTAACATTATAAGAATAGTATCTCCAATTTTATATATATCTGCTAATAATATATTTCTTTTTATATTATTAGCTGTATATATACAATTATGGTATAGATAATCTTCATTATTATTATTTTCTTTTATAAATATTAGTTCATTTCTATTTTCTTTTAAATTATTTACAAAGGTTTCTGTTATTTCTTCTTTCTCTTTCAGAATTATATATGTTTATATATGCAGTTATTATTATTGTAGTTAAAACTAGTTCAAAAATATCCCATTCTTTATCTTTTATAGATGTAAAAAGTGAAAAACAATATATAAACAACATTTCTATTATTATAACAGGAATTAATGACATTAGCTCTTTCGATATTCTAAAAAAAGCTCTTTTTATTCTTTTAAATGTCGGATATATTTTTAGCACTAAAATTTCTATCACAATTATTATATTAATATTATATTCTTTATTTCTGTATAAATATTTTAATTTAATTCTTTTTAATATCTCATTCAATATAAAAAGCAGAATTAAACCCAATACTCCAAACACAATAAATTTCAATTTATTGTATTTAAAAAAATATATACTAGTATTTAATAAAATTATCCATAGTACTCCTAAAACCAGTGAATATATCAATAATGATAATTTCTCAAGTTTACATTTTTTTATTTTCTTATCTTTTATATTAATATAAAAACATATGAGACTCACTAAAACAATAGTCAAAATCTCTATACATATAAATTTTATCATATATTAGTTCTCCATCTATTATTCATTTAATTCTAAATTTTTCTTTTCTTCCTCAATAGCGTCGATTAATTCCTGTTCTGTTGGCAAATGTAATTTGTAACTAGAAGAAAAAATATTTTTATTATCTTCTGGTAATGTATATTTTACTACTGTTTTATTCTTTAATGTAGATAGGAGTATGCCAACAGTAGGATTTTCATCGTCACTTTTTATCTCTCTATCATAATAATTAACATACATTTGCATTTGACCAATATCTTGATGTGTTACCTTCCCAATTTTTAAATCTATAATAACAAAACATTTTAAAAGTCTATTATAGAAAACTAAATCTGGATAAAAGTGATCTTCTTCTAATGTTAATCTTACTTGCGAACCTACAAACATAAATCCTTTTCCTAGTTCTAATAGAAACTCTTTCAAATGTTCTAATATATTCTTTTCTAAATCAGATTCTAAATAATCTGTATTTTCTTTAATATCAAGGAACTCAAGAACGAATGGATCTTTTACCAAGTCTTTACTTTCCTTTAATTCATGCCCTTTTTCTTCTAATTCCAATACTTTATCTTTATTTGATGATAATAATAATCTTTCATATAACAATGAACCTATTTGTCTTTGAAGTTCACGAACACTCCATCTTGAATTTATAGTTTCTTTCATATAAAATTTTCTCTTTGATTCTTCATCTACTTTTAATAATTCAAGATAATGTGACCAACTCAATTGCGTCGACACTGTTGTCGCAATTGGGAAATAAATATAAAATTTTCTCATTCTTTCTAAATTTCTTTTTGAAAAACCTTTTCCAAATTCAGTTGTTAATTTCTGTGATAGTTTTTCAAGTATAGTTTCACCATATGAAGCTCTTTCGTCACCTTGTTGTATTTCCATAATTGCTTTTCCTATATTCCAATATAAATTAAGCATTTCTGTATTAACAGTAGTGTAAACTCTATTTCTACTGCTAATTACTAATTCTTTAATATTATCAAATATATCATTAATTTCATTTTCATTATTTATTAATTTGTTATCCATATATGCACCTCCTAGAATGTATTTGCGAACATTTGTGTTGCACCATATCTATATTAAAGATTCAATCTTTTTATATAATTTTTTCAAAATTCATAATCTCATTTTTAATAGTTTCTAATTCATATTTCTTATATTTTACGCCATATTTTTTTTATTTCTATTTTTAGTTTTGTTTTGTATTCTTATTTGCTAATGTATTTTCGTTTTTCATCTACTTTTGCTATTTCAAATTGATATTGATATACTTTACCACGTTTTCTAATATTTACCATTTTTTACCTCCATTCCTCTATATTTTTACACAGAAAAAAAGAAATGTCAACATATATTCTATGTCTACATTCCTTTATTTTCAGACATTGTTTTTTTTAATTCGAACGATAATACTCTAGGTATCTGTAAATCTGCTGCTGGATTATATTTAATAAATCCAAAATAATAAGTAGCGTCTCTTAATGAACTTTTAATTACTTTTTGATAGTTTCTTAATGCTTCTTTTGTAGTAGAAGTTTGATACAATCTTAATAATGCTTTATTTAAACAAAATGAAGTAATTGCAGATAGTTTATAATTACCTAGCTCTCTTTTAATATTACCAAAAGATTCTTTATATCTTTTTGCTGTAGAATATTTATAATTTATTTCAAAATACTCCCTCATCCAGTAATCTAAATATTCAGAATATAACATATTACACTCTTTTGTATTTTCTCCATTAATAAATTCTTCATATGCTCTTTGTCCTGCTATATATGCATCTCTTTTTGTTTTAAAACCAGATTTTGATATTTGTTTTCTTTTACCATTAACCTTTCCTACTTCAAATCTATATTCATACAGATTATTTCTTTTACGTATGTTTATCATATCTTATTCCTCCTCTTTCTAAAAACATTTTACATCAAAAAAAGCATTAACAATTACTGTCAATACTTTTAAATATTACTTACTTTTAATATTTCCTAATTCTTTATTTCTATATTTATTATATAAATTATATATAAATTCATAATAATCTTCTTTGTGTGAATTATATGTGCTTATAATTTTGTTCGCTATATTATATGCATTTTCATAATCTTCTTTTGTAATCAAACCGTGTTCATATACTTCTTTTAATTCATCTTCATCCATTATTGCTGGTTCATGTCCATTAGGTATACAAACATCTAATTTCATATCAACAAAATATGGATTTTCTGGATTACTAAAATCATTAGTTCTAGTTATATCAAAATAACTTTCTATCAAATTATCTTGATCATCAAACATAACAGTTAGCCACCAATTTTTTCCTTTAGGGGCGAATATCAAATTCTTATAGTTATTATCTGCTATAGTAACTTTACCAACTGATGAATCTACTGATAAAGGAGATTCAACTTTTTGCATATCTAAAAAACATACTTTTCCTTCAAAAAAATCATTTTTTTCATCTTCAACTATTACTTCTTTTTCAGTAATTCTTTTCCAATCATCTCTTCTTAAGTCCCTAAAGCCAAAAGTAATATTATTATACTTCAATTTTATTCTAGTTAAATATTCTTCTTCAGTTTCTCCAACTATAAAAGCTCCACACCCTAATTGTACTCTTAACGAAGCGGGATTATCTTTATGAACAGATAAATATATTTCGTTTTCTTTAATAATTTCTTTACATTTTTCAATTGCTAAAACTAATCCTTTTTTAGCATAACCTTTTCCTCTATATTCAGGTAATATTCCATATCCTATATGTCCTGCACCTTTTCTTAAAAAATCATTTAAATAATGTCTTATTTTGAATAATCCGACTATCTTATCATCATCCCACAAAAAGAAGTACGTATCTGGGACATATCCATCAGGTAAATCTAATCCTTCAGAATTTTTTAACAGTTTAGGAATTACTTCATCTATAAATTCTTCTTTTGTAACATCATGATATTTATTTTCAAATCCATTTTCTTGTGCTGGCATGGACTTTATTGCTTTATATTCTTCCTCAACATCTTCAAAATTTATTTTCTTTAAATAAAGCATACTATCAACTCCTACATATATTATACCATTAATTATAG
>CABQAZ010000021.1 GCA_902462295.1 uncultured Clostridium sp. | reverse complement strand
GCAGGAAAAATAACAGATGTATCAGAAATAGAAAAAACAGCAATAGATGTTAATGCTGATGGAAAGATAAATATAATTGATTTGGCTTCAATAGCAAAAAAATACGCTTCTAAATAATAAATAAAGTGAAGATAGCAAGAGAAATCTTGCTATTTTTTTTTATATGATGTAAAATAAATGCACCGAAAATACCCGGTCCCAGAAGTCCCAAAAGTGAAATTTTGGATGTGAATTTTATATTTTTGCACTTCTGGGACCGGGTTCCAAAGGTGCAAATGCAATTTTAAAAGGAGGAAAAAGATGGTAATATTAATAACAGGAGCTTCAAGGGGAATAGGAAGAGAAATAGCAAAAAGACTTGCCCAAAAAGGAAATATAGTAATAGCAAATTATAATAAATCGGAGGTAGAAGCTCAAAGTCTACAAAATGAAAATAATAATATAAAAATATATAGAGCAGATGTATCAAAAAGAGAAGAAGTTCATAAAATGGTACAGGATGTATTTGAAAAATATGGAAAAATTGATGTGCTTATAAATAATGCTGGGATAGCAGAAAGTAAGTTGTTTACAGATATAACTGATGAGGATTGGAATAAGATTATAAATATAAATTTATATTCAGTATTTTGTGTTACACAAGAAGTTTTACCTAATATGATACATAATAAAAATGGTTGTATAATAAATATTTCATCAATATGGGGTCTTGTGGGTGCATCGTGTGAAACATTATATTCTGCAACAAAAGCAGGAATTGATGGAATGACAAAATCATTGGCTAAAGAGCTTGGACCATCGAATATAAGAGTTAATTCTATTGCACCAGGAATTATAGATACGGATATGAATAAAAATTTAACACAAGATGATTTAGAAAATATAAAAGATGAGATTCCATTAGGAAAGATAGGCAAGACAATAGATATAGCAAATTGTGCTGAATGGCTTATAGAAAATGAATATGTTACTGGACAAATTATTTCAATTAATGGAGGATGGGTTATATGATTTTTTGCACCGAAAATACCCGGTCCCAGAGGTTACAATTCCAGATATGCAAAAAATAAAAATTGCACCTCTGGGACCGGGTCCCAAAGGTGCAGTTTTTATTAGTTATTATTGTCTGATGCTTTTTTTTTGTAATTTCCAGATATTAGTTTTGGCAAGTATGTGATAATTTTATATACGGCTAAACGTAATTTTTTGCTCCAGATATATGATTTTCTTAATTTTCTTGCATGACCTAAAGAAACTGGTTCGTCTTCTAAAACGACTAGTTCAACTGATTTTTCTATAGGGAATATATAATTGTTTCCACAGTTATTGTCCCATTCTCCTTTTTCGTTAAAGAAACAAAAATTAAATGTTTCACAACTGCAAAGCTCGACTTCTGTTTGGAAACCTAGTTCTGTTTTTTCCATTTTTATATCTTTTACACAATCCCAATTACATCCAAATCCATAATGAAAAAATACTTCTTCAGATGAGTTTTGAAAAAGTGTTCCTGTATATGAAATTTTTACTTTACTATTTTCAACTAGTTTGTCAGTGTTAAAAAATATATTTTTTGTTAATTCCATTTCTAAAACTCCTTCATCTTTTGTTGGATTTATTATAATATTATTTTTTGCATTATTCAAGTATTTTTTCTAAAAAAAATCATTTTTTTTGATATATGATGAAAAACTTAAAAAAACCTGTATTTTATTGAAGAAAATTCATTAAAAAAATTGTCAAAAATGCAAAAATGTGGTATTATATAATAAGGAGTAAAAGGAGTAAAATTATGGAAAATAAAAAGAACGAAGAAATTAAAAATAAAAATACGACAGTTCAGCTGTTAGAAAATCCTGAGAATAAAGATAAAAAAGAAAATAAGGAAGTTATTTTTAAACAACAAGAGCAACGAGAACAGAGAGAGAAGAAGAAACAAAAAGAGCAAGAGATTGTAGAGTTAAAAATACCTAAAACTAATAATTCAAAAGTTGGAATAATTATTTTAGTGTTAATAGTATTAGTTGTAATAATAATTGCATTACTTTCTACAGGATTTGCTATAGCAAATTTAAAAAGTTCTAAACTAATAAAGGGAATAACAATAGGACAAATGGATGTGTCAGAACTTACAAAAGAAGAGGCAATAGAAAAATTAAAAAGTTTATATGAAACAAATGCAGAAAAAAATATATATTTAACACATGGAGATTATGAGACAACTATTACGTATGAAGCATTAGAAGTGAAATATCAAATAGAAAATGCTGTAAATCAAGCATATGATATAGGAAGAGCAGGAAATATATTTCAAGATAACTTGGAGATATTAAATACTTGGCATACAGGAAAAAATATAGGAATAGAAGTAACAATAGATGAAGATATGATTGCACAGATTTCTCAAAATATAAATAATAGTATTAATGACGCTGTAGTTCAATCAAGTTATTATGTTGAAAAAGAAAATTCAAAGTTAATCATAACATCAGGTAAAGAAGGTCTTAAAGTTGACGAAAAACAGTTACTGGAAGATATATATAAAGTTTTAGATGCAAATACAAATGATGAACAAAAAATAGATATACCAATGGTTAAAGATACTCCTGAAAAAATAGATATAGAAAAAATACATCAAGAAGTTTATAAAGAAGTAAAAGATGCTTATTATACAAAAGACCCATTTACAATATATCCGGAAGAGGATGGAATAGATTTTGATGTAGAAACTGCAAAATCTATGTTGGCTGAACAAAAGGAAGAATATGAAATTACTTTAATTATAACTAAACCAACAAAAACAGTTAAACAAATAGGAACAGAAGCTTTTCCTGATTTATTAGCAACATTTTCAACTAATTACCAAGCTAGTAATGCGAATAGAACAACAAATTTGAGATTAGCTGCAAATAAGATAAATGGAACAGTATTGCTTCCAAATGAAGAGTTTTCTTATAACAAAGTTGTAGGAGAAAGGACAATAAATGCAGGATATAAAATGGCAGCTACTTTTTCAAATGGGCAAGTAGTAGATGGATTAGGAGGTGGTATTTGTCAAATATCATCAACCTTATATGATGCGGTGGTAATGGCAAATTTAAATATAACAACAAGAAGAAATCATCAGTTTGTAACATCATATGTACCAGCAGGTAAAGATGCAACAGTAGTATGGGGGTCACAAGACTTTAAGTTTGTTAACTCAAGAAAAAATCCGGTTAGAATTGTAGCAACTGTAGAGGGTGGAGCTGCAACTGTTCAAGTATGGGGAGTAAAAGAAGAAGTTGAATATGACATATCGATAGAAACAAAAAAAGTAGCAACAATACCATTTACAACACAATATGTTCGAGATTCAAGTTTAAAAGCAGGTCAACAAAAGACAATTCAAGGAGGAAGTAACGGAAGAAAAGTAGAAGCATATAAGGTAACAAAATTGAATGGTCAGATTGTTTCAACAACACTATTGTCAAGAGATACATATAATGCAATGCAAAGAATAGTACATGTAGGAACTGGACAATAATATAAAAATGGAGGGAGAAGAAAATGATGAAAAAAATAGTAGCAGTACTAATGATACTAATGATAATTTCAACTGATTTCTTTTTGCTAGGTTCAAATATAATAAGCTATGCGGTAGAATCAAGTAATTCAAATTTAAATACTGTAACAAATAACAAAAATATTGAATTTTCTACGTACTTTAAAAATGCAAAAGGAGAGAAAGTAGATTCTTTTCAAACAAGCATAAAAACTGAAAAATTAAAGCTATATGCTGAGATTACAGTAAAAAATGAGGGGTATTTAACTAATACAGTGTTAGAATTACAAAATAGTAATTTTAAAATTAAAAATACAATATTATCAAATTTAATTGCAAGTATTGATGGAAACAAAGTAACATTAAAACAAATTAATGCTGGAACAACAGCAGTTATTGAATTAGATATAGAACAATCAATTAATGATACATTAACTCAAGATATGTTAGCAAAAGAATCTGGATTAAAATTAACAGGTACATATATGGAAACATCATATAAAGGTTTAAAAATAGAAGCTGTAAAAAATGTTACATTAAATTTACAACCAGATGAAAGTGCTTCAGCAGAATTAGAAACAGATATTATAACAAATAAAATATTTTCTATAAATGGAACTAATAAAAGAATGTTACAAATATTGGCAAAATCAAGATTGTCTGATAATCAATATCCAATAAAACAGACTACAATAAATGTTGACGTCCCAGTTTTTGGAGATAAAAAACCAGAAAAAGTTGAAGTTGTTTCATTAGGAACAATGGCTACAAATGGTAAAACAGAATTAAAAGAAGAAAACTGGAAGAATGAAAATGGAAAAGTTACAATAACATTAAAAAATGAAGATGATGAAATAAGATGGAATAAGAATTCTTATGATAAAGTGGTAGTAACATTTATATATGATGAAAGTGTAGATACAAGTAAAATAAATATTACTTCAAATTCTGAAATAACTGTATATAATTCTGATAAAAAATATACAACTACAAATACAAAAGAAATTGAAAATCAAGAATTAAATGGAATAATTACAACAGATTCAGAAATAAGTTCATCTGGAATATATAAAGGACAAATATCATCAAATGTTAGTGCTCAATATAATACAAAAACAATATTAAGTTTAACTAATGCAGATATACCAGAAAAAGTAATGATAACTGAAACACCAGATGTATTAACAACAGAAACAAATGAATTAACAGTAAATACAAAATATGTTTCAACAAAAATTAATAAAGAAAAAATGTTAGAAATTTTAGGACAAGATGGAAGTGTTTCAATAAAAAGTGGAAGCACAACAGCTTTAATAAATAAGGATTCTGAGGCAGATAAAAATGGGGATGTTTTAATAAATTACCAAAATCCAAGTAATGAATTAAAACTTGAAACAAGTAAACCAGAAAAAGCAGGAATATTAGAAATTAACCATACAAAGGTTGTAACAGAAAATTCATATGAACAACAAGAATTAAATATGGTAAAAACATTAAAAACTAAAAATACAGTACAGGGAACAGCTGATGTAGATAATGTAGAAAAGGAAATTGCAGAAAATTCTAGTGAATCAAGCTTAGAAGTAAAAGATACTGTTTCAAAAGCAGAGTTTATAGCCAAAAAAGATGCTTTGTCAACAATGACAACAAATAAAGATGTTACATTAGGTGTTAAATTAGTTACTGATGGAGTTCAATATGATTTATATAAAAATCCAATAATAAAAATACAATTACCATCATCAGTAGAAAGTATAAAAGTTAATGAAGCAAAAGCATTATATGCAGATGATTTTACAGTAAGTCCAACTTATGATAAAACAAACAAAACTATAGAAATGAAATTAAATGGAGAACAGAAATTACATCCAGAAACATCTGCAACACAATTATATTTACAACTTAATTTAGATATTACATTATCAAAATTAGCACCAAGTAAGACAGATAAATTTGTAATGACATATACAAACGAAAATGCAATACAATATGATGGAGGAACAACAGATGCTGGCGTAATCGAAAAAAATATTGAAATATCTGCACCAAGTGGATTAGTTACAATGAATAATGCAAGTACATATAATGTAACTGGAATAAAAGGAATAAATGAAGAAAAACAATTAGTTCAAATACCAAATGAAGATGCAGGAAAAGATATAAATATGAATATAGCATTAGTAAATAATACAGGAGAAAATGCTAAGAACGTAAGAATATTTGGAAAATTACCAACAAGCGGAAATAAAACAACAGCTGAAGAAACGACTAATACTTTAGAAACAACATTAAAAAATATATCAGCACAAAATTCTACTGTATATTATAGTGAGAATTCAAATGCTGGAACTGATTTAAATGATTCAGCAAATGGATGGACAACAACATTGTCTCCTAATTCAAAAGTATTTTTAATTGTTTTAGCTACATTAAATACAGAAACTAATTATACAGCAACATATACTGTACAATTACCAAATCCTATTCAAAAAGATGCAATGTCATATACAGAATATGATGTTATATATGATACTGAATCTAATAAAAATATAACTACAAAATCTTCTGCTATAGGTTTTGCAACACCAACAGAATTAAAATTAGATACAAATATAACAGCACAAGTTGGAAATGATACTATAAATAATGGAGATACAATAAAGGCAGGAGAAGTAATAAAGTACACAATGTCTGTAAAGAACAATGGTGCACAAGAACTTAAAAATATAGAATTAAAATCAAATGTACCAGATGGAACAGTATATGTAACACCAGAAGCAAATTATCAACATTCTGGAATATCATATTATACTGAAAATGCAGATATAAAAGAAGTAAAAGAAGTAATACCATCACTAGGAGTAGGAGCTACTTATACGAAAACATATGAAGTAAGAGCAAAATCTGATTTGACAGCAGAAAAACAAATAACAAATAAAACAATTGCAGTATATGAGGGTGATAGCAAAGAAAGTGAAGAATTAACAAATAAAATAGTAAAATCAAATATAAGAGTAACAATTAAAAAGTTAGTAGAAGAAAGCAATGTTCTTATTTCTGGTGGAACTATGGAATATATGATGTTTGTAGAGAATTTAACGGATCAAGATATATCAAATTTAGAATTACAATTAATAAGTAATAATTTTAAAATATCTTGTTTATCAAATGGTGACGACTTATATTTAATGAAAGATGAAATACCAGAAAAAATAAGTATAGATAAAATTTCTGCAAAAGGAAATGTATGGTTCAAATTAGAAGGAGATACAGTAGAAAATGCAGAACAAGTTACTGCAACAGCAGTTGTAAAAGATTCTAATGGAGATACATATAGATCAAATAAATTGGAAGAAAACTTACAAAAAATAGATGCAAAAATAACTTTAACAAGTCCTCAAAATAAAGCATATATAAGAGAAGGCGATTTTGTAGAGTATGATATAGATGTGATGAATACAGGTAATATTGAAGAAAATATAGAAATTGCTGATAGTATACCAGAATATTTAGAGGTACAAGCAATATATGTAAATGGAGAGCTTAAATCTCAAACAACTGAAACTGCTGAAACTTCTACATATGTTGCAAATATATCAAATAATGTTTCATATGTTGTAACTGTTGGAGCTGGAGATAAAGCTACAATAAAAATTATTGCAATAGTAAAGAATATAACAGAAGATATCGACGCAAAAACAATAATGAATAAGGCAGAAGCTAAAATAAATCAAATGACTAAAGCAACATCAGAAGAAGTAACACATATACTAAAAGTTACTTCAGAAAATATTAAAAATGTAATAAGTGGTAAAGCTTGGTTAGATAAAAATCTAAATGGAGCAAAAGATAGTGATGAACCAGTATTAAGTGATATAAAAGTAAAAATATATGATATTAATACAAATAATTATTTGAAAAATGATAATGGAGATATAATACAAACAACAACAAATGAAAATGGTGAATATACATTTACTAAAATTCCAAATGGTGAATATATTGTTTTATTTGAATATGATACAAATGAGTATGAACCAACATATTACATGAAAGATGGAATTGATGATAGTTTAAATTCAAAGGCAGTATTTAAAAATATTACAATTGGTGGGGAAGACAAAAATTATGCTGTAACTGATACAATAGATTTAGATGATAGTGTCTCTAATGTAAATATAGGATTAAAAGAAAAATTAATTTTTGATTTACAATTAGATAAATACATTAGTAAAATATCAATACAAAATAGTAATGGAACAAAAACATATGATTATAATAATTCTACATTTGAAAAAGTAGAAATACATAGAAAACAAATTGCTGGTTCTGTTGTTGTATTAGAATATACAATTAAAGTTAAAAATAATGGTGAAATAACAGGATATACAAATAATATTGTAGATTATCTATCAAATGGATTGGCATTTAGTTCAGAGCTAAATCCAGATTGGTATTTATCTGGAAATCAATTATATACTAAGAAATTTGCTAATGAAGCAATTAATCCAGGAGAGGAAAAGGAAGTTAAGTTAGTATTAACAAAAACTATGACAAATGAAAATACAGGTGTTGTTAATAATAGAGCAGAAATTGTAGAAGATTATAATGAATATGGAGTTTCAGACATAAACTCAACTCCTAATAATAATATATCTGGAGAAAATGATATGGGTTCAGCAGATGTTATTATAGGTATATCAACAGGTGGAACAATAATTGCATATGTAATATTAGCAATGATAAATACAGGATTAATTATAATAGCAATTAGACTAATGATAAAAAATAAGATAATAAGAATAAATAGAAAAAGGAGGTAATCCTATGAACAGAATGAGGAAAATTGTATTAACAACCATATTTTTTACATTAGGACTTATATTATGCATGTCTACAAAAGTAGCGGCTGTAACACAATCAATTTCATTAGGTGGTTCGATTAATCTTTCTTTAGCAGATATGGAGGCATCTGATAATGTTTATTGTGTAGCACATAGCAAGGGATTTGATGGAGTATGTACATTTAAAGCGAGAGCATATGTAGACATAAAAGGAAATCATGCACAAGGAATTACAGCAAGTGGTAAAGAACTAGAAAGAAAAAGTCCAGAAAATGCAGTAATTGCATCAATTCTAGGAGGTAATTTAACTAGAGGATATGGAATAACAGGTACTTATAATGAAGCACAAAGAGCATTATATGGTTTTTGGAATAAATGGGTTGGAAGTGTAGGTGGTCAATATGGATTTAGTTCAGATAGTGCTAATGACCACATATTTGCAGAACAACCAAGTACACAATATTTAATAGATAAAGCAAGAGCTGATTCACAAAGTGTAGATTATGAAGTAAGAATATATTTACTTTATTCTACATCAGCTACTAATCCACAGGAATTGATTTTGGTTGAAGTAAAATCACCAGATGAGCCACCATCACCACCAGATGAACCAGAGCCTGAACCAGAACAAACAGAAGTTACAGGATATGTAAATATTAGTGGATATGTTTGGGAAGATATTGCAAATTCTAAGAATAATGAAGTAAATAGCAAATATGATAAAAATGAACAAGGCGAAAGTGGTGGAAATGACATAAGAGTAGAGGGTGTTAAGGTACATTGGAGAGCTAAGGATGGTTCAGAAATTGATTCTACATTAACTGATAAAAATGGTTCTTATAAGTTTTCGACAACTATAGCATTATATAATCATCCATATGGAATAAAAGATAAGAAGAAATATGATAGAATAAATAATTCTTATATAGAATTTGAATATAATGGATTAAAATATACAACAGTAGCATATAACGGAAATCTTTCAAGTAGTGATACTTCAAAAGGAAAAGAAAGTGATGAGTCAAGAACAGCATTAGATAACAGTTTTGATAGAGTTGAAAATAAAGCTGTTTATGATGAGAATAAAGCGATAATATCTGATTTGCCAAATACAAAAATTTCGGACGCAAATTATACATCAGAATTAGCGGTATCTGCGTCAACTAAAAATATTGTTAGAAAATTATTAAATACAACAGAATCAATCGACGGTTGGACAGAAAAAGATACGTTCTGTACAGACCACTGCCAAGTTGGAGAGGGTCCTCATATTGTATATAAAGAAACAAAAGGAGATTCTTACATAAAAATATATTGTAATGGTAAAGTTGATATACATGACCCTTATGGACAATGGTCAACAGATTATAAATTATCAATGGAACAGAAGAAAAAAGAAATTATAGGTGATGCAATTAATACTGCTACAGGTAGTGAATCACATTATTATTCTGCTAAGGAAATAGACGGACCTACATATAGAGATTGTAGAAAGAGTGAAGAAAAAGTATATGTATGGAATATACAAAACATGAATTTAGGATTAGTAAGAAGAGAACAACCTGATGCTGCAATAACATCTGATATTGAAAAAGTTAGAGTTGTTATGAAAAATCAAGAATATACATATGTATATGGAAATAGAGGAATACAAGATGATTCAACATTATTTGATTATAAAGTAAAATTTGGAAATAAATATTTACAAGATGTTTATACAAGACCTGTAAATCCATCAGATGTAGCATATGTAAATTACAACAATAGTGATGATTTAAAAGTATATGTAACATATAATTTAAGAGTAACAAATCAATCAAATACATTACAAATGAAGATTAACAATATTGTAAATTATTATGACAGTAAATATACAATATATACAGGAGCAGGTACTTCAACATCAGCTGGATGGCAAGATACAACAGAGACAAATAATGGATATAAAGTGGCATATAATACGTCATTAAGTGGTACACTATTACAACCGGGAGCAAATTCTGATACAATAAAATTAGAGTTTGAAGTAAGTCAAGAAGCAATACATGGAATTTTAAATAATAATCCAACACTAAATGATTTTTCAGAAATAGTATCATTTACAACATATTATGGAACTAATACAATTTGTGCAGAAAGAGAAAGTGCAGAAACAAAAGGAAAAGTTGGTAAACAATATGCAGGATTAGATATAGATTCAACACCAGGTTCTGCAATTCCACAAAATGAATCTACATATGAAGATGATACAGATAAAGCACCATCATTCTTATTGGTAAAAGATCCTAATTATAAAACAATGACAGGAATAGTATATGAAGATACTCAAACAACAGAAAGTAAAAATAAAAATGAAAGATTAGGAAATGGTCAAAAAGAAGAAAATGAAAAAGGTGTAGAAAATGTTAGAGTTGAATTAATTGAGGCAGATACAGGAGAACCAGCATATTTATATTATAAAGATGCTTCTACTG
This sequence comes from uncultured Clostridium sp., assembly GCA_902462295.1. Lineage (GTDB taxonomy): Bacteria > Bacillota > Clostridia > TANB77 > CAG-508 > CAG-269. The sequence goes on along the minus strand of CABQAZ010000021.1, from coordinate 14,510 downwards.
AAACTGGGGCAAATAGAAAATTGGCTGTAACATATACAGATGCAAATGGTAATTATTCATTTGGAGATGCAGAAAATTGTGGTGTAGTGGTAAATAATTATATTATAAAATATACTTATGGAAATGCAGATAAAGGTGTAGATGGAGATGGAACAGCAATAGGTAAAACAACAATAGATGGAGGAAATTCATTTATAAATGCTAGAAATTATAAATCTACAATAATTACAGATACATCAGTAAAAGAAGTTATGCAAGGAAAAGATAATGATAAATGGCATTTAAGTATGAATGAATCTGTAGATGCATCAATAGCAGTAGATGACTTAGAACAAAGACTATCACAAGAAACATTAAAATATTCAAATTATAGTAATGAAGAAAATATGTCAGCATATAGTAAGAAATTTAAAGTACAAATTGAATACACACAATCACAGACAGCAAAAGTTGATAACAATGGTGGTGATTTCCAAAGTGATTGGTCAGTATTTGATTTTGGTATAATAGAAAGAGCAAGAGAAGACGTAGTAGTAAATAAAACAATATCAAAAATAAAACTAACATTAGGAAATGGACAAATATTATTTGAGGGAGATCCAAGATCAGAGAAATTAAACTATGTTAAGGCAATAGGATTTAGTAAAGATGATATTGCTAAAAGTTCACGATTAGATAGAGTATTAACAATAGAGATGGATCAAGAGTTAATACAAGGTTCAAGATTAGAAATATGGTATTCTATAATATTAACAAATAATAGTGAAAAAGATTATGAATATGCTGAGGATTCTAAATATTATTATTATGGAAATAGCGAAGGACTAAATGTAATGGGATTAGCTGATTTAGTTGTTGACTATATGAATCCAAGTCTTGTATGTGATTCAGGTGAAGACTTTAAAGATACTACAGACGGATTAAATAACAAGGAGTGGTTTAAAGTTGATAAAGATGTAGAAATTAATAAAGATTATTTGAAAGACAATGGATATATATCATATAAAAATGAAGGTGATACAGAGGACAAGACATATGAAATTATTCAAAATAGAGAATTACAATGTATTGCAACAAATACATTTGCAAATGTATTACCAGGTGAGACAAAAACAAGTGTAGTGTATGCAAGTAAGGTATTAGCAAATCAAGAAGAAAATCCAATATATGATAATCATGTAGAAATAGTAGCATTAAATGGTAAAACAGGAAGAACAATAAAGAGTGTAAATGATGATAGAACACAAATTTCTAAGGAATATCAACCAGGTAATTATATACCAACTTTAGGAAGTAAACATGAACAAGATGATGATAGAGTTAGAGTTATAGTAACTCAACCAACTGGTATATTAAATTATACAACTATATATATAATAACAGCTGTAGTAGGTTTAATTGTTATAGCAGGTGGAATAGTTTTAATAAGAAAAAAGTTCATGAATAAGTAAATAAATAATAAATAGTGGGACTTTTGGAACCGGGTATTTTCGGGGCAGTATGCACAGCGAATACCTGGTCTTTTTAAGTTTTTATGAAAAAATTGCCCCGAAAATACCCGGTCCCAGAGGTGCATTTTTATTGAAAAAGTAAATGAGTTATGATAAAGTATATAAAAAGGAGAATATTTTAATGAAAAGTAAGAAAAAATTATATATTTATGTTTTAATTTGGTTAATAATAGCTGTAACAAGTATTGCAATATTTATATATAACTATTTTTTTAGAAAAGTGAATGAAATACAGACAATGCAACAAGAGGTGAATATTGAACAAGATAATAAAAATGTTGAAGAAGAAAAAAAGCAAGAAGATATAAATATAAAAATGTCTGTTATAGGAGATATAATGTGTCATAATTCACAATATAAAGATGCATATAATTCGAATACAGGAGAATATGATTTTTCATATGTGTTTGAAGATATAAAGCAGTATGTACATACAGCAGATATTGCTGTAGGAAATTTAGAAACTACATTTGCTGGAAAAGAGAGAGGATATAGTAATTATCCAAGATTTAATACACCAGAGAAACTTGCTTGGAATTTAAAAGATTTTGGAATAGATGTGGTGTCAACTGCTAATAACCATTGTATGGATACTAATTATACTGGGCTTGTAAGTACTATTAAATATTTAGATGAAGCTGGAATTTCTCATACAGGAACAAATGTATCAAAAGAAGATCAGAATAAAATTTTGGTTAAAGATGTAAATGGAATAAGGATAGCATTTTTGTCATTTACCTACGGAACAAATGGAATACCGATTCCAAAAGATAAGGATTTTGCTGTAAATTTAATTGATGAAAATTTTATGTTAGAACAGATTGAATTTGCAAAAGAACAAGAACCAGATTTAATATGTGCAAGTATGCACTGGGGAATAGAGTATGAAAAGAAACAAAATTCTGAACAGGAAAGATTGGCCAATTTTTTATTTGAGAATGGAGTGGATATTATATTAGGAAGCCATCCACATGTGTTGCAACCAATGGAGAAAAAGACTATTACATTAGAAAATGGTGATGTAAAAGATGTTTTTGTAATATATTCTCTTGGAAATTTTATGTCAGGTCAAACAAAGGAAAATACTAGAGATTCGATAATATTAAATTTAAATATAACTAAAAATGGAAAAACAGGAAAAGTTTCTTTTGATAATATAGAATATATACCAATATATATGTATAAATCTCAGACTGGTACAGTTCATAGATATAAAATATTGGATATTGAAAAAAGTATTACTAATTATGAAAGTGGACAGGATGTGTCAATAGGGCAGGCAACTTATAGATTGTTGAAAAATGAATTAAATAAAATAAAAAGAACCTTTGGGACCGGGTATTTTCGGGGCATAGCACCGGAAATGCCTGGCTTTTTTGCGTTTTGTGAAAAATTGCCCCGAAAATACCCGGTCCCAAAGGTGACAACAAGAAACGCTTTTAACGCTTTTCCCTAAGAAAAAACACGAATTTTGATGTGTTTTGTAACAAAAAAGCAAAATAAATGTAATAGAAATGAAATAATTCCAAAAAAAAGAAAATCCGTAAGTGCAAAGGAAATGTTACAAATAATTGACAGTTCAAAGGTGATTGACTTAAAGGCTAAAAGATTTTATTATATAATTATAGTATAAGCAAAAATGGAGGAGAAGAATGATGAAGAAAAAATTGTGTTGTATTTTTATGCTAATGATTTTATTACTTAATAGTTCGATAATGCTTATAGTTTCTGAAGCAGTTGATGCAGTTCAAACAAATTTGGATTCAGAGCAGGAAGAAAAAATAAAAACATTGGCAGATATTAATTTAACTAAATATGAAAATTTTGATACTACTACAGAAAATAGTGATACTGGAAGTAAAGGGGTTCTTGTACAGTTTAACCTAAAAACAGGAATTCAATTTGCTGAAGGGGTTGAATATAAGCCTATACAAAAGACTAGTACTAATATAGAATTACCTTGGATTGGAGATTATAAACCAACAAGAGTTGAAGTTATAACAAAATCAACACGAGCAACAAATGGTGGAAATGAAGCAAGTTATGAGTATCATTCAAGTACAGGAATTCTTGAGATTACATCAGAAAATAATGATTATACTGAAAATAATCCGGATGCAAGAGATGAGTATGAAGTAATTTGTATCTATAAAAGCGAGTGCTATATTAATAATGAAGAAAGAAGTTTTGATATTAAGGCTAATATAGAAGAGATTCTTAAGGACGAAGAATCAACAAGAGTTGCTACAAGGGAAGAAAAAAGTTATACTTTAAAAGATAATATGAATGGAGTTATATCAACAGAACATCAAGTACAAAATATATATAATGGTTATATGGTAGCTAATTCTTTAGACCCTAATAATAATTATGAAACAAAGTATAATGAAAAGTTAAAGATAATGGTAAGCAATAAAGATATAGCTCAAAAAATTGAGGTAAGAGAATTCTCTGAAACATCATTATATATGGAATCAAGTATTGATAAAAATCAAGTAATGTATTTACTTGGTGAAAATGGAAGTATTGATATATTAGATGAAAATGGAAATGTTTTAAAAACAGTAAATAAGGATACTGAGACAGATGAAAATGGAAAAGTAAAAGTTACTTATGAAAATAAAACACAATATTTAATACTTCAATTAAAGAATTTGGCTAAAGAGGGAATTATTGAGGTTAATAGTTCAAGGGTTATAGAGCCTACAACGCAAATAACTGATGGTATAGTTTCTACACAAGTTTCTATTAAAGGAATAAATACAATTATAACTGAGTCTGATAATAAAGATGATAATGAAGAAACAACAGCGGATGCAACAGAAACAGTAGAAACAACGACAGATGATACAACAGAGGCTAAAAATGAAGAAAAAGTAACGGAAACAACTGATTTGGTAAAATATGAACGTCAAGGGAAAAGCAATGCACATATTAAAGAAGCAGTTTCTAATATTGATACAAAATTGAGTAATAGTAAGTTGGTTAATAATACTAAAAATGATGTGACTCTTACTGTAACTTTGAATACAAATAGTCCTAAATATAGTTTGTTTAAAAATCCTACTTTAACTGTAGAAATGCCAGAGGAAATACAAAATGTTACTATTGATACACCTGAAATTATGTATGATAATAATGTTTTTACAATTACTTCATCAAAAGTAAGTACAAATTCTAATGGAAATAAAGTTGTTACTATAAAATTACAAGGATGTCAAACATCATATGAAAATTCTTCTTTTGTTAATGGAACTGAAATTAAAATTCCATTAACAATAAATGTTACAAGAAAATTAACAACTAAAACTAGTGTAATGAAATTTACATATTCAAATGAATTGACAAATACTACAGAAAATAAAGATATGGAGTTTACTCTTTTAAATAAAGTTGTTGACGCTATTCCAACTATATATTCATCATCAACAACTACTGGAAATACAGCAAATTATGGACAAGATGGAAGTACAGCAGTTTTTGAACAAAATGGAATAAAAGTAGAAGTTATTGAAAAAGTTGGAAGTGTTGTTATTTCTAACAATGGTACGGTTTATGAGGAACAGATTATAAAACATGAGGTTAAAGTTACTAATACAAATAGTACAGCTAAAAAAGTTTCTTTTGTTGTTAATATACCTGATGAGATGACTTATGTTAAATTACATCAAGGTGGATATGTAAAAAATGAAAATAAAGGTTATTATTCGTATGATAATCAGTATGCATATATAAATCAAACAGAGAAACAAATTAAATTAAATTTTGATGTAAATTCTGGTGAAACTAAGACAGATTTTATAGAATTGAAAGTTAATGACTTACCAGATGATGTACAAGAAAAACAATCTAATATAAATTATGATTTACAAGTTGATGGAAATAGTTTAGCTCAGTTTAATTTACAAAACACAGTAAAACAAGCAGAAGTAAGTGTAGAGTTAAAATGTTTAATTGGAAGTTCTAGAAGAGACTGGAGTTATGTGCTTAGTATAAAAAATTTGACAAATAAAGAATTAAAAGATATAAAAATAACATTTGAAGCATCTTCAATATATAATATTCAAGGAGTTGAAATAGGAGATACTGATGGAGATGGTATTGCTGAAGAAATAACAAATATTAGTGGAAATGTTTGGACATATACAATAGATTCATTAGAAGTTGCAGAAGTTAATGAAGATGGGGTTTATGTAAAAGGTGCCAAAGATTACTTTATAGATGGTGAAATTGAAAATTATGATGAAAGCCAAGGATATGAATATGAAATGAATGGAAATAGTGTTGTTTCTTGTAATGATATTTTATATAGTTCAAATGAAACAAGAATGACGGGGTATATTGAAGGCGTTGAAGTCACAATGACAGCTGATAAACAAAAACTAAATTATAGTGATGAAATAACTTATACAGTTAATATAAAAAATGTTGGAAAAACATATGGAGGAATTGCTACATATACACTTGTAAAAGTACAAGATGTTATACCAAGAGAATTAAAACCTATTAGTGCTACATATAATAAATTTACAATAAATAGAGAGAAGGTTCCGGATGAAAATTATCCACAGCTGATGAGAGAGGTAGAAACATATACAGAAGAAGAGGTAACAGAAGATTTAACAAGTTTAATTATTCCAGATGGATATGATTACGAAGATGCTCCGAATTTGAATATGGATTTATCAATTCCTGAAGGAAAAACAGTAACAATAGTAATAAAGGCAAAAGCTGGCAGTATTTATGAGAATAAAGATATTACTAATACAATAAAAGTAACTGGTGATTATATAAAAAATAAAACAGCTAGTGTAGATAGTACTTTAGTAGAATATGATGATGAAGATGATGAAGATGATGAACCAGATAACCCAAGCAAACCAGATAACCCAAGTAATCCAGATAACCCAAGTAATCCAGACAATCCAAGCAATCCAGATAATACGGATGATACAGAACCAGATACACCATCAACTAAAAAAGTATCAATATCTGGAATTGCATGGCTAGATGAAAATGAAGATGGAAAAAGGTCAACAGATGAGTCTACATATAGTGATATGACTGTTATGTTATATGATTACAAAAACAATGCATTTATAAAAGAAGATGGAAAAATAAAAGAAGTAAAAACCGATGAAAATGGAGAGTATGAATTTGAAAATGTTGATAGTGGTCAGTATATTGTAGTATTTTTATATGATACAGATAAATACTCATTAACAGAGTATAAAAAAGAAGATGTAATTGAGAGTAAGAATTGTGATGTAATAACAAAAAATGTAGAGATAAATGGAAATCAAGTTACAGCAGGTTTAACAGATACATTAACAGCGGATTCTAATTTGACTAATATAGATATTGGTTTAATTGAAAATAAAGATTTTGATATAGAAATACAAAAATATATAAGTAAAATAACAGTTCAAACAAATGATGGAAAGACAAAAACATATGAATATAATAATAAACAATTTGCTAAAGTAGAAATACATTCTAAAAAAATAAATGGAGCAACAGTTATAATAGAATATAAAATGGTTGTTACAAATAAGGGTCAAATTGCAGGAAAAGTTGCTCAAATTGTTGATAAATTACCAGATGGATTGAAATTTAAATCAGAGTTAAATAGTAACTGGTATGAGAATAATGGTAACCTATATACTAATAGTTTATCAGGGCAAACAATAGGTGCTGGTGAGAGTAAAGAAGTGAGTTTAGTGCTAACAAAATCTGTTAATAGTAGTAATGTTGGTACAGTTACAAATACAGCGCAAATTGGAATAAGCAGTAATGATAAAGCAGTAGAAGATGGAAATTCTGATAATGATTCTTCAAAAGCTGATGTAATTATTGGTGTATCTACAGGTTTAATGAGGTGGTTAGGAATGACAGTTGGTGCTATTGTTATATTAGCTATAATATTTTTGTTGGTATGGAAAAATAAAAAGTTGTTGAAAGGTGCACTTTTTGTTGCTATATTTTCATTATGCTTAGTTGGAAATACACAAAAGGTTTTTGGGGAGTGGGATCCAAAACCATGGTCAGAACAAAGACAAAAAGAAGTTGATGAGGCACATTTGCCGTACTATATTAATAATCCAGGATTAATGGGAATACCTTCAACGGGATGGGATGAATCAACTTATGATTATAAAAATTATTTTTGGTGTCAGAGAAGAGGTTGGAGGTTCTGTAGTAATCAGCATGCTGCTCAATATTATGATAGAATTGGTGGAACTGTAATTAATACAGTAGAAACAACATCAGGTCCAAAGAAGTTAAAGTTAAAAAAAGTAGAAACAGAGCCTAGAGTACTAACTGTAAGTTTTGGCCCAAATCTTAATTATTATAGTATTGGTCCATTCATTGTAGAAAGTGATGAAGAGGATGCAACAATGTCTGCTGAAATAGTTTATACAGATTCTAATGAAACTACACAAAATCAGATTATAGAAGGATATAAAAGTAATGGTAATAAAAATATATTTCTTAGTGGTTCTATGGATAAGAGAGTTGCTCCAAAATGGAATGAATCTTTCTATTTATTTATAAGAAGAAATCAAAAACCAGTTGTAATAAAAGGACTTACAATATTTGGCCAGTCTACAAGTTCGACTAAAACAACTGTTATTAGAAGATATACATATCGTTATACTACAAGTCCTTGTGGAGGCTGGTGTAGCGGTCATAGCACACAACCTATGGGAATAACAATTGATGTTAAAGGAACTGAGGAGGAAAATTTTAAGATACAATCAAGTGTGGAGGTTATAAATAAGAATATTAGGATTACTGGAAATATAATAATAAAAAAAGTAGGTGAGGAAAATAAACCGTTAGGAAATGCTAGATTTAAATTAATTGGTAATAAATCGAGTTTATTTAAAGGAAACACACAAAAAGGATTGACAATATATAAAGTAAGTGGAAATAGTGATAATACGGAATTTAAATATGAAAGACTTAATAATTTTATTGTTGATACAATAGAATTTACAACAGCAACAACATATGCTACTAAGTATCCAGGGGATGAGAATGATAAGTCTACTAAAAGAATAGTAAATGCAAGAATTTGGGGAACAGAAATACCAAACCAATCAACATATAACCAAAATGGAGATTGGGGAAGTGATAGCTATGATTTGAATGGAAATACGGTTGAAAACGTGGAGTATCTTGTACTGTTTAACAAGGGATATGGTCAATCAACACACTTAATAACGCCTGATTCAGGAATGATAAGGATATTTAATATACCAGTATATTCAGATAACTTTAATTATCAGTTGATTGAAACGGATAATTATAATTATGGATATACTCAACCAGTAGTAATTAATGATATAACGGTACGAGATTATTTAGGTATATATACAGGGGATAAAGAGGATTTCTTTGATTATAAGACAGACGGATATTGGAAGTATGCAGAAGACCGTTACATGGAATTACAAGTAGATCCTTGGAGTGATCCTGATCCTAATTATGCTCTTAATTCTAAGGAGAAAAGTATAAATCTTTGGGAAATACCGAACAATAAAGAAACAACAGAATTAAATATTGAAAAAGTTGATAGTGAAGATAGGTCAAAGAAATTACCTTGGGTAGAATTTGTATTAAAATCATCTGTGGAAAATAAATATGTAAGAATAAAAAGTTTGGGAACAGGAGCTAAGGTTTATGGTTCAATAAGAATAGAGGATTCACCTAATATACATCAAACAGAAGTAATAGATTATGTGGATAAAATGGAAGAGGCGACAAAATTTGTTACTGATTCAAGTGGAAAAATAAAAATAGAGAATCTTGTAAAGAAGGATAATGGAAAACAAATAACATACACAGCAATAGAAACCTACAATCCGCATTATGGATATTATTATTCATATGATCCAAATAATCCACCAAAAGTTACATGGGAGGGAGCTAATGTAACAACAGATGGAGTAATTACTCCAAGCAAAAGTACGGCAACAGCTGTAGCAGAAAATCATAAGAATACGGGAGGATTTGAAGTTACAAAAGTTGATGATAGAGATGAAAGCAAAAAACTTCCAGGAGTACGATTTGTATTAAGGTCAAGTGCTGGAAACGAAAATTATGTAAAAATAAAAGCAACAGGCGGTAATAACATTACAACAGGAGCAGATGGTTGGGCAACAAAGATAGTTGGTTCAGCTACAGTTGCAGACTCAGATAATGTAAGTGTAAATAAAGTTATAGATTATACGTCAAATATAGGTGAAGCAACAGTATTTGAAACAGATTCTAATGGAAAAATTGAGATTAATAATTTATTAACAAGTAATGGTAGTAACCCAATAAAATATAAGTTAGAGGAAATCTTTAATAATAATTATGGATATTTAAGTGATAAAGAAGTAGTATATGGTGGCGATTCAGATGAAAAAGGATACTTTTATTTGAAAAATAATATGCAAGTTAAGATTACAGCTAAAAACCATCAAGAATATATACGACTAGAGGGATATGTATGGGAAGAATTATCAAACTCAAAGAATAATACTATAAATGATTTATATGATAATGGAACAGATGCATTAGTAGAAGGAATAAATGTATATTTATATAAAAATGGAAATCAAATAGCTTCAACAGTAACAGATTCTAAAGGTTGGTATGGATTTGGAACAAGAAAAAATAATGGAGAAATCTATACGATAGAAGATTATACTACAGAATCAAATGGTAACTTATTAATAGATGATTTAGATAAATATTATATAGAATTTGAATATGATGGTTTAAGATTTACGTCTGTAAAGGCAATTACAGATTATCTAAACAATAATTATGATAATACATCTAAAGGTGCAGAGGTAATAAGTGGTAGACGTGATAGATTTGACAGAAATAGTGTGAATTCTGATTTTGCTAGAATTACATTTAATAATTCATATACAAGCGATAATAGAATGGGATATAAGTTAGAATATAATCAGAATAAAGAAAAACATGAATCAAAATATGATGATAGTAAATATTGGAATTATGAATACAATGAAAATAAAACTAAATTAAAAGTAGCAAAAGTAGAAAATAGAGATGGTAATTACGAAGTAAGAGCTTCAACACAAACATCAAGATTTAATTTGAAAGAGGCATGGAATGCTAAATTTAAAGGTAAAGAATCTATAACAGGTGTCAACTTAGGAATGAAACGAAGAGAACAAGCCGATTTAGCAATATCATCAGATATAAGTCAAGTAGATATGATAGTAAAAGATTATCAAAATACATATACATATGCAAATAGAAGTGATTATCAAAACGAAAACGAAAATGACAAATATTATAATTCAGCGAAAGATGGATTTGGTGTAGAAGTTAAATTCGGAAATGGAGCTAATAGTTATAGTAATAAAGGTTTGAATATGTATACAAGAAGAATATATGAATCAGATTTAGCATTACTTAATGATACAAATAGTAGTGATAATTTAGTAAATATGTATATAACATATAAAATTAAGGTTAAAAATCAATCTTCAACTTTAACTTCAGTAGCTAATGAATTAATTAATTATTATGATAATAGATATGAAAGAACTGAAGTTTGGATAGAAAAAAATGGAGAGAGATTAAATGATCCTTCTTTACAAGGAAACAGTGATCAAGATGGTTTTAGTAGTGTATTTATACGAACAGATACAAAAATTGGTCCAAATGAAAGTATTGATATATTTATAAAATTCAGATTAAGGACAGAATCTGTTAAAGCATTAATGAGTAGACAAACAACATTAGATAATATAACAGAAATAACAGGATTTTCAACAATGACACAAACAATTAATGGATGGAGCCCATATGCAGCTATAGATGAAGATTCTAGACCAGGAAATATGGAACTTGCATTTTCTCAAAATGAAGTTAATAAAACCACAATAGGTAGCGAAAATGGAAGAGATTATGAAATAGAAAAGAAACAGCTAAACATGGAATCTTATGAAGATGATACAGATTATGCACCATCATTAATATTAGGAATTGAAGAAGCAGAACCTACAAGAGGTTTATCTGGAACTGTATTTGAAGATTACACTGATAGTAAAACTAATGTTGGAAAAGAAAGACTAGGTGATGGTATACTAAATGAACAAGACAAAAATAGAATATATAATACAAAAGTTGAGTTAATAGAATATCCTCTTGCAGATGAGCCAAAAGTTGCGACATTATATAAGTTAAATTTAGACAAAGATACTAAAGAATTAAAAACAACAACAGAACCAGCAGTAACATATACAAATGAAAAAGGTGATTATACATTTACTGGAGTTTTACCAGGTAAATATTTAATAAGATATACTTATGATGATAAATGTTATATATTAGACAAAGATACACAATATACAATTACAAAAGAAAATGGTGCAACAAGAGTAGAAGATACAGTAACAGTTAAAAATGGTGATGAAACATTACAACCAATTAATACTAGAGATTATAAATCTACAGTAATAAAATCTCCAACAATTAAAAATGCATTAAGTATTGGAGAGAATGGAGAAAGAGATCGTGATCCAAGTTGGATATTAACATATGATAGAGGTACAGAAAGAGTAGGAAAGAATGATACAAATGGTCTTGTAAGATATTCATCTGCAGTTGATGACATGAGTAAGAGAAATGAAACTGGTGACATATATAATGGAAATTATGGAAAAGGAATTAAAGATGAAATGACAGCAGATACAGCATTTTTTGAAGTTGGAGTAGAATATAATGCTAAAAATCTTGGATATTCTAGAAAGGTTGACTATACAGATTATAAAGATGAGTATAAAATGGAAAATGGAAAAATACTTGTACTAGATGACAACTACAAAATTAAATTAGTTGATACATTTTATGCAGTAAATCCATACCAAGACTTTGGTATTGTAGAGAGACCAAGACAACAATATGAACTAAACAAGAGAATTTCTAATTTAAAAATAACATTAGGAAATGGACAAGTGTTATTAAGTGGAAATCCATATAAACAAAATCCAGGAGAAACTACTATGGATAACTGGGAAGATATAGAAAAAGCTTCTGATAATCCTTTACCTTATGTAAAAGCATTAGACGGAAGAGTAAATGTAGAAATAGATAGTGAACTTATTCAACAATCAACTTTAAATATAGAATATACAATATCTATATTGAATACATCAGAGATTGATTATGATTTCAGAGATGATAAAGGCAAAAATTATTATTATTATGGTGATAAAGTTGCTGATATGACAAAAAGTAGTTTTGCAATCGCTAAAGTAGTAGATTATATGGAAAATGGATTGGTTTATGATGAAAGTCAAAATACAAACTGGACAAAAGTAGATAACATAGAGAAATTAACAAAATGGCAAGATGGTGATTCAGTAGAGAAGAAGTTAGTATCAGATGATGTGTATGATACAATAAAAGATGGATATACAGTAGCAATAACAACATATTTCAGTGATACTGGTATAGAGCCAGGACAGGTTGGAGAAGTAAAAATTTATGGAAATAAAGTACTTTCTACACAGGAAAATGGAATAAAAATTAAAAACCATGCTGAAATTATTGAAATATCAGGTATAAGGTCTGTATATAATTCAATACCAGGTAACTATAATCCTAAGACAGAGTTACCAAATGAGCCAGATAGTGATAGAACAGAATTGATTATAACAAACCCAACAGGTTTAACAAAAAATACAATAGTTATTATTCCAATAACTGTAATAGTATTACTTGTATTAGCTTGTGGAATATATGTTATCAAGAAGAAAGTTATAGATTAATAAAAAATCCCTAGTTTTCAAAACTGGGGATTTTTGTAATGAAACATGCAAAAGTCTTATTTATTTTTTAATTCAAAAACATATTGGATTGTTCTCCTCTGATTCATGAGTGTTATTTTTGAGATTTTTAAATAATTGATAGGAATGTTATACTTCTGGAATTGTTTATTACTCTGTAATTTTTTTACTACCATATCGTTAATTTCTGGTTGGTGCTGAATAAAGTAGTCTTTTTTATCAGATTTCCAAGTGATTGCCAAATTTACATCGATATGAATGTAATCAAATGTATTTGGGTCTGGATTTTCAGGTTCTTTTATAAACATTGGCTGACAAATTTTTGTTACAAAATAGTCAAGCTCCTTTAAAGGCTCTTTTTTTCCTAATATAACACTGTGATAATATCTTTTTAAGTCTTCTAAGGTATCACCATCTTTTAACTTAGCATAGGCCATTCGTAAAATTGTTTCATTGGTAAACTCATTTAAAAAGGGTTTTAAGGTTTTATTATGAAAATAAATATTTCCATAGAAGTTAACACCTATGTTTATAACATCGGATTTTAAAATTTCTTTTTCATTTAATGTTTCTATAAATCCATCATTATTAAAAAATATGTATTTATTAGATTTTTTCCGGACTGCAATATTTTTTAAATCTTGAACGAAAAATGTTCTTTGAAATATCAAATTCATTAAATTTAGATAATGCAAAGAATATTTGATAAGTTCCTTTTCAGTTTCACCCTCACTTAAATGTAATATTGCTCTTGAAATTGCTTTCGAAATAGAATCTCTTGAAAATTTATTACATAAGTTTAAATAGTCTTCAGATAACAATAAGTGTGGTTTTTCGTAGCTGAAAGTTCTTTCATTTCTGTCAAAATATAAATTCTTAAAACCTTTCTTTTTTGCTTCTTTTACTGGCATAGAGGTATAATATCCCTCTTCATTAAAGAAAAAAACTTTACCATTTAAAAGTAACATTATTTCATTTTTTGCAATACTTATCATTACAGTACCTCCTTAAAGTTTTTTGGAGGTATGAAACATCCAAGTGTAATTTCTTTTCGGTTTCAAAAAATATTTACAGGTGATATTATAACAAAATTTTGCTATAAAGTCAAGTTATGTAAAACTCTAATAGTGTAAAATGGTTTCGGAATATACAAAAAGAAAGTCCTTTGATATAATAA
>CABQAZ010000020.1 GCA_902462295.1 uncultured Clostridium sp. | reverse complement strand
TCAAAACTTGTTGGACTATATTTTAAAGCTTCTGTATATATATTTACAGCTTCTTTATAATCTTCTTTTTCTATTAATAAATCTCCTAATGCAATCGTTGCATCTGTATATTCAGGTTTTTTACTTAATAAATTTGTAAGCATTTCAATAGCTTCATCTTTTTTATCTAAATCTGTTAAAAGATTAGCAACTTTATAATATGTATCATAATCTTTTTTATTTATACTTATCGCTTGTGCATATTCGTCTACAGCTTTCCTTTGGCCACCCTCTTTTTCATATATTTGAGCCAAAAGTTTATGTCCTAAATAACTTTCCGGATACTTAGTTACTAGTTTTATTAATTTATCTTTAGCTGATTTTGTGTTTCCAAAAACTAAATATATTCTTGCTATAAAACTATCAAACACTTCTCCTATGTTACTATTTATTTTTTCCAATATTATTATCAATACTGGAACAATTATTGATAATAGATAAATAACTATTTTTGTTGTAGTTCCTATATCTTTATCAGCAAAATATAATTGTAAAAAATCTATTGCTATTCCGCAAAGCTTGTATTGATAATATTGTTACATATTTTGTATCATTTTTCTTTATTAATTGATAAAACATATAAACAAACAAGCCAAATGCTAGTATTATAAATATTAGTTGTTCAATTATCATAGTTTTTACATCCTTTTTATTTACTTAATTCATGTTCTTTATTACAATGCATATATCCATATACTTCCTCTTCGATGATAACATTTACCAAGTCTTCGTTTGATTTATCTTTATTTTTAATATCTTTTTTTGCATCTTCAAATCTTCTATATGCTTTTCCTATTGAATCTCCCTCTCTATATCCACATTGACGAGCAAAATCTTTCCATTTCATATTTGTTCCAGGAATCTTTTCATCTTCCTTTACTTTCTCTATATGCTTACCATCATTTTCTATTTCTTCTGTTATATCTTCTTTTCTAGTATCTCCTTGTTTCATATTTTCATTTTTTTCCTCGTGTTCTTCAGCCCAATTGTGTAAAGCTTCTGTCCCTTGTGTCCTAACTGCTCTGCTTAATTGTGGACTTGTTCTCTCATTTTGTGTTTCTCCCTCTTCTCTTACTTGCATTTCTATCCTTTTATTACATGGTAATCTATCTACTGTTCCAGCTTCTATATATCCATATTGTCCAATTGTTATTGACATTTCTTTTCGTGAATTATTTGTCTTCATAAGTGCATGTGGCACTTTCTTCCCCGCTTCCTTACCATTTTCGTTAATACTAATTACGGTTTTCAATGTAGGTTGTGCTGGTTCAAAACCATCTACCATCTGAAATTTTCCATCTTTTTTTCCTACCATTATAAATGCATTTTTTGTTTTAGAATATGCAATTCCCTCTTCTTCATATTCACTAAAATCTTTTTTTATTTGTTCATCTAAATTATCATCCTTTATTTTTCTATAATAACTTATGTCTAAATTTTCTTCTTCACTTAAATCTTTTTCTATTTGTTCTTCTGGCTTTTCTTCTTTTTGAACATCTTTATCATCTTTTTCTTTAATAGATTTCTCAATTTCTTTTTTATCAGCTTTTTCTGATATCCCTCTTAATCTATCTTTTTCTTTATCATCATTTTCAGCCATAATTTCATCTAAATCAATTTCCGCATTATTTAAGTAATACTCGTCTAGTCCATCTACTGCATGTACTTTTCCATTTGAATCAACAGCCATATATTCTTCAATAGTTTTCTCTCCATTTTCACTTTCATAAATCCAACGTAAATGATAAGACATATTTCCCTGTTTGTCTTTCTCCTTTGTTATAAAAATATTATTTAATGTGACAGGACCATTGTTTGTATTTAATACAAATTCTGAATAATATTTTGTTTGTATTAATTCTCCTTTATTTTTTTCTAATAAATTTTGTCTAACACTTGATTCTACAATTTCCATCTTCTCTAATATTTCTTTTTCATCTACTCCAAAAGTGTATTGTTCAGTTTTATTTTTATCCATTACAATTTCTCCTTTCAGAAATTATTAAACTATTTTACCAATTAAATCATAATCACTAACATCTGTAATATGTACATTTATAAATTTATTTATCATATTAGTTTTGTCAGAATTCTTAATATATACAATCCCATCAATATCTGGAACATCTTGTTTTGTTCTACCTATTAAATATTTTCCATCAAAAGATATATTTTCTATCAAAACTTCATATTCTTGTCCAATTTTATTTTTAAGATTTTCATTTGAAATTTTTTGTTGAATTTCCATTACTTTATTATATCTTGACTTCTTTGTACTTGGATGTATTTGTTCTGGTAATTTAGCAGCCGGAGTTCCATCTTCTTTAGAATACATAAATGCACCTAATTTATCAAATTTTGCTGTTTTAACAAATTCTTTCAATTCATAAAAATCTCTTTCTGTTTCTCCTGGAAATCCTACTATTAAGCTTGTCCTTAAAGTTACATCTGGAATTTCTTTTCTAATTTTCTTTATCAAGTTTTCTATCTCTTCTTTATTTGTTCTTCTATTCATTTTCTTCAATATTGTATCTGATATATGTTGAATTGGTATATCAAAATATTTACATATTTTTTCATTATTTTTTACAGTTTGTATTAATTCTTCAGTTATTCCTTCTGGATATGAATATAAAAATCTTATCCATTTTATTTCTGGAATTTCTGATATTTTTTGTAATAATTCTGCTAGTTTTGGTTTCCCATATATATCTACACCATATTTTGTTGTATCTTGTGCAATTACAATTATTTCTTTTATTCCTTGGCTAGCAAGTATTTTTGCTTCTTCTATTATTTCTTCCTGTGGTCTACTTACAAATGGTCCTCTTATATATGGAATTGCACAATATGTACATTTGTTACTACATCCTTCGCCAATTTTTAGATATGCAAAATTTTCTCCTGTTGTTACTACCCTTTCAAAAAATTCGTTATGTGTTGGCATAGGTAATGGTTTTATTTCTGATATTTTTTTACTTGTTTTTGTTGTACTTATTTCGATTATATCTTCTTTTATTAACTTTTCAATTTTTTGCCACATTTTATCATATTCATCTATTTTTATAAATAAATCTACCTCAGGAAGTTCTTTTACAAGTTCCTCATAATATCTTTGTACTAAACATCCCATTACAATTAAATATTTACATTTTTGTTTTTTATATTCTGCCATTTCTAATATTGTATTTATTGCTTCTTCTTTAGCTGATTCTATAAATCCACATGTATTTATTACAATTATATCTGCTTTTTCTGGATTACTTTCTATTTCATATTCATTATTTTTGAAATGCCCTATTGCTATTTCTGTATCTATTAAATTTTTACTACATCCTAGTGATACAAATCCTACCTTCATTTCCGCTCCTTTTACTATGATTTATCTTATACCATATATTTATTTCTAACTGTTATGACTACATATATGTTTTCTAGTCATTTCCATTAAATTTAACTTTGTAAACCCCTCAACTTGTGTTTTTGCCCTATCTTGTTTTAAACATTCTTTTAAAAGTCTTTCTATTTTTTCTTTATTTTCTTGTTTCTGCATATCTATGTAGTCTATTATTATTATTCCTCCAATATCTCTTAGTCTTAGTTGTTTTGCTATTTCTACTGTTGCCTCATAATTTACTTTATATACTGTTTCTTCTAAAGTATTTTTTCCTGTGAATTTTCCTGAGTTTACATCTATTGCAACTAACGCTTCTGTTGAGTCTATTGTTATAAATCCTCCACAATTTAACCAAATTTTTCTTTGTTTTGCTTTTTCTATTTGCTTTTCTAATTCATATTTTTCTAATATGTCTTGATGTTTTTCTAGTTTTATATTTTCTTCCATTTCATCAATCATTTTCTTTATTTCATCATATTCTTCTTGATTATTTACTTCAATCTTTTCTATTTTATTTTCTGGCAAATCTAATATTATCTTTTCAAGAATGCTTGGACTTTTGTATAATAGTTGAGGTTTATTATTTCCTTTTTCATATTTAGTTTTTATTTTTTTCCATTTTTTTATAAGTTTTTCTAAATCTAATGTTAATTCTTTTATATCTTTTTTTTCTGAAGCAGTTCTTATTATTGCTCCTGTATTTTCTGGTAAGTGCTCTTTTATTAACTTTATTAATCTTTCTCTTTCTTTTTCATCTACAATTTTTTGTGATATTGTTACTATATTGGTATTTGGCATTAATATAATATATTTTCCAGTTAATTTTATATGTGTAGATGTTCGTGCACCTTTTTTTTCATTACTGTCTTTTTGAATTTGTATTAATATTTTCTGTCCAACTTTTATAACATCTTTTATTTTTGCATCAACCTTTTTTTCTATCTTTTCATCTACTTGTGGTATTACATCTTTTACATGTATAAAACTGTTTTTCTCTGTTCCTATATCTACAAAAGCTGCTTGCATTCCTGGTATTATATCTTTTACTATTCCTAAATATATATTTCCCTCATTTCTTGCCTTTTTACTTTGTTCATTTTCTTCATATACTTCAATTAACTTACCGTTTTCTACAGCTGTAATCACCTTTAAATTTTCACTTTTATTTACAATTAATTCTATCATGTTTTTACCTTTCTAATTCATTTTGTTCATAGCTGAATCTATTCCATTTCTTAATATTTCAATTACTGCTTTTTGAGCTAATTCTATTCCATCTTCAAGTTTTGTAATATCTTCTTCTGGTATTGCTCCAATAACATAATTAATTTCGTCTCCACTATATTTAGGTCTTCCTATTCCTACTCTTATTCTTGGAAATTCTTCTGTTCCTAGCATTTTTATTATTGACTTCATTCCATTATGTCCTCCACTACTGCCTTTTTTTCTTATTTTTATTTTCCCTGGTTCAATATCCATATCATCATATATTACTAAAACTTCTTCTTTTTTTACTTTATAGAAATCTACAAATTCTTTTACACAATTTCCACTTAAATTCATATATGTTTGTGGTTTTATTAGAATTACTTTTTTATCTTCTATTATTGCATTTTCACATAAACCTTGAAATTTATTTTTATTTACTTCTATATTATATTTTTGTGCAATTTTATTTATTGTATTAAATCCCATATTATGTCTTGTTTTACTGTATTCTTCTTCTGGATTTCCTAATCCTATTATTAAATACATTTTTCTGCCTCTTTTCTTTTTTCATTCTTTTTTATTTTACATTGTTTTTACTTATTTTTCAAGTATTTTGCTTAAAAAATAAGTAAAAGCTATGAGAGTAAATCCCCCATAGCTCTTTTAATCAACAACCTGTACTGGTAAATATCTTACACCCCATGCTAATGCTTCTGCATGTGAGCTCATATATATATCTATTCTATTTCCTTGTATTGCTCCTCCTCTGTCTTCAACAGTGTATTCCTGACCATTTATAATCATTTTCGTTCCAAATGCATATTGTTTTGATGCTGCAACTGTATGACCTCCTGTTGCTTTTGAACCAGAAGCTGTTCTTCCTGTTTCTTTACCACAACATTTAGCACATGAACAATATGCTGTTACTTTAAATATTTTTGTTGTTCCTGTTGCAGTATTTGTATTGCTTGTTTTTGTGTTTGCAATAGTAGTACCAGATCTTGATGTTATATTTTTTTGTACCTGTACAATTTTGTTTACAGGTTCTTTTATAACATTTTCTGATAATTTTATTTTTTCTATTTCTTCTTCATTTTGATATTTTATTTTATATGTTATTTCTCTTATTCCGTCTTCACCTTGTTGTATTACTTTATTTTTTGTATCTGTTGAACCTTGTGATGCATCTTTTGTTATTGTTTCATATGGTATTGTTTCTTGTTCTACTACTATTTTTTCGATTATTGGTGAATAACTTTTTAATATTTCGTCTAATGTTGTTTCTATTCCACTTTCTGATATTTTTGCAATTTGTACTTCTTGTTCAGATTTATTTGTTATTGTTATTTTATTGCTATCTGTTATTTCGTTATCTAAACTTGGAGTTACTCTTTCATCTTCTTCAACTACTATGTTATTATCTTCTAAAATCTCTCTTACATTTGTTTTTGTTGTAACAACATTCATTGTATATCCATTTGCCATTGTTATTTGAATACTTCTAATGTCTATTTCCGTAGCAATTACACTTACTCCAAATATTAATACAAGTATTAAACTGATTCCAATAATCCTCATAATAGAAGCCGAAGTTCTATTTTTTTTATTCATAAAAATCATTATCCTCCTTTTGACGACATTTTTATTATACACATTTTATATTATTTTGTCAAATTTTTTAGTTTCGTGTTGCCAATTTCCGTAAGCGTTGGTAAATCTTGGTCTTATATATTATATGTTGCTTGTACTAAAAAAATTCTTTAAATTTTTTTATTTTAACAAAATTAGAATTTCTTAAATTTTATAATAAGCCAAGGAATGTAATAAATAGCTTATATTTATTTCAAAGATTTCTTTTTAAAAAAAATAATTAAAAACATTAACTAGTAATTAATTTTAAATTAAAATTTTAATAACTGTTGTAAAAAAAAAATTAATATGTTAATATATATATTGTAAATAAAACGCAAAGGAGGTTTTTCTATGTGGATAGCACTAGTAATAATTATTTTATTAGTAATCTTTATTATATCTGTTTATAATGGCCTAATTCAATCCAGACAAAAAGTTGATAATGCATGGAGCCAAATCGATGTACAATTACAAAGAAGATTTGATTTAATACCTAATCTTGTTGAAACTGTAAAAGGATATATGACACATGAAACAGAAACATTCGAAAAAATCACTGCATTAAGAACATCATGGGCAAACTCTTCAACAGTTGGTGAAAAAGCAAAATTAGACGGAGAACTTTCTGGAGCCTTAAAAACTATTATGGCTGTTTCAGAAAATTATCCAGACCTAAAAGCCAATACAAATTTTTCAGAACTATCAGAAGAATTACGTAACACAGAAAATAAAATATCTTTTTCAAGACAATTCTATAATGATAGTGTTACAAGATATAATACAAAATTAGAGCTTTTCCCTTCAAACATTGTTGCAAGTATGTTCAATTTCCAAAAAAGAGAACTATTTGTAGCTGAAAGTGATGAAGCAAGAAAAAATGTTAAAGTTGACTTTAATAAATAATATATAATTTTGTCCGGTTCTTTTTTGTTACAAAAACTAAAAACGAACCGGTTATTTTTTAAAATAAATATTATACTTAATATAAGAAAGAAGTGAGTTTATGTTTGAAGATATCAAAAGAAATAAAATAAAATCATGGTTTATTGTTTTACTATTTTTTGTTTTTATAACTTTCATCATATATTATATTTGTATGGCTCTAGACTTAGGTGCAATATCCATTGTTATTGCTATGATTTTTTCTATTGCATCTGCATGGGGTTCATATTATTATAGTGATAAAATCGTACTTAGTCTAAATAAAGCAAGACCTGCAACAAAAGAAGAAAATTTAAGATTAGTAAATATCCTAGATTCATTAGTAGTATCATCTGGATTAGAATATACACCAAAATTATATATTGTAGAAGATCAACAGCCAAATGCATTTGCAACAGGAAGAAATCCACAAAATGCAGTTATATGTGTTACTACTGGTTTATTAGATAAACTTGAATATTATGAATTAGAAGGAGTCATTGCACATGAAATGGCACATATCAAAAATTATGATATCAGATTATCAGCCGTTGTTTCTGTAATGGTAGGATTTGTTGTTATACTTTCAGATTGGTTTACACGAATCACATTTAGAAGTAGTTCAAGAAGAAATAATGATAATAATAGCAATGCAAATCCAATTTTTATGTTGATAGGATTAATATTTTTAATACTTTCACCTATTTTTGGAAAACTTATGCAACTTGCAATTTCTAGGAAAAGAGAATTTTTAGCAGATAGTACCGCTATAGAATTTACAAGAAATCCTGATGGACTTATATCTGCTTTACAAAAAATTTCTGATGACCCAAATCAATTAAAGGTAGCAAATAATGCAACAGAAAATATGTATATTGTAAATCCTTTTAGAGGTAAAAAATCTACTTCAAGCTTATGGTCTACACATCCAAGCATTGAAGATAGAGTTGAAGCTTTAAGAAATATTAAATAAAAAATTAACTTTCAAGTGTTCACTTATGTGAACACTTTTTTTGTATCTTTTTAGAACTATTTGTCATATCTTATTACAGGAGGATTTAATTATGATTATTAAATGTATTTTATTATCATTATCAGCAAGTATAGATGCTTTAGGTCTAGGAATTACATATGGAATTAAAAAGACCCAAATGTCTAAATCTGGTAATATAATCATATTTGTAACACTATTTTGTTTATCCGGACTATCAACATTTATAGGTCATTATATTTCTGTTTTATTTTCACCTATTGTATCTGCTTTATTGGGTTCATCTCTTCTAATCTTACTTGGAATTTATAATATTTTCAAATCCAAAAGCAATACTCCTACAAATTTTGATACTGATGGTTCTAATTATATTGATGCAAAAGAATCTTTTATTTTAGGTTTAGCTGTTGCAGTTGATGCTTCATGTGTTTGTCTAGGCTCTGGTATGATTGGAATTTGTGGTCTTATTCTTCCACTTTTTATGGCTACTTTTCACACATTTTTTGTAAATTGTGGAAATCTTTTTGCCAACAATATAGCAAAAAAAATTACCATATCATCGAAGTTGCTTTCAAATATTTCAGGAATAATATTAATTTTTATAGGTTTCTTTAGATTATTATCCTAAATTGGAGGTTATTATGTTATTTAATTGTATTTTTTTAGCATTATCTGTTAGCATAGATTCTTTAAGTATTGGCATTAGTTATGGATTGAAAAAAACAAAAATTATTAATATAAGTAATGTTATTCTATTTTGTATATCATTTTGCACTACCTGTGGTTCTATATTTTTAGGGTATTATATTTCTGCTTTATTTTCTCCTATCATTTCAACTATACTTGGCTCTTCTTTTTTAATTATATTAGGAGTTTATAATATCTACAAAAATATAAATGAATCTCCAACTGATTATGATATAAACCATTCTAATAATATTGAAGCCAAAGAAGCAATCTTTCTTGGTTTAGCACTTTCTATTGATTCTGCTTGTGTTAGTATTGGCTCTGGAATTATTGGAATTAATGATATTTTTTTACCTTTCTTTGTTGCTTCTTTTCAGCTTATTTTTCTTAATTGTGGTAATTGGTTTTCTAACTGTATTGTTAAATATGTTAACATCTCAGAACGTGCTCTCTCTATTTTTTCCAATATCATTTTAATTTTAGTTGGGATTTTTAGATTTATATAAAAATATGGGGATTATCTTCTTTATCCCCATATTTCCTTTAATATTTTTCACATCTTATTATTTCAACTTCATAGATAACAATTTTGAAATTCCTTTTTCCTCCATTGTAACACCATAAACTGTATCTGCGACTTCCATTGTTCCTTTTCTATGTGTAATAATCAAAAATTGCGTTTCTTTAGCAAACTTCTTTAAATATTCTGCATATCTATAAACATTAACATCATCAAGTGCCGCTTCTATTTCATCAAGCACACAGAATGGAGCAGGATTAATTTTAAGTATTGCAAATAATAATGCAATAGCAGTAAATGCTTTCTCTCCACCAGACAATAGAGTCATGTTTTGAAGTTTTTTTCCTGGTGGTTGAACAGTAATATCTATTCCACACTCTAAAATGTTCTCCTCATCTGTTAATGTTACTTCAGCCATTCCTCCACCAAACAATTCTTTAAACACTTCTCCAAAATTCTTATTAATAACTTCAAATTTTTCTTTGAATTGTTCTTTCATAGTTTCTGTCATATCCTGAATTACTTTTCTTAATTTTGACATTGTTTCTTCTAAATCTAATCTTTGTTCACACATAAAATCATATCTGTCTTTTAGATTTTTATATTCTTCTATTGAATCTACATTAACACTTCCTAATTCCTTTATATCTGTTCTTAAAGCATTTACCCTTTTTTGTGTTAATACAACATTATCTGGTTTCGAATAATTTTCTACATTATTAGGTGTAAGTTCATATTCTTCCCACAATTTATTGATAATATCTGTGATATCTTCTTCTATTTTCGATTTCTTTACTTCTAGTTTTGTAATTTGAGATTTTAGTTCCTCAATAATTTTAAATTGTTCAGTTTGTTCATTTTCTTTTTTACTTAATTTTTCATTTTTATTGATTCTCTCTTGTTTTAATTTCTCAATATTTTCTCCACTATTTTCAACCTGTGATTTAACTTTTTGTATTTCTTGTTTTGTATTTTCAATTTCTTCTTTTAATTTAATATTTTCTGTATCTGCATTTTCAATTTGCATTTTTTTATTATCTTTATTTTTTGTATGTGTTTGAATTTCTTTGTTTATCATTTCTGTCATTTCTTCTATTGAAATTTCGCTTTCATTAAATGATGATACAGATATTTTCAAATTTGTAATATCAAAGTTTAAATCATCTATATATTTTTGGCTGTCTTTATTAGCATTTGAAAATTCGTCTATTATTTTTTGGTTATCTTCATTTTGTTTATTAATATTTTCTATTATTTTTTCATTTTCCTCTTTGCTACTTCTTATTTTGTTTTTACTTTCTTCTGCTTTCTCATTTTCATCTTTTAGTTTTTCTACCCTTTTTTGAATTTGCTCAATATTTTCATCTATTGATACTACTCTTTGTTTTTCAGTTGCATATGTTATATCTATTTCTTGTAATTGTCTTTCTAATCCTTGTATTTCTTCTATAACATCTTCTGATGATATTTCATATTGTTCTTTGTCTTTTTCTAGTTTTCCAATATCTTCTTTCAATTTTTTTATTTCTTTTTCTAAGTTTTCAATTTCTCTACTTCTACCTAATATATTAACTGTTTTCTTTGCTACAGAGCCTCCTGTAATAGCTCCAGATGGATTTAAAACATCTCCCTCTATTGTTATTATTCTGAATGAATAGTTGTTTTCTTTTGCTAAATTAATAGCATTTTGCATATTATCTACAACCACTGTTCTTCCAAGTAAGCTTAATATTATTTGCTCATATTTTTTATCATAAGCTATCAATTCAGAAGCAATTCCTACTACTCCAACTTTTTTACCTTTCATATTTTCTATTTTCTTGCCTTTTACAGACGTAATTGGTAAAAAAGACACTCTTCCTAAATTGTTTTTTCTTAGATGCTCTATTAGTCTTTTGGCGTCTTCTTCAGTCTCTGTAACTATGTTTTGAAGACTTGCCCCCAAGCACATTTCTATTGCTGTTTCATATTCTGTTGGAACTGAAATTATATTTGCTAAAACTCCGTGCATTCCTTTACCAAGTTCTTTAATTTTTTCACAATCCATTAATAATGATTTTACACTTTTTATATACCCCTCTTTTTCTTTTTCTGTTTCTATCAAAAAATTATATCTAGATTGTTTCATTCTCATTTCATTTGTATTGTTTGCTATTTTAATATCAAATTCTTTTATTTTATTATTTATTTCTTGTTTTTTATTATCTATACCCTCTATTGATTTTAGAATTTTATTTCTATTAGTTTCTATTTCATAAAATTCTTTTGCAATATCTTCTTTTTTCATTCTTGTTCTATCTAATTCTGAAACATTATTGCTTATTTCTTGATTTAATTGTTTTTGTCTCTTTTCTAGATTTTCAAAATTAGCTGTTTGCATACTTATTTCTGATTGTAATTCATATTTTCTATCTGTATTTTCTTCTACTTGTTTTTTTAATTTTTCTATTTCTATTTCTTTAGAACTTAGTTTTTCTGTTAAATTTTTTAATTCTTCTTCCTTTTCTTTTAATTCATTTTCAAATTTTTCTTTATTTTGTTTTAGGTTGTCTTTCTTTGTTTGTTTTTGTTCTATGTCTTCTCTTAAGTTTATGATTTTTTCTTCTAATTCTGTAATTTCTTTTTGATATATTTTTATATTTTCAGTATTGCTTATAATTTTAGCTTCTGCAACATTTATGTTTGAATTTAATTTTTCTATTTCTTTTTGGCTTTCAAAACCTATATTTTGCATATTCTCGATTTGTGTTGTAATTTCATCAATACTATCTTTTAGTTCTTCTTTTAAAATCTTAACTCTTTCTAATTTTCCTTCTTCTTGGTTTAATGTTGAATTCATTATTTCTTCATCTTTGGTTAGTTCTTCCAAAGATTGTTTGTATTTTTCAATGTTATATACAAACAATCCTACTTCTATGTTTTTTAATTCTTCTTTTAAATTTAAATACTTTTTTGCTTTATCTGATTGTTGTTGTAATGGTTCTAAGTTTCCCTCAATCTCTGTTAATATATCATTTATTCTAAGTAAATTAAGCTTTGTTTGTTCTAATTTCTTTTCTGTTTCTTCTTTCCTAGCTCTATATTTAACAATTCCTGCAGCCTCCTCAAAAATATGTCTTCTGTCTTCTGATTTATTACTTAATATTTCGTCTATTTTACCTTGACCTATTATTGAGTAGCCATCTCTCCCTATACCTGTATCCATAAATAATTCTATAATGTCTCTCAATCTACATGGCACTTTGTTTATATAATATCCCGTTTCTCCACTTCTGTATATTTTTCTTGTTACTGTTACTTCTGAATATTCTATTGGTAATGTTCCATCTGTGTTGTCAAATACTAATGATGCTTCTGCAAATCCTAATGATTTTCTATTTTGAGTTCCTGCAAATATAATGTCTTGTGTTTTAGTTCCTCTTAAAGATTTCATACTTTGCTCTCCTAGTATCCATCTTATAGCATCTGATATATTACTTTTTCCAGAGCCATTTGGTCCTATTACACTTGTTATTCCTGGCATAAATTCTAATATTGTTTTGTCTGCAAATGATTTAAATCCTTGCATTTCAAGTCTTTTTAAATACATGTTCTTTCACCCTTTTTCGTTGCTTTTAGTACTATTTGTGGTACTTCTTTGTTGTATTTTATCGTAATTTGTAAAAAATAGCAAGTAATATAAATATATTTTTAAATGTATATTTAGTACCAAGAAAGACATAAAATATAAGCTTTAAATGAAATGACAAATGTGCATGGAAAAATTTTAGAAATTCTTTGAAGTTTTATGGTAAGAGTTCACGATAGTGGAAAGGACCCATAAAACAATTTAGAATTTCTTAAATTTTGTAATAAACTGAGGAATGTAATGAAAAGCTTATATTCTATGTCTTTTTTATAAAAATTCAATAAAATTTATTAAACTATAACAATGTATAAATCCTACAAATTTGTAAATAATATGTAAGAATATTTTTCAAATATGAAAGGATTATACATGGATAATACAAAAATCGGAAATAAAGAAGCAATAGCATTATTAGTAACTATTACTTTTAATCATATAATTTTAAATATTACAAAATCCATAATAAATGTAACAGCTTCAGCTTCATTACTAAATATACTATATATTGGTATAATAGTAATAATTTTTACTTGCATAATATGTTACTTTTTAAAAAGATTTCCAACATTTGATTTAATAGACATCTCAAACTATCTTGGTGGAAATTTATTGAAATGGTTTATTGGTCTTGCATATATTGCATACTTTATATTTTTTGGAGGAATTTTATTAAACTTATTTTCATCATTCCTAAAAATTGTATATTTTCCTCTAACCAATCTTTTCTACATCATATTATTTTTTATATTAGCTACCATTTTATCATGTAATATGAAACATAATGCAATTTATAGAACAACACTAATATTTTTTCCATTTTTAATAATTAATATTTTACTTTTATTTTTTGCAGATATAAATTATTATGAAGTTGAAAAAATTTATCCACTTTTGGGAAATGGCTTATTTACTACATTTATTTCTGGTTTATGTAATATGTTTGCATTTCAAGCACTTGCTTATATTTACTTTATGCCACCTATATTAAAAAAACCAGAACAAATAAAAAAAATATCTGTAACAGCTATAGTTCTTTCTTGTATATTTTTACTACTAAGTCTTTCAATAATATTATTTATGTTTAGTGGTTTTATTGTAACTGATGAATTAATGCCATTATATTCAGCTACAAAATATCTAGAATTTGGGTCATTTTTTAGGAAACTTGATTCTCTATATTTACTTATATGGATAATTTCATTTGTAAATTACCTATGTATTACACTAAAATTTTCAAGTAATATATTAAAAAAACTCACAAATTCTAAAAATTGCTTAATCTTTAACTTTCTACTAGGAATATGTATGTTAATTGTTAGCTTACTACCAAAAAACACTTCAATATCCATATATTACTCAAATATTGTGTATAAATATGCATTTTTCATCTTAATCATTGGAATTAGTTTCTTAGTATTACTTTTAGCAACTTTAAAAGAAGTTTTAAGGAGGTGGCTTAAATGAGTAAAAACAGTATTAGTATTATAGCATTTATTATTATATTAGTTATTTTTATTTATGCTTTTTCAAGTTCTTATACATCTCATAACATGTCAAACCTAGCTTACATTTTAGCCCTAGGAATTGATGTTGGTGAAAAATCCAAAATTAAGATTTCTGCACAATTTTCAAAATCAGACTCTTTTTCTCCAAATAATAGCTCTTCAGATGAATCTAGTAGTATTGTTCTAGTTTCTGGTGAAGCAGATTCTATATTTAGTGGACTTAATTTAATAAATAGTTATATTGGAAAAGAACTTAATTTATCACACTGTAATATTGTCGTCTTTTCAGAAGAATTTGCAAAACAACGGAATTTCCTCACAAATTTACAGTCTACTAAATAATGAAGAATTTAGACCTACAACAAACTTAGTAATTAGCAACTGTCCTGCTTATGACTATCTAGATAATGTAAAGCCAAACCTTGAAAAAATAACTACTAACTATTATAATACTTTTTCTATAACCAATAAATTTACTGGATATTTTTCTAATATTACAGTTGGTCAATTTTTTAATTCACTTTCTAGTGATTATTGTGATGGTACTGCTATTTTAGGTGGACTTGATGCAACTGCAAGACAAAAACAAACAGATAATTCCTCTGATAACACTTCAGAAAGTTCTACTGAAAATTCTAATAATGATTCATCTCAAACTAATTCATCTAAATTAGACGAAAATGTCATTACAAATCCAGAAGATTTACTTGCAGGTTCTAGCTCAATACAAGGAAAACGTGGTAGTGAAAATATTGGTATTGCTGTTTTTGATGATGATAAACTATGTGGAGAATTAACAGCTATAGAAACTATTTGTCATTTACTTATTAAAAATAATGTTGATTCTTGTATTGTTTCTATTCCTAATCCTTATCCAGATGGTAATAAAGAAAAAGTAGAACTAAGTTTAGTACCAACAAAAAAATCAAAAATTTCTGTAAAAATCGACGATGATATACCTCATATTTCAGTAAAACTTAATCTTCAAGCTTCTATATTAACACTTGAAAATGATATCAATTATGAAGACAAGCAAACACTTGAAAAGTTTTCAAAATCCACAGAAGATTATCTAAAACAACAATTTAATAATTATTTTAATAAACTAACAAAAGAATATGGAACAGATATCGATTGTTTTTGTAATAAAGCTCTTAAAAATTTTGCCACAGAAAAAGAATGGAAAGATTTTGATTGGTCAGAAAAATTTAAATCTTCAAACTTTGATATTGATGTAAATGTTGATACAATCTCTAGTATATTAATAACTAAGACTTAAATATAAGTTAAAAAATTCAACTTATATTTAAGTTTTTTATTTTTCTTTAAAGCCCTCTCCTAATACTTCTCTTGCATTAGCAATAACAACAAAACATTTTCTATCAATTTTTTTAGCTATATCTTTAATTCTAGAAATATCTCCTCTTGAAGCAGCACAAATTAAAACTAATTTATCTTTATTTTTATAAATTCCCTTTCCATAAAGACCAGTAACCCCTCTCTTTACATTATCTCTTATAACTTTAGAAATTTCTTCATTCTTATCTGAAATAATAAATAATAATTTTGTATAATGTACCCCTTCAAATATTATATCAATTAATTGTCCAAACAAATAAATAGCAATAGCCGAATACAATCCAATTTCAATATGTTTAAAAAATATTACATTTAATGCAATAATTACAATATCAATTATTGTAAGATATCTACTCATAGAAATATATGGATTATATGTTTTTATAACATTGGCAATTAAATCAGTTCCACCTGTTGATGAACCAACCTTTAATATAATAGCAGTTCCTATACCTATTAATACTCCACCATATATACATGCTAAAAATCTGTCTGTTGTAACAGGTTGATATTTATCTAATATATCTATAAAAATAGATAAACTTACTGTTCCTATTAATGACTTTATAAAAAACTCTTTTCCTAATCTATATCCAGCCAATAAAAATAAAGGTACATTTAATGCCATTATCATAACTCCCATTGGAATCTTCAATAAATAATATGTTATTGTTGCTATTCCAGTAAAACCACCAGAAGATAATTGATTTGGCAATAGAAATGATGATATTCCAAATGCCATAATCAATGCTCCAATAAGTGTTCCTCCTACCTCTATTATTGCTTTTCTTATATATTCTCCGCTCATAAAAAATCACCCTTATTACAATTATTTGTAATATCGAGTGATTTTATACTAAATTACAATTTTCTCTCCTGTTTCTGGATTATAATATTCTATTGTTTCTTGTGGCTCTATTTTCAAAATATCTTTAAAATCATATACATAATTAGGAAATTCTCCACTTGGTTCCATTCTATTATATTTAATTATAATTGGTTCAATATTTTCTTCAAAATCATGAATTGTCATCTCATATGAATTCCCACTTGATTGACAATATGTTAATGTTTGTTGAGTTGAATTTTCCATTATTGTATTAATATTTATATAATAATTTAATATATAAAAACTATTAGAATCTTTACTTGCATTTAATTTTATTCTTTCTATTTCAGATTCAATACTTTTTATTTTATTTTGTAATACTTTCTTACTAAACGCATTTTCTTCTCCATCTACATTATCTATATTTATATCTATAAAATAATTACTTCCCTTTTGATAATTAGTATATCTATAATCAATTTCATATCTTTCTGATAAAGTGTATATATTTTTTAAACCAATATCACTTGTCTCAAAAATAGTTTTATCTGTTAAATATCTATTATAGACAGCAATATATTTAGCATATCGTCCCATATCTATTGTAATAGTACTATCATCATTATAATAAATGTATATATATTTAGGTGAAAAATTAAATTGATCTATCTGCCCTTTTTTATACTTATTAATAAATAAAGCAATATCATCTTCTATATCTCCATAGTTTGCTACAATCATGTCTCCTGACAGATTATCTTCTAAATTATTTTGTATTAAACTATAATATGATGACTTTCTTAAAATCTCCTCTATTGGTGCATCTGATGTAAATAATTTTTCTATTGGTATTTCTTCTCCTGTTGTCAAATCAAAATTTATCCCCTTAAAGCCTTGATAGAATCCTTCTTCATTATCGTCAATTTTTGCAACATATGTTGTCTCAAAGGAAATAGTATTAGCAAAATTTCCAGTATTAACCATATTAACATTAACATTTATTACTTCATTTAAATTTTTTATTTTCTCTTTATAACAATTCAATGCCAAGTGTTCTAATTCATTATTAATTTTACTTTGAATTGTTATATCTTTTAGTCCATCTATTTGGTAATAAAAAATCTCTATCTTATCTCTAGCAATTCGTTTCTCTTCTATTTTTAAATCATTTTGATTATATGTGCCTTTCAAATCAATTCCTTCAACATCTTTTTTGTTTATATTTTTATCTAATACTGTATTATCACTACTAAAATCATCATTGTCTATTTCTATATTTTTATATAATATTAATCCTAATGTTATTAATATACATATAATACAAAATATTAGTACAAATATTATTTTTGCTTTAGTAGTTTTGAACATAGCCAGCCTCCTTTGCTACATTTTGTCCTCTTTCAGACTTCATCAAATCTAGCAATTTACGAGCATCACTATCTTCTGGTTCATCTTTTCTTATAACCGCATAATACGCCGTTTGTATTCCATATAATCCTGTTTTTATATTATCATATGTAGGAGCTGTTCCATCAATAGATAATAATTTCATTTTATCTGATGAATACATTGCTGTTGCATAATAATAATATGAATATCCAATTGCATTTTTTCCATTATTATAATCTGATATGACATCAACTATATCTGCCATACTTTGAGCGATTGTTTCTGTAACTGGATCTATCATTTTTTTACCTTTCATTACTAATTCCATCATTCCTGTTTGACTTCCTGAATTTTCTGGTCTTTGATATGCTATTATTTTTTGATTTTCTCCACCTACATCTTTCCAATTTTTTATCTTTCCTGAATATATATCTTGAACTTGCTCTAATGTTAAATTATCAACTGTGTTCTCTTTATTCACAAAAAATACAAATGCTTCCTTTACTATTGGAACAATCTCTAATTCTACATTTTTTTCTTTTGCTAATTTTTTTTCATCTTCTGATGGGTATGTTACTAATATCAAATCAGTATCTCCATTTATTAAATTAACATATGAATTATGTGTTTTTGAATGAGTAACTTTTACATCTTTGATGTCTGTTCCCGTAAAGTTTGCTTTAAATGCTTCTGCTAGTGGTAATGTTGCTGTTGAGCCATCTATTTTAGGATAGTTTTCTTCTGAAAATACCTTTTCTTGATTTTGTATATTCTTTTTCTCCTCTGGGTCTATTATTGGTTTTGTTTTATCTTTTGTGAAATAAAAATATCCTATAATACATCCTAAAACTACTAATATCATTATAATTATTAATAGTATATTTATAACCAATTTATTTTTTTCCATATAAACTTCCCCTTTATTTTATTATTTATTTATGATCTTCTAAAAATTCAGGATATTTTTCTAATACTTTTAATTCTAATTTTCCAGGTTTTATATTCTTATCTTGTTTAACAATTAAATCTAATGAATACATTTCTTTAAGTTTCTCAATATTTTCTCTTTTATGTCCTATTACATTATTTACATCTTGAGGATTAACAGTTACTTGTACTTTTTTTACTTTTACATTTAATTGTTTTATTTTTGCAACAATAGTATCATACCATAAGCCTGACTCCACAAGTTGTCTAAATGCAGGATGATATGGACCTGCAACAACTTCACTTCCCTTTATATTTGGATCAGTTATCTCATCAGTATTTTGTAAACCAACTCTAATTACTTCTATTCCTTTTCTATTAAACATAGTAACCAACTCTTTACATGTTTCTACTGCTTGTACTACTGTTAATGGTGTATATTTTTCTTCCATAAAATCTTTTTCTAACTTTGTATTTTTTATTACTAGAACTGGATATATTCTAACCATTTTAGGTTTTAATTTTATTAATTCTTTAGCAGTATTTATTTCATCTATTCTTGTACTCTCTGGTAGTCCTACCATCATCTGATGTCCCAATTTAAATCCATGCCATCTTATCATTTTTGATGCTCTTTTTACATCCTCAAATGTATGTCCTCTATTTGCTTTTTTTAGTATGTAATCATTTGCTGATTGTACTCCTAATTCTATTGTTTCTACTTTATATTTTTTTAGTCTTTTTAAAATTTTTTTATCTATATAATCTGGTCTTGTTGATATTCTTATGCTTTCAATTTTTCCTTGCTTTATATATTCATATGCAATTTGCAAAAATTCTTCTTGTTTTTCTTCTTCTATTCCTGTAAAACTTCCACCAAAAAAAGCTACTTCTTTTTTTGCGTCTTTTTCTTTAATATTTTCTAGATAAAACTCTATCGTTTTTCTTACATCTTCAGCAGTTATCATTTTTTGTTGTCCACTTATTGATCTTTGATTGCAAAATACACAATCATTTGGACATCCTAAATGCGGTACAAATATTGGTATGATATAGTGTTTTTTCATAATTTCACCTCTTTTATTTTATATTTTCTAAAGCTTTTCTTGCAGCCTCCATTTCTGCAAGTTTTTTTGACTTTCCTGTTCCTTCTGCTAATTTTTTATGATTGCATTCTACTTGTGCTTCGAATGTTTTGTCATGATCTGGTCCTGTCTCTTTTAAGATTGTATATTTTATTTCAACTTCACCATTTTTTTGTAGTTTTTCTTGCAATACAGTTTTATAGTCTTTTTGTCCTACATGTTTACTTGCATTTTTTATTGGTTCTTTTAAATTATCAATAATAAATTTTTTTGCTTTTTCTAATCCTCCATCTAAATATATTCCTGCAATTACTGCTTCTACACTGTCTGCTAAAATCGCTGGTCTTACTTCTTTGTTCATCATTCTTTCTGATTTTCCAAGATATAAGAAATCACTAAAATCATGCATTTGTGCTATTTTATATAGACTTGCTTCACATACTACAGTTGCTCTGACTTTAGTCATTTCTCCTTCTTTTAAGTTAGAATAATTTTCATATAAATAAATACTTGAAACAAATTCTAAGATACTATCTCCTAAAAATTCTAACTTTTCATTACTTTCTACTCCATGTTCATATGCATATGATGTATGTGTTAATGCTTTTTTTAGTAATTCTTTGTCTTTAAATTTATATCCTATTTTTTCTTCTAAACTTTTCATATTTGCCTCCATTTTTTTATATTTATATTATATACTATTTTATGTTTTTTTCAATAGCTTTTTTTATAAAACTATTGCAATTTTAAGAAAAGCATAATAAAATAGAAACAACACGAATAATCATAATTATTAAGAATAACATAGAGAAAGGGAATGAAATATAAACATGAATATATTGTTAGATGCAATGGGTGGAGATAATGCTCCAGATGCTAATATAAAAGGAGCATTAAAAGCTATAAATCAAGTTAAAGCAGATGTAACACTAATAGGGAAAGAAGATATTATTAGAAATAAAATAAAAGAATTTTCAGGCAAAGAAATGGAAGAAATATCATCAAGACTAAAAATAAAAAATGCAACAGAAACAATAGATATGGAAGATCAGCCAACAGTTGCAATAAAACATAAAAAAGACTCTTCAATGGTTGTTGGATTTAAAATGCTAAAAAATGGTGACGGAGATGTATTTATTTCTGCAGGAAATTCTGGAGCACTATTAGCAGGAGCAACACTACTTGTAGGAAGAATAAAAGGAATAGATAGGCCTGCACTTGCTGGAATACTTCCAGCATATAAAAGTCAATTATTACTTATAGATTCAGGTTCAAATACAAACTGTAAACCAATAAACTTACTACAATTCGCCCAAATGTCAACAATATATTTAAAAAATACATTTGGGATAGAACATCCAGCAATAGGGTTATTAAATATAGGAACAGAAGAAACAAAAGGAAATGAGTTAGTAAAAGAAAGTTATAAATTACTAAAAGAAAAATCAGATGAATTAGGTATTAACTTTATCGGAAATGTAGAAGGAAGAGATGCATTTTCTGGAGAAATTGATGCAATAGTAACTGATGGATTTACAGGGAACGTATTTTTAAAAACAACAGAAGGTCTTGGAAAATTTGTAAAAAGAACATTATCAGAAAGTTTAACACAAAGCTTAATTTCTAAAATATGTACAATACCATGTCTTCCAGCAATAAATAGATTTAAAAAAACAATGGATTATAAATCATATGGGGGAGCCCTATTCTTAGGAGTAAAAAAACCTGTTGTAAAAGCACATGGAAGTAGTGATGAAACACTTTTTGAATTTACAATTAAGCAAGCTGAAAAATTTGTAGAAAACAAAGCAGTTGATAAAATGATAGAAGAATTTGAAAAAAATAGTGCAAAGGCTTGAAAACAGCTGAATTGAATTAAAATACTGAATAAGTAGTATAAAAAACAAAAAATATTATAAATATGCTTGACAAAACAATAAACATATAATATAAATGTTAAAGGTGAAATTGATTAATTAAATGAAAAATATCATTTAGCACATGAGAGGAGGTGAACTTGTAATGAGTTCAGAAGAAGTATTTGAAAAAGTAAAAGGAATAATTGTAGAACAATTAGGTGTTGCAGATACAGCTGTTACAATGGAAGCATCTTTTATTGATGATTTAGGAGCTGATTCTTTAGATATAGTAGAATTAGTAATGGCATTAGAAGAAGAATTTGATATTGAAATTCCAGACGCAGATGCAGAAAAAGTTGTCACTGTAGGAGATGTAGTTGATTACATAAAAGAAAATGTATAAATAGAAAATGAGAACGAAATAATTCGTTCTTTTATTTTTATAATAAAAAGGGCGTATATTTTAATACACCCTCTTATATTACTTATTCAAAATCTTTTTTGCTTAAAAAATTATCTCTTCCAACAATAGCAAACAATATATCTATTAAATTTTGATCAGTTACATTTGTATATAATCCATTTGGTAGTTTATGTATAAATTCCATTTTATAGTTTCCATTATAATCTTCTAAACTCTTTAAATCATTTAACTGTTCTGATATATCTTCTATTATATAATAATACTTTATTCCTTCATATTCAATATTATCTATTACAAGCCATTCACTATTGTCAAATTTTATTCTTGCTTTATATGTCATTTGTATCTCCTCTCTTTTATTACATACTACAAATCTCTATCTTCTTCTTGTTCATCATTTTGTCTATTAGTTTGTTCATTATTCTGTCTATTAGTAGTTTGTTCATTATTCTGTTCGTTAGATCTTTCATATCCACCATTGGATTTTATTCTTTTATTAAAATCTTTAATTCCCTCTCTTTGTGACTGATATAATGCATTTGCTGTTGAGAATAAAACTCCATTTAAATCTAGTCCACCTTGTAATTTTCCCATCATTTCAGCCATTGTTGCAGTTACATTAGTTTTGTATGGTATAGTACCATTTGCAAAAAATTCATATACTTTACTCATATTAGCTTTATCACCAAATAAAAATGCTGAATAATCATGCTGAGGATTTGCAGTCATATAATTTGATATATTTGAACGTGTACTATTTTGCACTCTAGTATAATAGTCATTGGCTGTTTTCAAAGCACCTAAACTATTTCCTTGTTTAATCATTGATTCAGCTTTTGAAACAGCGTTAGCTGAGTCAACATGTGATTGAAGATCAATCTGATGATATTCTGTTCCCATATCCCAGTTAGTTCCATCTAAATTTCCTCTTTCTGCTCTATTTAATCCTGCTTCTACACTTTGTCTTGCTATAGATTCTTGAACTTCTTGCGCATTTTTCGAATCTGATATTTTAACTTTACCCTTAACAGTAATATTTGAATTAGCATTATTTACATTTTCTAACTGTTCATTATGTGATTTTATAATGTTTTTATTTGCCATATGAGTTTTTACCTGATTCATCCATCCCACTAATGAAGCTACAAGTGATACATCTGCAAGTGCTAATCTTCCTTTAGTTTGCTCTCCCATTTCTAATGTTTCAACTGCACTAGTCTTACTATATATGCCTACATCAATGCGATTCCTTGAATTTCTACCTATTTGTTCAACCTGTGTATTCTCTTTTGCATAATTTCTCATCTCTCCAGTAATTTGACTAACTTGTGTATAATCTCCCATTTGTCCCATTTCTCTTCTAGCTTTTGATAATTCTGCCATTTCCTCATTTTGTTCTCTATTATCTGGATTAAATTTAGCTAAAAACCATCCTGATATATTTCTATGTGAACTTGATTTCTTTTTAGCACCATCATCAAATCTATCCAATTCTTCACGACATTTTCTACCTTGTTCCTCACAACTAGCATATTCAATAGTTGCACGATTATATTCATCTATTTGATCTGGTGTCCAATTTTCTCTTCCTATTTCATCTAAGTCATTAATTCTTCTTTGAGCCTCCATTGCTTGTTCATTATAATAATTAATAGCTGTATTTCTTTCTCTACCTAATCTTCCTCTAACAACATCTAAATATGCATTATTAACCTTATATTGTTTCATAAATTGTGGTTCTAAAAAGTCTTTATCAAAATTATCTTTTATATTTGCATTAAACATTCTATTTACTTCTTCTGGACTTTGAACTAAAATTTGAAAATCCTCTGGACTTAACTCTTCAATATTCTCTTTCATTATTTGCACTTTTTCGTCTGTTTTTAATATTGCATTTGGTAATTTTGCCAAAAGCTTTACAGGAGCTTTAAATATTGTAGGAATTATACTCAATACTTTTTGTACTGTATCCTCATCTCTATTCCAAAGAGGCATATGTGCTAATTTATATATAATATTAGGAATACTTCCAACATGTTCTGTACATGTATCATTATATATTTCCCAAAAGCTTCTTATTGGTAATCTCTGATTAGCTGGGTTTACATGTTCTCCTGAACCTCCTGGTCCTTCCTGTTCTTCTTGACCTTCTGGTCTTCCTGAGCCCCCTAGCTCTCCATGCCCACCTAGATTTGCTGGCTCTCTTTTAGGATTTTTTCTTGGATCTATACCATGTTCCATTAAGTATTGGTTATATTCTGGGTCTCCTGGTTCTAATCCTTCAGCTTTTAATTCCTCTATTTGTTCTGGTGTTAAATCAGGATGCCATTCACTTTTTTGGCCTTGAGCTGATACTGTCTTTCCATTTCTTACATTCTTTCTTGGATCTATACCATGTTCCATTAAATATTGATTATATTCTGGGTCTCCTGGTTCTAATCCTTCAGCTTTTAATTCCTCTATTTGTTCTGGTGTTAAATCAGGATGCCATTCACTTTTTTGGCCTTGAGCTGATACTGTCTTTCCATTTCTTACATTCTTTCTTGGATCTATACCATGTTCCATTAAATATTGATTATATTCTGGGTCTCCTGGTTCTAATCCTTCAGCTTTTAATTCCTCTATTTGTTCTGGTGTTAAATCAGGATGCCATTTACCTTTTAACTCACTTATCTTTTTAATCAATTCATTATATGTTTTATGCTCTCCTAATTCTCGTTCATAATCTCCAATTCTCTTATATTCTTCCATTCTTTTAGCACTCTCTCTTAATTGAATTTGTAATTGAAGTAATTCGTCCATTAAATTTCCCCCTTTAATATTTTTTACATCTAATTCATATTATATCATAAGATTACTACAAACGCAACAATTTATGTAATCTTTTTCATTATATATCTTCTCTATTATAATATAATAACTATTTTTTTTTGTCAACAACATATTTAAATGTAATATTTTCTTAATATTAATGTAATATTAATGTAATACTACACAAAAAAAGAAGCAAATTTCTTTGCTCCTTTTTTTTATATAATTATGCAAGTATATCAGCAACAACACCTGAACCAACTGTTCTACCACCTTCACGAATAGCGAATCTTAATCCTTTTTCGA
>CABQAZ010000019.1 GCA_902462295.1 uncultured Clostridium sp. | reverse complement strand
AAGAAGCTGTAAATATATATACAGAAGCTTTAAAATATAGTCCAACAAGTTTTGATTTAAACTATAATTTAGGAATAGTATATACAATGCTAAATGATTTCTCTAGTGCAAAGATATGTTATGAAAAAGCATCAGAGTTAAATTCATTAGTATACAATACAAAGTATAGTTTAGCAGAAATAGCGTTGATGTATAAGGAATTAGAAGAAGCAGAACAATACTTTTTGCAAGTAACAGAAGATGAAGAACTTTGTGCTGATGCATATTTAGAATTAGCTAAGATTTATATAATTAAAAATGATAAAACAAGAGCAATACAATATGCAAATATAGCAATACAAGAAAATCCAAAAAGAATAGTAGAAAAGATAAAAAATGATATAACATTTGCAATAATTATTGCAAAATTATCTATACCATTTAATCTTGATATAGAAGATGAACAAGAAAAAAAGCATAAATTAACTAAGAAAGAAATTAAAGCCAAAAAACATTTAGAAGAAATGGTAGAGATAACAAAAAAAATTGGATATGGAGATGTATTACCAAAGATAGAAAAAAATAAACAAGATGGAAAGAAAATAGAAAACAAAGATCAAAAAGAGAGAGAATAAAACTCATAAAAAATTGCAAATTTAATATACTATATAAAGAATTAATAAAAAGGAAGGATATAAAATTATGAAATTTGCAATTATAGGTGGAGATTTACGAATTATAAAATTAGCAGAAATGCTTTCAAAAGAAGATAATGAAATATATGTATATGGCTTAGAAAAAGCGGAAGATTTAAGAGATAATCCAAATATAAAACAATGTGATACAATAAAAAAGGCTATACAGAATGTAGAAATTGTTATTGGACCTATTCCATTTTCAAGTAATGGAAATACAATAAATATGCCATTTAGTGATAAAGAGGTAACAATTAGAGAGATGATGCATGTAATAAATGCAAAAGTATTTATAGCAGGAGGAATAACACCAGAAGTTTATGGAATGGCAAATGATGAATATATAGAAATAATTGATATAATGAAAAGGGAAGAGTTAGCAGTGTTAAATACGATTGCAACTGCAGAAGGAACAATTCAGATTGCTATAGAAAATACAAATAAAATTTTACATGGAAGTGAAGTTTTAGTATTAGGTTTTGGAAGAATAGGAAAAGTATTAGCCAGAAAACTTGCAGGTCTGTCTGCAAAAGTGACATGTGCTGCAAGAAAAGATGAGGATTTAGCGTGGATACAAGCATATGGACATAAAGCAACAAACATCAATACAATAGGAGAAAATTTAAATCAATATGATATAATAATAAATACAGTACCACATATGATACTTACAGAAAAAAGATTAAAATACGTAAAAAACGATTGTCTGCTTATTGATTTAGCATCTAATCCTGGGGGAATAGATAAAAAAGCTGTAAAAGATAACAAATTAAAATTTGTATGGGCATTATCATTACCAGGAAAAGTTGCACCAATTACATCAGCAGAATTTATAAAAGATACAATTTATAATATAGTAAAAGAAATATACAAATAAAGTTAAAGGAGTCTGGGAAAACAATACTATTAATTAGATATTTACCCAGTCTCAAATGTAAAAAGGAAGGAAGAAAAAATATGGAAGTTTACCAAGCGATAATTTTAGGAATAGTACAGGGATTAACAGAATTATTACCAATATCAAGTTCAGCACATTTAAAGTTAATACCATGGATATTTGGATGGGAAATGCCAGATAGTTTTGATGTTGCATTACACTTAGGAACATTACTTGCGATAACATTGTTTTTCTTTAAGGACTGGTTAGATTTACTAAAAGGAGGATATGAACAAGTTGTAAAAAAGAAAAAATCAACAGAGGGAAAAATTTTTTGGTACATAGTAGCTGTAACAATTCCAACAGGTATTGTAAGTTTAGTTTTAGATAAATTTTCAGGATATTTATTTGAAAGATTCGGAATTGAAAACATATTAATAGCTATTGCACTTATAGTTTTAGGTATAATTTTATACGTAGTGGACAAAAAAGCACCATCAAAAGTTAAATATGAAGATATTACATTTAAGCAATCATTTTTAATTGGTTTGTCACAAGCGATTGCTGCTGCATTTCCAGGAACGTCAAGATCTGGAATAACAATGACTGTAGCAAGAGCCTTAAAAGTAGATAGAGAAAGTGCTGCAAAATATTCATTTTTATTATCAACTCCTATAATACTAGCTGCAGTATTAGTAAGCATTAAAGACTTTGAGTTATCACTTGCTTTCTTTATGGGAGTTTTGTTTAGCTTTTTAGTTGGAATAATAGTAATAAAATACTTATTAAATTATTTGAAAAAGGGAAGTTTTAAAGGTTTTGCAATTTATAGGGTTATTCTAGGAATTGTTATAATAATAATGACATGTATAAGATAGAAAACTGCTTCATAATGAAGCGGTTTTTTTGAAGTGAAAATTGAGCTATGTAGCTTAATATGGCAAATTCTAGGAAAATTGAGAATAAATATTTACAATAAAAAAAGCTTATGATATAATCAACTAAGAATAGTAATGAGGTGATTTTGTGAACCAAATATTAATGACTGGAGAAGAAAAAGTAAAAATAAAAAAGACAAAAAAAGTATTGCCAGTAAATGCAATAGTATCTTTTTTTGCTATAAGTATAATAATATTAGGAATATGTATGATTAGTGGTAGTGTATATGCAAAAGAGAAAGTAAATGAAGTAGTAGAAGCAAATGCAAAACCACAAGTTGACATAAATAGAAATGATGACGATAATACAATAGAAATTAATGTAACACATATAAGAGGAATAAAAAGTATATCATATAGATGGAATGATGGAGAAGCAACAGTTATAGATGGAGAAAACAAAAAAAGTATAACAAAGACTATAAACTTAATAGGTGGAGAGAACAAACTAACAGTGGAAATAACAGAAGAAAATGGAGAAACAGTAGAATATGAAAATACCTATAAAGTAAATATACCTGAAATAAAGTTAGAAGCTGTATCAGATGGAGTAAAATTAACTTCAACAAGTGAAATTAAAATAGACTATATAACATATAATTGGGATGATGGAGAGGAATCAAAAGTTGAAGTAGGAGAAACATCATATGAGGGAATAATAAATGCACCAAAAGGAAAACATATATTAAATATAAAAGTTGTTGATATAAATGGAAAAGAAGCAGAAGTGAAACGAGAAATTGTAGGAGATACTGAACCAACACTAACAATAAAACCACAATATGTAGATGGAAAAGTTGCATTTGTTATAGATGCAGAAGATGATGAACAATTAAAAAGTGTAGAAATAACACACAATGGCGGAAATAAACAAGTAATAGACATAAATGAAAAAACATATCATAATGAAATAATAATGACAACAGGAGAAACAAATACATTAATAGTAACTGTAAAAAATAATAATGAACTAACAAAAACATTAAGAGTAAAATTTGATAATAAATAGGAGAAATATATGGTACAGGAAATTTATATAATAGATGATGATGATTCATCATTGCCAATATTTAGAGAATTATTTAAAGAAGAACATGAATTCAAGTTTATTGAAGTAAAAACAGAGCAAATAGATATAGCACTAAAAAATATACCATTTTTAATAATAATAAACGAAGACGCAATAGACAGAGATGTAGTGGAAGTATGTAAAAAAATAAGAACAGATGAAGATAACAAAATAACACCAATAATAGTAGTATCTTCCAACACAGAAAGAGGACATAGATTAGAGATATTAAGAGAATCTGTAGAATATTATATAAAAAAACCAGTTGATACAGATTATTTATATTACACGGTAAAAAACTTAAATAGATTGTTAAACATAAATAGAAGAATGAGTCCTTTAACTGGATTACCAGGAAATGTACAAATCCATGCAGAATTGAAAAAAAGGATACTTAAAGACGAGGATTTTTCTGTATTATATTTAGATTTAGACAATTTTAAAGCTTATAATGATGTATATGGATTTTTAAAAGGTG
This sequence comes from uncultured Clostridium sp., assembly GCA_902462295.1. Taxonomy (GTDB): domain Bacteria; phylum Bacillota; class Clostridia; order TANB77; family CAG-508; genus CAG-269. Next base: position 21,766 of record CABQAZ010000019.1, on the reverse strand, counting down.
ATGAAATAATAGAATTTACCGCACAAACAATAATGAAATGTGTACATGAAATGTTTTTAGAAAACTCATTTATTGGGCATATAGGAGGCGATGATTTTGTTGCAATAGTTCCATCAACAGAAGTAGATGAGATATGTCAAGAAATAATTACAAATTTTGATAAAAAAGTAACTAAATTTTTTACAGAAGAAGATTTAGAAAAAGGATATATAGAAGTTGCAAATAGAAAAGGAATAATAGAACAATTTGCATTAACATCAATATCTATAGGAGTTGTAATAGTAGAAAAAGGAAGATTTTCTAATATATTAGAGATAGGAGAAGTTGGAGCACAAGTAAAACATGTTGCAAAATCAGTTATGGGTAGTAGTTATGCAATAGATAGAAGACAAATATAATATAAAAAATTATTATCTATATTCATTAGGAGGATCAATATATAAATGATTACACAGATATTAGTTTTAATTATATTAATTGGATTAAATGCTTTTTTTGCTGCTAGCGAAATTGCATTTATTTCATTAAATGATACAAAAGTAGAAAAACAAGCAAAATCTGGAAATAAAAAAGCAAAGCAAATAGCAAAAATGCTAGAATCACCAAGCAAGTTTTTATCAACAATTCAAATAGGTATAACACTTGCTGGTTTTTTATCAAGTGCATTTGCATCAGACGCATTTGCATATAGATTAGCACCAATATTAAACAATCTAATACCATTAGGTGTTGTCATATGGCAAAATATATCAATAATAATAATAACAATAATATTATCATTTTTCACGATAGTGTTTGGAGAGTTGGTTCCAAAAAGATTTGCAATGAAAAATTACGAAAAAATTGCATTTGCAACAATAGGAATAATTAGAGCAATATCAATTATAACAGCACCATTTGTAAAATTTTTAACCCTAACAACAAATGCAATATCAAAAATATTTGGTGTTGGTGAAAATGAAGAAGAAATTGTAACAGAAGAAGAAATAAAAATGATGGTAGATCAAGGTGAAGAAAATGGAACAATAGAGGAAGACGAAAAAGAATATATAAATAATGTATTTGAATTTAATGATATAACAGTATCAGAAATAATGACACATAGAACAGATATATTTGCAGTTGATATAAATATGAGTGCAGGAGAATTAATTGAAGAAATAATAAAAGATGACTGCAAACATAGTAGAGTTCCTGTTTATGATGAAACAATAGATGAAATAAAAGGAATTTTATATGTAAAAGATGTAATAAAGAATATTAATAAAAAAACATTTAAAATAAAGAATATAATGAAAGAAGCATATTTTGTATCACAAAATAAATTAATAAATGAATTATTTAAGGAACTACAAAAAAATAAGAAACAAATGGCAATAATAGTTGATGAATATGGAGGAACAGCTGGACTTATAACAATGGAGGATATATTAGAAGAGATTGTTGGAGACATTTATGATGAATTTGATGAGATTGAAGAGGAATATGAAAAGATAGATGATAAGACATATATCATATCTGGAAGTATGCCAATATATGATGTAAATAAAATACTTAATTCAAATATACCAGAAGGAGATTATGATACATTATCTGGTTATTTACAAGAAGAATTAGGAAGAATACCAACAGAAAAAGAGCTTCCTATAATTGAAACAAAGGAACTAACATTTAAAATTGAGGAATATGAAGATAAGCGAATTTTAAAAGTTAAAGTTTGCAAAAATGAAGCAGAAGAGGGAAAAGAATAAATATAGAAATTAGGAGATAGTTATTATGTATAATAGAATTTCGATTGTTGGTGGTTCAGGGAGTGGAAAAAGTACATTATGTGATATTTTATCAAAAGAATTAGGGATTCCTGCCATTCATTTAGATGCAATAAATTATAAAGCAAATTGGGTTGAAAGAGACAAAATAGAGAGGGATAAAATAATATCTAATAAATCTATGGAAGATAAATGGATTATTGATGGTAATTACAATAAAACACTTAAAGAACGATTTGAAAGAGCAGATTTAATAATATGGTTAGATTATTCTACATTTATTCAATTAAAAGGAATTTTTAAAAGATATTTTAAAACAAGAAATAATGATAGACCTGAAATACCAGGTTGCAAAGAACGTCTAAATTTTGAATTTATAAAATATGTTGCTACATATAATAAAAAGAAAAGATGTATAATTGTTGATAATTTAAAAGACGTACCTAAAGAAAAAGTATTGATTTTTAAAAAACAAAAAGATTTGAATAAATGGATTAAAGATTTTACAAATAAGAAAGTTGATGAATAAATAAAACAAAACTCTCATACAATTATAACAAGTATGGGGGTTTTTATGATAGTTTTAAATAAAAAAAAGATAAGAATAGTTATATTAGGAATATTTGTTTTTATATTTGGATTTGCGTTTATAAGTGACAAAAGAGAAAGTGTTCCAACAGTATCATTGCCAGTTTCGGGAAAAACGATAGTAATAGATGCTGGACACGGTAAGCCAGATGAGGGAGCACAAAGTAATAATGGAACTACAGAAGCGGAGACAAATTTAAAAATAGCAATAAAATTACAAAATTTATTAGAGCAAAGTGGTTCTACCGTAATATTAACTCGTTCTGATGAAAACGCAATATATGATATAGATGCCAAAACATTAAAGCAAAAAAAGATTTCAGACATACATAACAGAGTAAAAATAGGAAATGAGAGTTCTGCAGATATATTTGTATCAATACATTTAAATAAAATACCACAACAACAATATGATGGATGGCAAACCTTTTATAATGCTAAAAATGAAGATGGACAGAAATTAGCGGTATCAATACAAAACAATTTAAATAATGCAATACAAAAAGAAAACAATAGAGTCGCAAAAAGCATAGATAGCGTATATATTGTTAAACATGTTGAGATTCCAATGACTATTGTAGAATGCGGATTCTTATCTAATCCAGAAGAGGAAAAACTTTTATTAGAAGATGAATATCAAAATAGATTAGCATGGGGAATTTATAATGGAATAATTAATTATTTTTATCAATAAATTTCTAATAAGCAAATATTACAAAATTACTGTAACCTTACGGAAACAGTAATTTTTTGCGTAAAATTTGTAGAAATAGATTGACTTTTTGACGTTTTCAGTGTATTATAATAGTTGTAAAAACTAGGATTTGAAATTTACAAATATAATCCTAAGGAGGAAGAATATGGGAGAAGTTATAGTTATAACATCAGGAAAAGGTGGAGTTGGAAAAACAACAACAACAGCAAACTTAGGTTCTAGTCTAGCATTGGAAGGAAAAAAAGTAGCATTAATAGACACAGACATTGGATTAAGAAACTTAGATGTAGTAATGGGATTAGAAAATAGAATAGTATATGATATAGTAGATGTTGTTGAAGAAAAATGTAAACTAAGACAAGCATTAATAAAAGATAAAAGATTTAAAGAATTATATTTATTACCAGCTGCACAAACAAGAGATAAAAGTGCGGTAAACGAACAACAAATGATAGAATTAACAAAAAAATTAAAAGAAGAATTTGACTATATACTTGTAGACTGTCCTGCTGGAATAGAACAAGGATTCAAAAATGCTATAGCAGGTGCAGACCGTGCAATAGTAGTAACAACAGCAGAAATATCTTCAATAAGAGATGCAGATAGAATAATAGGATTATTAGAAGCATCTGAGATTAAAAATCCAGAATTAGTAATAAATAGAATAAGACCCAATATGGTAAGAAAAGGCGAAATGATGGATGTAAATGACATAGTTGACTTATTATCAATAGACTTAATAGGAGTAGTACCAGATGATGAATATATAATAACACAAACAAACAAAGGAGAACCTGTAATACAAAACAGAAAAGCACCATCAGGTAAAGCATATTTGGAAATAGCCAAAAGAGTACTAGGAGAAAATATAGAAGTAACAATTCCAGGTAGAGAAAAGGGATTTTTTGCAAAATTAAAAAGTCTATTCAAAAAATAAACCTAATAAAATAAACAAAAGTTGGAGGGTAACAAATAATGTTTGAAAGCATAATGAATTTTTTTAAGAAGATGGCAAAAAAAGAAGACCAAACATTAAAATCTAAAGATGCAGCTAAAGAAAGACTACATTTAGTTTTAATGCAAGATAGAGCAAATGTATCAGCAGACTTCTTAGATTTGATGAAACAAGAAATAATAGAAGTAATAAAAAAATATATAGATATAGATGAAAGTGCAATGGATGTAAGATTAACAAACAAAGACAATGGTGATGGCAGTAATGGAGCTCCAGCATTATATGCAAATATTCCTATACTAAATATAAAAGATGAAGTTAGGCAAACAGCACAAGTTGAAAAAAATACTCAAGTAAAAGAAAATAAGCAAGAAGCAAAAAAACAAGATGATAAAACAAGAGAAAACCAAAAACAAGAAATAAAAGAAACAAGAAATAACACACAAGATAATAACAAAGCAAATGAAAATAAAGAAAAAAAGCAAAAAGAACAAGAGCAAAATACAAGTGAAAAAAAGAAAAGTAAAACAAAAAAGAGTGATTAAATGAATATAAAAAGATTAAGAAAAATAGAATGGTGGATACCGATATGTGCAATTATATTATGTGGAATTGGACTAATAGCATTATTTTCGGCATCATATGATTCTGGTTTAGATGAATTTAAAAAGCAAATTGTTTGGTTGGGGATAAGTATTGGAATAATGATTGTAGTCATGTTTATAGATTATAAGATTCTGATAAAATTATCTCCTATATTATATGGAATATCAATAATATTATTAATAGCGGTGTTATTTACAAAGCCTATAAGTGGAGCGAGAAGTTGGTTTGTAATAGGAGATGATTTATTTTCATTTCAACCAACAGAGCTAGCAAAAGTGTTTATAATTTTATTTTTAGCTTATGTAATATCAAAAATCCAAAGTAAAGGAAGAAATGAGATAAATAAAATATCTAAATTAGCTATAATATTATCAACAATAGCGATTCCAATACTTTTGATAGTTATTGAACCAGATTATGGAACTGCAACAGCATATATAGTAGCATTTTTAATAATGATTTTTGTTGCAGGCATAGATAAAAAATATATAATAACAGCATTTGCGGTAATAATAATTGCAGTACCATTAATTTATAATTTTGTATTACCTCAACATGCCAAAACGAGAATTGACACATTTTTGCATCCTGAATCAGATCCAAGAGGAGCAGGATATAATATTTTACAATCTAAACTTGCAATTGGAGCTGGTCAAATTACTGGAATGGGAATATTAAATGGAAATCAAACTCAACTTGGATACCTATATCCAAAATCAACAGACTTTATATTTTCTGTAATAGGAGAAGAAATGGGATTTATTGTAGCTTGTGGTGTAATTATATTAAATGTAGTAATTATTACAAAATCTATTCAAGTAGCAAAAGGAATTAAAGACAATGCAGGAGCATATGTTTCAGCTGGGATTGCTGGAGTGTTTCTATTTCATACATTAGAAAATATAGGCATGACGATGGGATTACTTCCAATTACAGGTGTACCGTTATTATTTGTTAGTTACGGTGGAAGTTCAATGATGACTAGTTTTATGTGTATAGGTATTTTACTAAATATAAGTAGCCAAAGAAAGAATGGAATGTTTAATAAATAGATAGAGGTAAAAAATGTATTTAAAAAAGATAAAAATAGGAAATGTAGAATTAGAAAATAATTTAATATTAGCTCCAATGGCAGGTGTAACAGACCTGCCATTTAGACTTATAGTAGAAAAATTCAATCCAGGTTTAGTATGTACTGAAATGGTAAGTTCAAAAGCATTGTTTTATGGAGATGAAAAAACAAAACAATTATTAAAAACATGTGGAGAAAAAAGGCCTATAAGTATGCAAATATTTGGTAGTGATCCAGAAACAATGGGATTTGCAGCCAAATATATAAGTGAAATAGCAGATATTGTAGATATTAATATGGGATGTCCAGCACCAAAAGTAGTAAAAAATGGTGATGGAAGCAAATTACTTCTTGATTTAAATAGAGTAGAAGAAGTTGTAAAATCAGTAGTAAAAAACTCAAAAGTACCTGTAACTTTAAAATATAGAAAAGGATGGGATAGTAATCATATAGTAGCTTGTGAAATAGCAAAGATAGCAGAAAAAAATAATATATCAGCTATTACAATACATGGAAGAACACGTGATGAATTTTATAGTGGGAAGGCAGATTTAGACATTATAAAAAAAGTAAAACAATCTGTAAATATTCCTGTTATAGGAAATGGAGATGTTATAGATGAAGAATCTGCGAAGCACATGTTTGAATACACAGGTGTTGATGCAATTATGATTGGTAGAGGAGCAATGGGAAATCCATGGATTTTTAATCAAATTAATTATTATTTAACTACAGGAAAAAAAGAGGAAAAACCTACGAATCAAGAAAGATATGAGATTTTAAAAGAACATATAGAACTTGATGTAAAATATAAAGGCGAAAATGTTGCTTTAAATGAAATGAGAAAACATATAGCATGGTATACAAAAAATATGCCTAATTCAAGTTATTTTAGAAATCTTATAAATAAAATAAATGAAAAAGATGAATTAATAAGGGTTATAAATGAATATTTTAAAGATAATTGAAAAAGATTTTTTAGGTATATTTTCGTTTTAAAATAATACATATACTTTAGGAGGAAATATACATGAAAAAGAAATATTGGTTAATTTTATTAATTATAATAATTATAATTTGTGGAGTATTTTTTTATAAAAATAGGGTTAAAAAATCAAAAACAGGGAATAATAAAAATAGTCAAGAAATCGTACAGGAGATTTTAAATATTAGTTCGTATGAAGTAAATGTAACTGTAAATGTAACAAGTAATAAAAATAGCAATAAATATATACTAAAACAAACTTACCAAGAACCCAATAATGTTGTACAGGAAGTAATAGAACCAAGTAATATAGCAGGAATAAGAATAGAAAATAATGGAACAAATTTAAAAATAGAAAATAGCCAATTAAGTTTAAACACAATTCTAGAAAACTATAATTATTTAGGAAATAATTGTTTAGATTTATGTAGTTTTATAGAAAGTTATAAGCAAGATGAAAAAGCAACATTTGAAGAAACAGATTCAGAAGTAATAATGAAAGCAAAAAGCAATGTTCAAAATATTTATATGCAACAAATAAATTTACATATAGATAAAAAAACACATAACCCAACACAAATGGAAATACAGGACAATAAACAAAAAACGACAATTTACATATTATATAATGAGGTAAAGATAAATAGTACAAATTAATGCTTGTACACTTTTCCAAATATATAAATGTAGATACTATTAACTTTACTTCAAACTAAGTTTAAAGATGCGAAATATAGACTTAAAATTGTAGTTTTTGGGAGTGAAGAAAATGGTAGTAAAAAGAGGAGATATGTTTTATGCAGATTTAAGTCCAGTTGTGGGGTCAGAACAAGGGGGGATTAGACCAGTTTTAATTATACAAAATGATTTAGGAAATAAATATAGTCCAACTGTTATTGCGGCAGCCATAACATCCCAAACCAATAAAACGAAATTACCAACACATATAGAATTAGGTGAAAATACTAGTGGACTTAAGAGTAATTCTGTAGTTCTTGCTGAGCAAATAAGAACAATTGATAAAAGTAGATTAAAAGAAAAAATAGGACACATAAATGATAGTCAAATTATAAATCAATTAAATAATGCTCTTGGAGTAAGTTTTGGATTAGAATAATATAAATAATTATAATATTAGTATAATGTTTAAAGATATTAAAAAAACATCATGAAGTTATTGATAATTTCACGATGTTTTTTATTCATTCTATTATGGTTCTTGTGATAAAGAATCAAGATAAGGTAAGACTTCACTAAAGATTTTACCTCCAACAGGTGCAGCAACACCGCCTCCTTGATGACCCCCCTCACCAGTTGGGTTATATAAGGTAATAAGTAAAACAATTTTAGGATTATCAGTTTCAGCAACGCCACAAAATGATGTTACATATTTATTGGTATTTACACCATCTTCTGAAGTACCAGTTTTTCCACCAATTTCATAGCCATCAACTTTAGCATTTTTACCAGTTCCCTCAGAAACAACGCTATTCATCATACTAAGAACCTTTTCAGCATTATCTTTAGAAATAATTTGTTGACCTGTTTCAATAGGCATTTCTGTAATTTCACCAGTAGTACTATTTTGAATGGATTTTACAATACGAGGTTTTATATATACACCTTTATTCGCAATAGAAGAAACAGCACTAATCATCTGTAAAGGGGTTATTTCAAATCTTTGACCAAAACTAATAGTTGCAAGTTCGACTGGTCCAGCTTTTTCTTCTTTTACAAAGATACTATTTGCTTCTCCAGGAAGTTGTATTCCAGTTTTTGAAAATAATCCAAATTTTCTTAAATATTCATAATATTTTGTAACGCCTATTTTTTGACCTAATCCTATAAAAACAGGATTACAAGAATTCATTAAAGCTAATCTTAAACTTTCAGAACCGTGTGGTCTATAATATCGCCAACATTTTATTCTAGTTCCGGAAACTTCTATTGCTCCAGTACAACAAAATTGACCTTGTTGGTCGATGTTTGTAACTATACCTTCTTCAAGTGCTGCAGATGCTGTTACAGTTTTGAATACAGAACCAGGTTCATATGTATCTGAAATTGCTTTATTACGCCACATTCCTTGCAAAGAAGTTGATTTATCTTTGGAATCCATTGAGTCCCATGATGATTTTAGTTCATCTGTAGATGGTTCATATGGTGTATTTAAATTATAACTTGGATAGTTAGCCATAGCTAAAATATCACCGTTTTGTGGATTCATAGCAATGATACTACCGCCATCTGTACATACATTATCAATACAGGCTTCTTCTAGATATTTTTCAACAATAGATTGAATTGTCATATCAATAGTTAGATATAAGTTATTACCATCAACTGCAGAAACATAATCTTCTCCACCTAAACTTTCACCAGCAGCATTAGTTTGCCTATTTATTTTGCCATTTGAGCCTTTTAGTTCATTATCATACTTAGCTTCAACACCATCTAATCCTTGATTATCACTTCCACAAAAACCAATAACCTGTGCTGCGAGTTCTCCATAAGGATAATATCTTTTAGAATCTTCATCAATATTAATTCCTGAAGTTATTCCATTTGTATTCATCCAGTTTCGTAATTCATCAGATTTTTCTTTATCAACTTTTTTGATAATTGTTTCAATAGAGCTTCTTTTGGTTACTTTTTTTAATACTTTTTCGTAATCAAGTTCAAAAATATCACTTAAAGCTCTAGAAACTTTTTCTTTATTTTCATCAGATATATTAGTTGGATTTACACTTACAGATTCAACACTTGAACTTTCTGCTAAAATATATTTACCAGTAGAATCGTAAAGTGTACCTCTTTTTGCTGTTATAGTTCTACTTTGTGCTTGTTGAGTTCCAGCTTTTTCGCTTAATTCAATACCCCATACAAATTGGATATATGCTAATCTTGATGTTAATAATATAAAAAATATTAAAACTATAAATAATCCATTTCTCATTTTCTTTTTATTACTTAAAGAAATGGGCATAAAAACCTCCTTTCGAACAATGAATGTTCTAATAATATTTTATTAATGTGCTTATATAAATTTATGCAAAATGTATGATAAATAGAATGTTACAGGATAATGGTTTATTTAAAATTAATAAATAAAAATATAAGCTTTTTATTACGTTCCTCGGTTTATTACAAAATTAACGTTATCTTGTAATAATGGAATAGTAAAATTGTAGAAAAATGTTGACTTTATAGTATGATTTTGATAGAAATAATAAAGAAAAAATTTAGAACTAAAAGCTGAATCGAAAATAATGAATAATTAAAATTAGATATCATATAAATGTAATAAAATATAACATATGGGAGGATATTATGATAAGATTAGGAATTGTATATGGTGGAATATCAACAGAACATGATGTTTCAGAAATGTCTGCAAAATCAGTAATTGATAATTTAGATAAAGAAAAATATGAGGTACATGAAATTTATATAAATAAATATGGAAAATGGTTTGAAAATAATAAAGGAGAAAAGAATGAAATTTATAATTTAGTATGGACACTAAAAGAATTAGATGTGGTATTTCCTGTATTACATGGATTAGGTGGAGAAGATGGTACAATACAAGGAATGTTGGAGATGTTAAAAATACCATATGTAGGATGTGGAGTTTTATCATCATGTGTTGGAATGGATAAAGTTTATACAAAAATTATTTTTGAAAAGGCAGGAATAGAACAGGCACCATATATGTATATAAAGAAAAATGAAAAAGGATATGTAATTATAAATAATAAGTTTGAAGAAGAAGAATTTAAAATTGAAAAAATAACTGATAAACTAAAATTTCCTATGTTTATAAAACCATCAAATTCTGGTTCTTCTGTAGGAGTGAAAAAGGCTACAAATAATAGTGAGTTGAAAATGGCAATAGAAAATGCAGGGCAATATGATGATAAAATTTTAGTTGAGCATGGAATAGATGCAAAAGAAGTAGAATGTGCAATTTTAGATGGAAAAGAAATTATAGCTTCAACGGTTGGGGAAATAATATCTGCGGAAGAATTTTACAGTTTTGATGCAAAATATAATATTCCAGAATCTAAAACAGTTATTCCAGCAAAAATAGAAAAAGATAAGATAGAAGAAGTTAGAAAACTTGCTATAAAAGCATTTAAGGCAATCGATGGAAAAGGGTTGGCAAGGGTAGATTTTTTTGTGGAAAAAGAAACAAATAAAATATATATAAACGAAATAAATACAATGCCAGGATTTACAGAGATAAGTATGTATCCTAAGTTGTTTGAAGCAATAGGGATTACATATACAGAATTATTAGATAGATTAATACAAAATGCAATAGAGAATAATTAAAATTAATACATAGAAATACAAAAAATGTAAGATTTTCATGCACATTCATCATTGTTTTTTATGAATTTTAAAGAATTATTGAAAAAAAAATAAAACTATGATATTATAGTAGCATGGAAGGATAAACAAATGAAAGAAAATAAGATACTAATGCAATACTTTGAATGGTACTTAAAAACAGAAGAAGAACTATGGAAGAAAGTATCAAGAGAAGCAAATAAATTAAAAGAAATTGGAATAACAGATGTATGGCTACCACCAGCATATAAGGCTGCTGGTGGTAAATTAGATGTGGGATATGCAGTATATGACTTATATGATTTAGGAGAATTTAATCAAAAGGGAAGTATAGAAACTAAATATGGTACAAAAGATGAATATATACAAGCAATAGAAAAATTACATGAAAATGGAATAAAAGTATATGCGGATATAGTACTAAATCATAAGATTGGTGCAGATGAAGCAGAAACAGTATATGCAAGTGAAGAAGAAAATCAAAATAGAAATATAGATACAACATTACCAAAAAAAATAACAGCTTGGACAAAATACAACTTTGACGCAAGAAATAACAAATATTCAGATTTTAAGTGGAATTATAGTCATTTTAATGGGACAGACTGGGATGAAAGTGGAAGAAAAAATGGGATATTTAGATTTAGCGGAAAACATTGGGATGAAAATGTAGACAAAGAGAATGGAAATTATGACTATTTAATGGGTGCTGATATAGATTTTAATAATCCCGAAGTTGTAGAAGAATTAAAAAAATGGGGAAAATGGTATTTAGATACTACAGGAGTAGATTCTTTTAGACTAGATGCAGTAAAACATATAAAGGCAGATTTTATGGCAGATTGGATACAATGCATGAAAGAAGAAAGAGAAAATTTAGAATGTGTAGGAGAATATTGGAATAGAGATATAACTACACTTAGAGAATATATAAATAAAACTAATTCAACAATTCCATTATTTGATGTACCATTACATTATAATTTTTATGAAGCAGCAAATTCAAATGGAAATTATGATTTAGCAAGAATATTTGAAAATACATTAGTAAAGAACATTCCTAATTCAGCAGTAACATTTGTAGACAACCATGATACAGAGCCTGGACAAGCTTTATTTTCATGGATACCAGATTGGTTTAAACCATTAGCATATGCGTTAATATTATTAAGAAAAGATGGATTACCATGTGTATTTTATGGAGATTATTATGGAATACCATCACAAAATGTAAGTGCCAAAAAAGAAATGTTAGAAAATATGATGAGATTAAGACAGGAATATGCATATGGAGAACAAATAGATTATTTTGATCATCATGATATTATAGCTTGGGTCAGAACAGGAGATGAAGAACATCCAAATTCGGGGTTAGTTACAATTATGACAGATGGATCTGGAGGCGGAAAAACAATAAATGTAGGAAATAGAATGGCAAATACTATGTTTTATGATTATACAGGAAATATAAAAGAAAAAGTATATGTTGACCAAGAGGGAAATGGAATATTTTATTGTAATGGTGGAAGTGTTTCTGTTTGGGTAAGAGCAAGTCAATAAGATAAAAAGAGAGGTGTAATAAACATTATAGAACAAATATTAGACTTGATATATCCACAAGTATGCAGTATATGTGGAAAATTAAATGACAAAGCACTATGTAACAGATGTAGAGTGAAATTAAATAAGGAATTTTCATTTGAAACAGATAATTATTATATAGATATAAGTAAAAATTATGTAGAACATCATTATTTTTTTAAATACAAAGACATAATAAGAAGTCAAATTTTAGCTTTAAAATTTCATGAAAAGCCGTATGTATATAGAACAATAGCAGAATTTTTAAGAAAAAACGAAAAATGTTTTGAAAATTTAAAAAAGTATGATATAATAATAATAGTACCAATAAGTAAAAAAAGGCGAAAAGAAAGAGGTTACAATCAAAGCCAAATAATTACAAAGGAAATATCAAAGATTCTTGATATACCAATAAAGCATAATATATTATATAAAACAACAAATACAGTACCGCAAAGTTCATTAAATAAAAAACAAAGAGAAGAAAATGCAAAAGGAGTATATAAAGCAAAAAGCTGTCAAAAAATTATTAATAAAAAGATATTACTAATAGATGACATATATACAACTGGAAGTACTGTAAATGAATGTGCGAAAGTTTTGGTACAAAATGGAATTGACAGAAAACAAATAGGAGTACTAACAATAGCAAAAGATTAAAATAATAAGAGAAAAATAATCGAAAGGAAGTGATTTTGATGTCAGGAAACTCAACAGTATCTGTTATTATAGCAATATTTGTAGGGTTAACAATATTAATTTTAGTTCCACTTGTAACTTTAGAAGAAAGAGTAGATAATGTAGCACAGCAAGATGTACAAAGAATTGTTGAGGAAGTAGTAACAGAAACGGCTAATAAAGGAACAATAACAAGAGGTCAATATCAAGACTTTGAAAGTAGATTAGCTGCAACAGGAAAAACATATGATACATCAATAGAAGTTGCAAGTCTAGACGAAAATCCTGGAAAAAAATTAGCACAATCAAATTATACCAAAATAGGTGAAAATGTATATGTAAAATATTATACGACACAGGTACTATCACAAATAGGTATAAAGACAGGTAGTGAAGAAGTAGCAACTGATAAAGATAAAATGGTACTTAAACCTGGAGACATAGTAACTATCAGTGTAACTAGTCAAGATAGTGCTGCTAAAGATTTAAAAAGTAATTTATTCAATTTTATAAATACTGATGATAATGTAGTATCTGCTAGTAGTTCTGCTATGTGTACAGTATATGGTTCAAATTAATAAAAAATTGAAATACCCCCTCCTTTTAGATTAATTTTAATAAGGAGGGGGTATTAGAGTTACTGGATAATAGTTTTTTACAATTAATAAATAGAAATACTTAAAATATAAGCTGAGGAATGTAATGAAAAGCTTATATTTTAAGTATTTCTTATAAAATAAATCAAAACTATTATGCAGTAACATATTAGATTAAAAATTATATAAAATATATTGACAATTAAAAAGTGATGTGAAAGAATATAGAAGAAATAGAAAGGATGAGAAAGATGGAAAAAATAAGAGGATTTGAAATAGCAAAAGGATTTGAAGATAAAGGAATTAATTTACCAGTAAGAAAAACAAAGTATTCAGCAGGATATGATGTAGAATCAGCAGAGGATGTGATTATACCAGCATTTAAACCAGGAATGAAACCAACATTAATAAAAACAGGATTAAAAGCATATTGTCCAGAAGATGAATATTATATGTTAGTAAATAGAAGTTCTAATCCAGGAAAAAAAGGACTTGTAATGGCGAATAGTTTGGGAATAGTAGACAGTGACTATTACGGAAATGAAAGTAATGATGGTCATTTTATGTATGCATATTATAATTTCTTTGACCATGATGTACAAATAAAAAAAGGAGAAGTAATAGGACAAGTAATATTTGCAAAATATTATAAAGTAGATGGAGATAAAGCTGAGGGAACAAGAACTGGAGGATTTGGTTCAACCAATAACTAAAAAATATCAAAAAAAATGGCAAAAACTTTGACTTTTGCCATTTTTTGTAGTATAATAAATATGGTTGGAAAAATAAAAAGCTTATGATTGAAGACCAAAATATAAGACTTGGAAGGAGTGACTTACATGTATAATGTAGGAGACAAAGTAGTATACCCAATGCATGGAGCTGGGGTAATAGATGCAATAGAGGAGAAAGAAATATTAGGTGAAAAGCAATCATATTATATATTGAAAATGCCAGGAGAAGTAAAAGTAATGGTACCAACATTAACTGCAGAAGAACATGGTATTAGAAATGTAATTGATAAAGCAGAGGCAGAAAAAGTTATAAACGTATTAGAACAAGATGAAACACAAATGGAAAAAAATTGGAATAAACGTTATAGAGACAATATGGACAAAATGAAAAGTGGAGACATATATGAAATTGCAGATGTAGTTAGAAACTTAAGTTTTAAGCAAAAAGAAAAAGGTTTATCTACAGGAGAAAAGAAAATGTTACATAATGCTAAACAAATATTAGTAAGTGAACTTGTATTAGCAGAACATGCAACACAAGATGAAGTTGAAGAATTAGTAGATAACAAAATAAACACATCATTTGCAATGTTTAAAACAGATACAGATATAGAAGTAAATACAGGAAGCATAGTAAATAAATTCATACCATTTGATGATGGTAAAGATTCATCACAAAATGTATAAAAAAATCGAATAAAAAAGAAACCATAATTAAAATGTAAAACTATGGTTTCTTTTTTTTGTTAAATGCTAAAAATTCTATTGTAAATGAGATATAAATATGTTAATATGATATCGATTGAGGTGAATAGAATGATATATACAATAACATTTAATCCAGCGTTAGATTATATATCACAAGTAGATAATTTTGAAATCGGAAAAATAAACAGAACTCAAACAGAAAAAATACTTCCAGGAGGAAAAGGGCTAAATGTTTCAACAGTCTTAAAAAATCTTGGAATAGACAGTACAGCACTAGGATTTATAGCTGGATTTACGGGAGAAGAATTAAAAAGAGAAATAGAACAAAAAGGAATAATAACAGATTTCATAAAAGTAGAAAAAGGAATAACAAGAATAAATGTAAAAGTAAGTTCTAAAGAAGAAACTGCATTAAACGGAAATGGACCAGAAATAACAAAGGAAAATGTAAAAGAACTAATACAAAAAATAGAAAAAATAAAAAAAGGAGACATAGTAATATTAGCAGGAAATATACCAAGATGTATAAATAATGATATATATGAAATAATATGTAAAAAGTTAGAGCAAAATAAAGTAACATTCGTAGTTGATTCTACAAAAGAATTATTAATGAATATTTTAAAATATAAACCATTTTTAATTAAGCCAAATAAAGAAGAATTAGAAGAAACATTTAAGGAAAAAATAAAAAATAAAGAAGATATAATAAAACATGCCAAAAAGCTTCAAGCAATGGGAGCAAAAAATGTACTAGTATCATTAGGGGGAGAAGGAGCAATATTAGTAACAGAAGAAAATAATGAATATTTTTCAGAAGCACCAAAAGGAAAAGTAATAAATACAGTTGGTGCAGGAGACTCCATGGTAGCAGGATTTATAGCTGAATATGGAAAAAGTGGAGATTTTGAACAAGCTTTTAAAATGGGAATTGCTACAGGAACTGCAAGTGCATTTTCAATGAACTTAGCGACAGCTGAAGAAGTAGCAGACCTATTAAAAAGAATAAATTAAATTTAAATTATAATAGTATTATAATATTATAATTTAAATTTAGTACAAAGGAAAGGATGATAAATAGTGAAAATTACAGATTTGTTAAGTACAGAAGCTATCCAATTAAATGGTGTAGCAAAAAGTAAAGAAGAAGTTATTGACAAAATGGTAGAACTGATGACAAACAATGGAAACATTATCAACAAAGAAGAATACAAAAGAATAGTAAAAGAAAGAGAGAAAGAGGGAACAACAGGAATTGGAGAGGGAATTGCAATTCCACATGGAAAAACAGATGCAGTATCAAAACCAGGTTTATCTGCAATGGTAATACCAGATGGAGTTAATTTTGATTCATTAGATGGACAACCTGCAAAATTAATATTTTTAATTGCTGCTCCTAATACAAAAGATAATGTACATTTAGATGTATTAAGTAGATTATCAACATTATTAATGGATACAAAATTTAGAGAAGAATTATTAAATTCAGAAACACCTGAAGAATTTATATTATGTATAGATAGAGCTGAAAGAGCAAAATTAAAAGAAGTAAAACAAGAAAATAATGGATATGAGATACTAGCAATAACAGCATGTCCAACAGGAATTGCACATACGTATATGGCAGCAGAAGCACTTGAGAAAACTGGAGAAGAATTAGGATATAAAGTAAAAGTTGAAACACATGGTTCTTCTGGAGTAAAAAACAAATTTACAAAAGAAGAAATAAAGAATGCAAAAGGAATAATAATTGCAGCAGATACAAAAATAGATTTATCAAGATTTGATGGAAAAAAATTAATAAAAGCAAAAGTAGCAGATGGAATAAATAAACCAAAAGAACTAATAGAACATGTATTATCATCAGAATCTAAAGTATATCATTCAGCAAACAAAGATAAACAAGATGATGAAGACGAAAAAGAGGGAATTGGAACACAAATTTATAAACATCTAATGAATGGTGTAACTCATATGTTACCATTTGTAGTTGGTGGAGGAATTTTAATAGCATTAGCATTTTTATTTGATGATTATTCTATAGATCCATCAAATTTTGGTATGAATACGCCACTAGCAGCATTTTTCAAAACAGTTGGAGGTGCAGCATTTAATGTAATGTTATATATTTTAGCTGGATATATAGCAATGAGTATAGCAGATAGACCAGGTTTGGCAGTTGGATTTGTAGGAGGAATACTAGCTGTTCAAGGAACAACATTTACATCATTAACAGATAATACGGCAACTTTAGTAAGCTCAGGCTTTTTAGGAGCATTAATTGCAGGTTTTGCAGGTGGATATATAGTTTTAGGACTAAAAAAATTGTGTAGTTATTTGCCAGAAAGTATAGAGGGAATAAAAACAATTTTGTTATATCCAGTATTTGGAATCGCATTAATAGGATTATTTATGCTTTTAATAAATCCATATGTTGGAGAAATAAATACAGGAATAAATAATTATTTATCATCAATGAGTACAGCAAATAAAGTATTATTAGGTGCAATCCTAGGTGGAATGATGGCAATAGACTTGGGAGGACCAGTAAATAAGGCAGCATATACATTTGGAACAGGAATGTTAGCATCTGGACAATATGAGATAATGGCAGCAGTAATGGCAGGAGGAATGGTTCCACCACTTGCAATAGCACTTTTAGCAACATTCTTTCCAAAGAAAATAGCTAAAAAAGATAAACAAGCTGCATATGTAAATTATATAATGGGATTATCATTTATATCAGAGGGTGCGATTCCATTTGCATCAGCTGATCCGCTAAGAACGATACCAGCATTTGTTGTAGGTTCAGCAGTAACAGGAGCATTGTCAATGGTTTTCAGTTGTACATTAAGAGCACCACATGGAGGAATATTTGTAATAGCTACAATAGGACATCCAATTTTATATTTGTTATCAATAGCGGTTGGGTCTGTAGTTTCAATGGCTATTATGGCAATATTGAAAAATAATTTACCAGAATATAAGAAAATTTAACAAATTAGGAACCGATAATTTGAATCTTTAGAAGTTTTAGTATATTTAGAAAGGGAATAAAAAAATGATAAAAGAAAAAGTAATATTAAAAAATGAAACAGGTTTACATGCTAGACCAGCAGGAGAATTAGCAAAATTAGCATCTACATTTAAAAGTAATATAAATTTAAATGTAAATGGAAAAACAGTGAGTGCAAAATCAATTTTAGGAATAATGTCTTTAGGAATAAAAGCAAGTACTGAAATTGAAATTGAATGTGATGGAGAAGATGAAGAAAATGCAATGTCAGAAATATTAAAAGGATTTGAAAACAAATTTGGAGAATAAATCTTCTATAGTTATATTTTATTTTAGTTATGTGATATAGGAGGTAACATATGATAAAAGGAAATGGTGTATCTACAGGAGTCGGTTTTGGAAATGTAGTAGTATTAAAGAATAATGAAAGAAAAATTGAAAAGAAAATAATTAAAAATCCAGAAGAAGAAATAGAAAAATTAAAAAAAGCACTTGAAGAAGTAACACAAGAAACGCAAATAATTGTAGAAAAAGCAAGTGGTACGGAAAAGGAAATAATGTCAGCATATTTGATGATATTGCAAGATCCAACATTAATACAAGAAGCGGAAAATGTAATAAAAACTTCAAATTACAATGTAGAATATGCTGTAGAAGTAGGGTTTAACAGTATAATGCAAATTTTTGAGAATATTGATGACGAATATATGGCTGGACGAGCAAGAGATATTGCAGATATAAAAAACAGAATACTTGCAAAATTAAGTGGTGAAAAAACAGTAAATATAAATAAATTAAAAGAAAATACAATAATAGTTGCAACAGAACTAACAACATCAGATACTGCAAGATTAGACTTTAAAAATGTATCAGGAATAATAACTGAATTAGGAGGAACAAATTCACATACTTCAATAATGGCAAGAACTCATGCAATTCCAGCTATTACTAAGGTAAAAGAAGCAACTAAAATCTTTAAAGATGAAGAATATGTTGCAATAGATGGAGAAAGCGGAGAAATATATTTGAATCCCACAAAAGAAGAAATAGAAAGATTAAAAAAATTACAAGAAAAATTAAAAATAGAAAATGATGAATTAGAAAAATATAAAGATGAAATAACTAAAACAAGTGATGGATATGTGGTTGAATTAGTTGCCAATATTGGAACACCATCAGATGTAGAAATAGTACTAAAAAACACTGCTGAAGGTGTGGGGTTATTTAGAAGCGAATTTTTATATATGGATAGTGAAAAAATGCCAACAGAAGAAGAGCAATTTTTAGCATATAAAGAAGTTGCTGAAAAAATGAATGATAAACCTGTAATAATAAGAACACTTGATATTGGCGGAGATAAAGAGTTGAAATATTTAGATTTAGAAAAAGAATCTAATCCGTTTTTAGGATATAGAGCCATACGATTGTGTTTAGACAATACAACAATATTCAAAACACAATTAAGAGCAATATTAAGAGCAAGTGTATATGGAAATTTATCAATAATGTTTCCGATGATTTCTTCAATAGAAGAATTAAGAGAAGCAAAAAAGATATTAGAAGAATGTAAAGTAGAATTAGAAAAAAAAGAAATACCATATAAAAAGCACATAAAAGTTGGAATAATGATAGAAATACCATCTGCTGCTTTGATTTCATATGGGCTAGCAAAAGAATGTGACTTTTTTAGTATAGGTACAAATGATTTAATACAATATACTGTTGCAGTTGAAAGAGGAAATGAAAAAATATCAAAATTATACACAAAATTTCATCCAGCAGTAATAAAATTAATAAAGCATGCAATAGATGGAGCTCATGATGCAGGAATATTCTGTGGAATGTGTGGAGAAGCAGCAGGGGATGAATTATATATACCTCTTCTAATAGGTCTTGGATTAGATGAGTTTTCTATGAATTCTAATAGCATATTAAAAGCAAGAAAAAGAATTAATGAATTAGAAAGATATGATTGCAAAGAACTTGCAGATGAAATTATAAAAATGACTTCTGCAGAAGATGTTGAAAAGAAATTAAGAGAATTTGCAAATTAAAATATATAATAGTATAAAAATACTCTCTTTGGAAATAATTATAATAACGTTATTTTCCAAAGGGAGGTTTTTTATTTGATTAACAAGGTAGAGATTTGCGGAGTTAATACCTCGAAACTACCAGTACTAACAAATAAAGAAAAAAATGAACTATTTATCAAAATAAAACAAGGAGATGAAGAAGCAAGAGCAGAGTTTATAAGAGGAAATTTAAGATTAGTATTAAGTGTGATACAAAGGTTTTATGGTAGAGGCGAAAATGCAGATGATTTATTTCAGATAGGGTGTATAGGTTTAATAAAATCAATAGATAATTTTGATTTATCACAAAATGTACAGTTTAGCACATATGCTGTGCCGATGATTATTGGAGAAATAAGAAGATACTTAAGAGATAATAATACTATAAGAGTGAGTAGGTCTGTAAGAGATTTAGCATATAAGGCAATACAATTTAAAGATAAATTTAATAAGGAAAAAGGAAGAGAGCCTAGTATAGAAGAAATTGCAAAAGAACTTGGGGTAGAAAGAGAGGAAATAGTTTTTAGTTTTGATGCTATTCAAGATCCTGTATCATTGCAAGAACCTATATATAATGATGGTTCTGATAGTATATTTATAATGGATCAAGTTAAAGATGCAAAAAATAGTGATGAGAATTGGGCAGATAATATGACTATTGCAGATGCACTTAAAAGACTTAATGAAAAAGAAAAGAAAATAATAAAGAAAAGATATTTTGATGGACGTACGCAAATGGAAGTAGCTGAAGAAATTGGAATTTCTCAAGCTCAAGTTTCAAGATTAGAAAAAAATGCGTTGGAAAATATAAAAAAATATTATAAGTAAAAAGTATAATAATGAATAATAGAAACAAATTATACCTCAGCGAAAGTTGAGGTATTTTTGGAAACATATATATTTTTTTTCATATAATAAGAGAGGAGGTAAAAAATGGGTGATAAGGGATTAGATTTTAAACATAAAGAAGTAATAAATATATGTGATGGAAAAAGATTGGGATTTGTTCAGGATGTATGTGCGGATTTAGATACAGGAAGAATAACATCTATTATAGTACCAGGAGGAACTAATAAGCTAATGAGTTTATTTTCAAATAGTAATGATATTATAATTCCGTGGGAAAATATAAAATGTATAAGTGATGATTTGATTCTTGTAGAGATATAGAAATAAAGAAAATAATATCTTTTTAAAATTCCAAAAAATACATATAAAAAAGTATTGACTAAATGATAAAAAGGTGGTAATATAGTTAAAGACCAAGCGAGAAAATGGTCAAAGAAAAACAAGAATAAAAAACTTTTAAAAATTTCAAAAAAAGTATTGACAATT
>CABQAZ010000018.1 GCA_902462295.1 uncultured Clostridium sp. | reverse complement strand
TACGATTATAAATACAGGCTCATATTTTTCGCAAACGGAAGTGTCAAACGAGCCAATAAAAGATAACAGATAAGAAATTGTCTGTTATTTTTTTGTTCACTTGTTTAAAAAAAGAAAAGTATATATAATATATATCAAAGATGTAAGAAAATGATAAAAACTAGTTTCTTTTTTACTATAAAATATATAAAAATTTCCTAGAGTTGTTTTCTAAAAATTGTCTAAAATAGTTTTTTGTGATAAAATATATATGTCATTTTAAATTATAATAGAATTAATGTGTTAAAAAAGAAATAGATTAAAAATTAACGATAATTATTAAAGGAGTTATTATGAAAGTAAAAGAGAATCAGATATTTAATTTAATGGATACTAATGGAAGAAGAAATGATGTTATAAGTGCTTTTCAGGGATATATATCAATTTTAGAAGAGGTTACAACTAAGGAAAAAAGTTCATGGAATACTGTTCCTAGTAGCTTAGCTCAGTTTAAATTTTATCACAGAGCTATTGAACTATCACCTGAAGTTTTTAAACAGCATGAACCATATGATAAGCTTATTGAAGAGATTGAAAAACATCCAGATTGTAAAAAGGCTATAGAGTCTAATGATGTTGAATATCTTTTGATTAATTATCCAGAAATTTTAAAAAAGTTTGACAAGGGGATTGAAGATAGAGCAAGACACTATACAAACAATCTTGTAAAACTAGGTTTTGCAGATTCTAATCGTATTATATCCAAAGTTGGAGATTTATTACTTGATTCAAGTAAATTAAAAAAAGATAGATTAGAAAGGATACTACCAATAGACAATATAAATATAATATATTTAAGACAATTATTGAAATTAAGAATATTTGATAAATATGGTAAAAAATATTATTCACCATTCTGTATGGGATTATATATGTTAATAAAAAAGGATAGGATATCAGAAAATACTTTTCTTGAAATTGTACAAGGTTTTAATCCTTATAAAGAAGTTGGAAAAATAGATCAGTTTATAGATAATTATCAAATTGGTGATATTGTTAATAGTACTGAAGTTAATGTTCCACAAGAATTAAATATTAATAACTTAATTGAAAAGCAAATTTTCTGGAGAACTTTTACAAATCAAAAAAGTCAAAAGCAAATCGAAGTATATTGGAAATTTTATAATTTTTTATATAATTTTAATATAAAAAAAGATTTTAACACATTAGATAGATTGTTAACATTTTTTGAAAATGAAAAAGATGTTTTAAATAAGGCTTTTGGTGGAGGTAAAAATATGTTTAATATTAGAACAGGTATGAGACCCAATCCAAAAGAATTTATAGAAAAATACAAAACGATTTTCACAGGAAATATCAATAAAAATCTATATGTCATATTTATGAAATCAAAACAACTTGATTGCATACATGAATATTCTGACACAACAAAACGAATATTTAAAGCTACAGGAATAATTAGCTTTGACAAAGGTTATGTTGAGTTAGCATATAAAGAATTACTTAAGTGTATACTTAAAGAAGAGCATTTGAAAGATAAAATTTTGGGAAACATATCAAAAGAGTTAAAGAGTAATTATGGGGGTTATGATGATTATGAGGAAGGTATTAAAAGTTATTTTTGTACAGTAAAATCTTTATGTGATATATTGAATTTGGCTGTTAAAGATATAGATAACATTATAATTGAAATTCAGAGCGAATTTAATGGAAAAAGTATAAGTGAAATTCCAAAAATTATTGCAGACAAACGAAGAAAAGAGTTTAATATATATATTGATAAAGTGTATCCAATAGAAAGAGTAAAAGAAATATTAAAGCTCTTCAAAGATAGAAATAATGATAAAATAATAAAAAACATTGTAAGCACAGAAGCTACAGTTCCCACAATTTATGAATACATAGTTGGTATTGCATGGTATTATTTTACGGGAAAGAAAATCAATTTGTTAGAGAGCTATAACTTAACGATGTCAGCTAATTTTGAGCCAATTATTCATGCTGGTGGTGGTCAAGGGGATATAGTTATTTATGAAAATAATAAAGTTATAATGCTTGAAGCAACTTTGATGAACGCAAATAGTCAAAAGAGAGGAGAATGGGAACCTGTATTGCGACATTCTATAAATCTTAAAATAGAAGAGGAAATTAATAATACAAGTAGAAATGTAATTACATTTTTTATTGCTGATAAATTTGATTTTAATACAATAAATATTTGGAAAGCAGTTGCCTCAGTTCCACTTCAATCAACAGTGTATAAGGATAAATTTACTGACAATGTAATTATTATGCCAATTAATAATGATGAAATTATTAATTTAATGGATAAATCAAATGAATATGATGAAATTATTGATAAGGTAAGAGGCTTATTTGAAACTGAAAAAACAAGTTTTGACATAAATTGGAGAGATAAACTTATAAGTAATATTATGTAAAATGTATACAATAGGTATAAAAATTAATAATTTATAAAAAAGAGTTGAAAAACTCTTTTTTTATTGTTATAATTCTAGTGTGCATTAGATGCCTAGAAAGGAAATGTTAAACGTATGAGAAAGCTAGATATAAATAATAGAAGATATTTAGGAAGTAAATATAAATTATTGAATTTTATAGAAAAGACAGTTAATGAAAATTGTAGTAATATTAAATCTGTTATAGACGTATTTGCTGGAACAGGAGTTGTAGGAGATTTATTTCTAAAAAAAGGAAAAGATGTTTATTTTAATGACTATTTAAAGTCAAATTGCTATAGTTATAAAGCTTTTTATGAACCTGTTAAAGTTGATATCGAAAAGATAGAAAATATAATAAATAAATATAATGCTATGGAAATTCATGAAGAAAATTATTTTTCACAGAACTTTAGTGATACATATTTTAGTAGCAATGATTGTATGAAAATTGGACATATAAGGGATGATATAGACAAAAAATATAATGATGGAAGAATTAATGAAAGAGAAAGAAGTATTTTAATAACAAGCCTAATATATTCAATGGATAGAGTAGCGAATACAGTAGGACATTATGATGCTTATAGAAAAATTGAAAATATAGAAGATAAATTCTTTATGTATATGATTGATATAAATAAAAATGGAGAAGTAAAATCACACATTAGCAATAAAGATGCAAATGAGTTTATAAAAGAAGTAAAAGCTGATTTAGTTTATATTGATCCTCCATATAATTCAAGACAATATTGCGATGCATATCATTTGTTGGAAAATGTTGCAGTTTGGAATAAACCACAAGTATATGGTGTTGCAAAAAAAATGGACAGAACTAATTTAAAAAGTAAGTATTGTACAAATAAAGCAGTAGAAGCTTTTGCTGATTTAATCAAAAATTGTAATTGCAAATATATTTTAGTATCTTATAACAATACTGGTGACAAGTCTAATAGTAGGAGTAATGCAAAAATATCAGATTTGCAAATTAAAGAAATATTAGAGAAAAAAGGAAAAGTTAAAGTATTTGAGCAATCTTATAATAATTTTACTACTGGAAAAAGTACTTCAATAGACCATAAAGAAAGATTATTTTTATGCGAAACATCAGAAGTTGGTGAGAAAAGCCAAATTCAATTAGAAGATAATAATAACTTTGCAAAATCTCCATTAAATTACACTGGGGGAAAGTATAAACTATTACCACAGTTTGAAAAAATATTTCCAAAAAAAATAGATACATTTGTGGATTTCTTTTGTGGTGGTGCAAATGTTGCTGTTAATAGTAATGCAAATAAAATAATAGCAATAGATAAAGAAACTAATTTAATTAGAATACTAAACCTTTTTAAAAACTATGATTATATGGAAATTGTGAATAAACTAGATTCAATTATCGAGAGATACAATTTAAGTAATACTTATAAAAACGGATATAAATTTTATGGAGAAAATAGTTCTTCAGGGCTTGGAAAATATAATAAACCATATTACTTAAAATTAAGAGATGACTATAACCATATGAAAGATTCAAGTGAAAGAGATTTTATATTTTTGACTTTAGTAATTTATGCTTTTAATCATCAAATTAGATTTAATAGTAATGGCGAATATAATATACCTGTTGGAAAAAGAGATTTTAATAGTTCAATTAGGAAAAATCTATTGGAATTCTGCAGAAAATTAGTTGTTAAAAATATTTCGTTTATTAATACAGATTACAAGAAATTCAAACTAGATTCGTTGACTTGCAATGATTTTTGTTATTTTGATCCGCCTTATTATTTAGGAAATGCTAGTTATAATGAAAATGATGGTTGGAATGAAAAGAAGGAAGAGGAATTATTAAAATATCTAAATGAAGTGACCAAATATGGGATAAAATTTGCACTTTCAAATGTAACTGAACATAAAGGGCTTAAAAATGAAATGCTAATAAATTGGGCTATAGAAAATCAATATAATATACATAATTTAAATTATAATTATAGCAATTCAAATTATCATTTGAAAAATAAAAATCAAATTACAAAAGAAGTATTAATAACGAATTATTAAAGTTTATGAGAAATATTAATTAAGAATTACATTCTTTTATTTACAATATATTATTGTATTTATGAACTGTTTATGTTAGAATAAAAATTGTTAAGGAGTAAAGAATGTTAGTATGTGTTTTAATTGTTGTAATAATATATACTTTTATATTGAATAAAAAATTATTACACAAAAAAATGGAATATTATAGAGAAATACCGAATAAAGAATCTCCTGCAATAATTGGAAAAATAGTAAAGGGGCATACTGATGGAAATGATATTATTGCTACGATACTGGATTTACATAAAAGAGAATATATAAGAATTGAAGATGAAATTATAAATGGAAAAGAAAAAAAGGTATTATATTTAGATAAAAATGTAAAAACAACAGAATTAAAAGAATACGAAATATTTTTAATTAACAGAATCTTTAAAAATAAAAGTAGAGTTGTTTTTGAAGGATACATAGGGGATAAAAATTTCAAAAATGACTTTAAAATTTTTGATGAAATGCTTGAAAGAAGAATAGAAAGAAAAACAATATATAATAATTCAAATATAAAAAATATAAATAAAATTTTACTGTTAATAAATTATTTTGTATTTGGAATTTGTATTGTGTTTGCTATTATTTTACCAATAGTATTGGGATTAGGTAAAATAGCTAATATTCAAATAAAAATATTAATAACACTTGCTGTTATTATCAGTGCTGTATTACATTTGTTTGTTTCATATAAATACATAACTTTTGTTGAAAGAACAACAAATGCTAGAGAAAATATAACCTTAAATATTGTATATATTATATTAAGTATAATTATTGGCTTGTTTTTGTGTTTTATAAAATATGATAACATTTATAATATTTTTTATGAAGAAACCTATTTATATAAAGTTATATTAAACTTTATAGTTGCTATGATAACAGTTTTATATATGTTTAATATTGTAAAACATACTGATAAGCAAGAATACTTATATTATATATTTTGCATAATAAGTGGTATTTCTATTATTTTTAATTTTAAAATATCAATGGGAATTTGTATAATATTTTTTATGGTGTATATTTTCTTTAAATCTCCAAAGCACAATAATTTAAAAGGGCAAGATGATATATATAAATGGATTGCTTTTAAAAAATATTTAGAAGATTATTCATTGTTGTCAGAACAAGATACAAATGCAATTTTGATATGGGAAGAATATTTAGTATATGCAATTTCTTTAGGCGTAAATAAAAAAGTTTTGAAAAAATATGTTTCATTAAATAATATGGAATTATTAAATGAGGTGTTTGCAAAAAAAATATATGTAGAATATTTTGAGTAAATAAAAGGGGGAGCAAAAAATGGCTAGTGAAGAAAAAATAGTTAATAAAATTATTCCAATAGAAACAATAATAGAAGTGGCAAATTATTTAGAAGAGCAAAAGGAAGAATATCAAAGACTATTTGAGAAAGAAGAACAAAAAAATGCAGGATTAAAATATAATGAAAAAGTATATGAATACAAAGGAGATAATCCAAAGGTTCAATATACAATAAGATTCAAAGATGGTAGAGAAATAACAGAAGTAGATTATAATTGGTTTGTTGGAATGTTAAACAATTTAAATTCAATAGAACAAATAACTTTTTATTCTACTATAAGTTATTCATCTAATGTTAGAACAAGAGAACATTATGAATATATGCATTTATATACATGGGTACATTTTAGAGAAGATACTACAACTATACGAGTAGATGGCAAAAATATGGAGGAACAAGTGTACAGAGTTCATTCATATTTAAGAGGAACTATTGAAAATAATGATGATAGATATAATAAGACAGTAAAAAATAGGAAATCAAGAGTACAAAGTTTATGTTTGTCAATTGGTTTTGTGCTATCTTATATAGTATATTTGGTATTAATGGGGAATAAAGCTAATTGGCCAGAATATATATCTAATTATATAAATAATAAATATGTTATTGTATTTGGGCAATGGGCTATTTCAGCAATTTTAGGTAATATATTTGGACTTCCTATTATGTTGGTATTATACAAAAATATATTGCCAAAAGCTAAATATTCGCATTATAGTAAGTCATCACATAAATCAGTTTATATCGATAATTTAGAGGATTATACATCACATAACGAAGTACAAATAGGTAAATTTGCTAATAATGGTAAAAATAGAGTTATTATTGAAAAAATATATAAAGTAACAAGTAAAATTGTTTTAGTACAATTAGCAATTAGTATATTATTATTTTTTATATTAAAATAAAGGGGTAAAATATGAATGCCATAACAATAGATGAGCAAAATAAGAAACGAATTCAAGAATATTTACATGGACCTTGGACTTTTATTTATGGATATGAAAATGATATAAAATTATTAGAACAAACTAATCAATTGACAGAAAGATTTGCTCAAAAAGAATTGCTTATTTCGGCGGGAAGAGATAAAAGAGGATACAACTATTGTAACAGATAAATCTGAAATAATAAATGTGATAAAAAACAAAATACAAGAAAGAGAAAATAGAAAAGATCAAATTAAACAACAAAATAAAAAAGATGATTGTAGGTAGTAATAGTGGAAGAAGAATAATCTATTGTAAAAAAAGAGTGAAAAAACTCTTTTTTTTTGTGTGTGGTTCGATTGTAAATGAATTTTAAAATATATGTGTTCTAAAACGATAATAACAAAAAAACTTGACAAAACAGTAAAAAAATGTTATAAAACTAATATAACAAAGGGGGACATATGAAGTTAGAAGAAATAGCAGATGTAAATATAGGAGTAGTCTTAAAAAGAAAAAAAGCAACATACAAAAGTACTAAAACAAATGTATACAAAAGTTTTAATATAAAATGTTATGAAGAAAATATTGAATATGAAGACTTTTTTAGTACAGAAGATTTAAGTAATTATCTTACCAAAAAAGGAGACTTAATATTTAGATTATCATCACCATGTAAAATTATACTTGTAAATGAAAAAACAGAAAATTTACTCATAAATAATTTATATTGTATTATAAGATGCAAAGATAATATGAGTGGCGAATTTTTAAAATGGTATTTAGAAAGCAACATGGCTAAACAGCAATTAGAAAAAATTGCAATAGGATCACAAGTAAAATCAATTCCAGTAGCAAAATTAAGATTATTAGAAATACCAGAACTTGATATAAATGATCAAAGTAAAATTATAAAAATAATTTATAATTGGACTAAACAAAAAGAATTATATAATAAATTAATAGAAGAAAAAAATAATTATTATAATGAAATAATCAAAAAAGTAATAAATAGGGGAAAATAATAATATGAATGAGAAACAATTACAAGAAAAAATAAATGAAACTATATGTAGTATTTGTGATACATTAAGAAAAAGCATACAAGAAGAAAATTATATAATTTTTTTATTAGTAATGTTATTTGTTAAATATATAAGTGACTTATATAAAGATGAGAAAGAAAAAGCAAACGAAATATATGGCGAAAACAAAATTCTAAAAGAAAGATATCTTTCTAGAAGAAAATTTATTTTAAAAGAAGATTGTACATTTGATTATCTATATAGTAAGAAAGACGAAGAAAATATAGGAGAAATAATAAATAAAACTCTTGAAACAATCACAACACTAAATGGAAAAAAATTATCTAATTTGTTTGCAGATGTAGATTTTAATAGTGAAATAGTGTTTGGAAAGAAAAAAGAAAAAAATGAAATATTGAAAACATTACTTACCAAATTAAATACTGTTGATTTAAGACCATCAAAAATAGGAAATAAGGATATTATAGGAAATATATATGAAATGTTACTTACAAAATTTGCAGGAGAATTAGGAAAAAAGGAAAAAGAATTTTATACTCCATCTCAAGTATCTAGTTTACTTGCAAAATTGGCAGAACCTAAAACAAATGACAGAATATACGATCCTGCTTGTGGAACTGGTTCATCACTTTTAAAAGTCATAAATGAAGTAAAAGATAAAAAAGTTAGTGTATATGGACAGGAATATAGTAGTTCAATTTATAATTTGTGCAGAATGAATATGTTTTTTAATGGGGTCAATGATGCAAATATAGAATGGGGAGATACTTTATCAAATCCATTGCATATTGAAAATAATAAGTTAATGAAGTTTGATGTAATTGTATCTAATCCGCCATTTTTATTAGATAAATGGGCAAAAGGTTTTGAATCTGAAAATGAAAATGGAAAGAAAAAAAGTACCTTTAAAATGGAAGCCTCAATGGATTTATACAATAGATTTGAATATGGTATACCACCCAAAAGTATGGGACAATATGCATTTGTGCAACATATGTTAAAATGCCTAGATGACGATGGAAGAATGGCAGTTGTATTGCCACATGGTATATTATT
The DNA here is from genome assembly GCA_902462295.1 of uncultured Clostridium sp. Classification (GTDB taxonomy): domain Bacteria; phylum Bacillota; class Clostridia; order TANB77; family CAG-508; genus CAG-269. Next base: position 19,409 of record CABQAZ010000018.1, on the reverse strand, counting down.
TAGAGGAGCATCTGAAAGAATCATCAGAAAGAAAATTTTAGAAGAAAATTTAATTGATGCTGTTATTGGATTGCCAGAGAACTTATTTTATGAATTTTCAATACCTGTAGCAATCGTCGTATTTAAAAAGAACAGGAAAAGAAAAGATATATTATTTATTGAAGCAAGTAGAGAATATGAAAAAGGAAAAAAGCAAAATATTTTGACACAAGAAAATATTAATAAGATTTTAGATACATATCAAAATTATAAAAAAATAGAAAGATATTCTTATATAGCGACAATGAATGAAATAAAAGAAAATGATTATAATTTAAATATTAAAATATATGTTGATACTTTAGAAAAAAAAGAAATAAATATAGATGAAATTAAGAAAAATATAGAAAAAATAAACAACAAATTACAGGTTTTAGAAAATGAATTACAAGAATCTTTACAAGAACTTGGAGTATAAAAAAGTTGAGATAAAAAAATCGTATTAATTATTATGAAATACAGGTCTAGTTCATGGAGGAAAATAGATGGAAGAGAAAATATCAATAGCAAATAAAAAGAGTAGCAGTCAGGAATCAGTAATAGAAGTATTGAGAAAATTAGGATATAAATATATCTCAGAAACAGAAAATGAAAAATTAAGAAATAATATATTAAGTGATACAATATTTAAAGATATATTAGCAAAAAAATTAAATGAAATAAATAGTTATGAATATAAAGGTGATAAATATAAGTTTTCTGCAAAAACAATAGGCCAAGCTATATCTGATTTAAATGAAGACTTAGTAACAGGACTAATTAGTACGAATGAAAAGATATATAATTTGTTAACTTTGGGAAAGACATATAAAGAAGAAATGATAGATGGAACAGAAAGGACATTTAACATAAAATATATTGATTTTGAACATCTAGAAAATAATGATTTTTATGTAACTGAAAATTTTTCTGTATTAAAAATGAATGGCAGGGATTGTGTAAGGTCAGATATTGTTTTATTTGTTAATGGAATTCCTTTAGCTGTAATTGAATGTAAAGATGTACATGGTTCTATAAATCAGGCAATCGCCCAGAATATTAGAAATCAGAGACCTGATTATATACCTCAGTTATTTAAGTATATACAAATAGTAATGGCTGTAAGTAAAGATGAAACTAAATATGCTACTTGTGGTACTCCAGATAAATTCTGGTCAACATGGAATGAAGAATATGTTGAAAAACAAAATGAAATTCTAAAAAAAGTAGTAATAGGAAGAAATGTTACCAAACAAGATAGAGATATAGTATCATTATTTGAAAAGCAAAGATTTTTTGAGATAATAAAAGATTTTATAATATTTGAAATTGGAAAGAAAAGAATATGTAGATATCATCAATATTTTGCAGTAAAAGCTATATTAAAAAGAATTAAATATAATAAAAAAGGTGGAGTAGTATGGCATACACAAGGTTCGGGAAAATCTATGTTGATGGCATATTTTGCCAAAAATATAATTGAAGATAGAGAAATTAAAAAGCCTCGAATTATTGTAGTAACAGATAGAATAGAGTTAGACAAACAAATACATATAACTTTTAATAAAATAGGTGTAAATTCATCAAGAGCAACAACAGGAAGTAATCTTGTAGAATTAATAAAAGATGAAAATGTTAAAGTAATAACAACTGTTGTAAATAAATTTGAAACAGTTGTTAAATCAGGAGTAACAGTGGAGAGCCCTAATACCTTTGTATTGATTGATGAGGGATATAGAACACATTATAGTGAAATAAATAATAAAATGCAAGAGGTATTTAAAAATGCTATGTATATATCATTTACAGGAACGCCAATAATGAAAAAAGATATGAAAGCTTTAGAAAAATTTGGAGGTTTAATTCATAAATATTCATTGGAAGATGCATTAAGAGATAGAGCTATAGTCCCATTAATTTATGAGAGAAGAAAGATTGTTAAAGATGTTTCTAAAAAAACAATAGATGTAAGACTTGAAATGTTAACAAGAGATTGTGGTGAAGAATCTAAAAGGGAAATTATTGAAAAGTGGGATGAATACAAGAAAAACGAATTATCAGATCAGAGGTTAGAATTAATTGCATGGGATATTGCTAAAAATTATAATGAAACATTAAAAAATACAGAATTTAATAGTATTTTTGCATGTAATAAAAAGATTGAAGCGGTAAAATATTATAATATTTTCAGAAAAGAATTTCCAGAATTAAAAGTTGCAGTTGTAATATCTTTACCTAATATGAGAGAGGAAAATAATGGAGAAGAAGCAAATGAAATATTAAATAAGTTTTATACAAATATAAAATCAAATTATAAAAATGAAGAAGAATATGAAGAAGATATAAAATTTAAATTTAGGAATGGAAATATAGATATTTTAATTGTAGTAGATAAATTACTTACAGGATTTGATGCTCCAAGAGCTTCTACATTATATTTAGATAAAGATATTAAAGAACATAGCCTATTGCAAGCAATAGCTAGAATAAATAGACCTTATACTGGAAAAGATTATGGATATATAATAGATTATAGAGGACTTTTAGAGGAATTGCATAAAGCTATAACAATGTGTAAAGAGGTTGGTCTAGATAATTTTGAAGAAGAAGACATTAAACATGCGGTATATAACATTGATACTGAAATTGAAAATATGTTTAGAGCATATGATGAACTAAAAAATATTTTTAGAAATATAAAAAATAAAGAAGATTTTGAAGAATATGTTGCTTTATTAGAGAATAAAAAAGTAAGAGATGAATTTTATGATAAACTATGTGAATTTGAAAATATGTTATGTATTATATTACCAAGTGATAGAGCTTATTATAAAATTGGAAATGAAAAAATAACAATGTTAAGGGAAGTACTAGCTTTTTATCAAAAGCTAGGGACTATTGCAGAAAATAGACATTCTAAAATACCTGTAATAAAGTATCCATCTAATATTACAAATCCAAATTCAAAAGCGTTTTATGAAGTAATATATGATAAGTTAGGTTGTAAAATGAAAGACAATACTAATATTGACGAAATTGGAGAAGTAACATTAAAGATTCAAAAAAATATAGAGAATAAGATAAAAAGGGATTGGCATTGTAATATAGATGTTCATAATGAGATTGCACAAGTAGTTGATGATATAATATTTTTATATGCAGTTCAAAAAGAAATAACATTAGAAATAGAGGAATTAGATGAATTAATAGAAGAGATAATAAATATTGCATTAATGAAATATTAGTAAAGCACGTAAGAAAATTTTAGGTAAAGAAATTATTGAAATATGAGACTATTAGAGGAGGAAAATAAATGCTTAATTATGATTTTAAAATGTTATCTGATTATGAATTTGAATGGCTAGTAAAAGAACTTTTATCAAAAGAACTTAAGTGTAATTTAGAGAGCTTTGAAAAAGGGAAAGATCAAGGAATAGATTTAAGATATTCTAAAAATTTTGATAATACAATAATTATACAGTGTAAGCACTATGCAAATTCAAAATATAGTGATTTAAAAAATACAATAAAGAAAGAGTTACCAAAAATAAAAGAATTAAAACCAGAAAGATATATTTTGGTAACTTCGTTAGGACTAACTCCGAAAAGGAAAGAAGAAATTTGTACACTGTTAGACGGATATTGTCGAAATTTTGAAGATATATATGATAAAAATTCATTAAATACATTATTAACAAAATATCCTGAGATAGAAGAAAGTAATTATAAGTTATGGCTAACAAGTGTAAATATAATGAAGAAAATTTTGAATAATGAAGTATATAACAAGAATTTGATAGCTATGGAAAACATAAAATATAAATTTTCAGTATATGTTCAGAATAAATCATATTTAAAAGTAAAAAAATTATTAAAAAAACAGAATGTGTGTATAATTTCAGGTAATCCAGGAGTAGGAAAGACAACATTAGCAAATATGATTGCTGTAGAATATTTAAGTTGTGATTATGAAATTGTAAATATATCTCAAAATATAGATGAGGGATATAAAGCATTTGAAGAGGGAAAAAAGCAACTTTTTATTTTTGACGATTTTTTAGGACAAACTGGATTAGACATAAAATTAAACAAGAATGAAGATAGCGAAATTATTAAATTTATACAATATATAAACAAAACTAATAATAAGAAATTTATATTAACAACTAGAGGATATATATTAAATCAAGCTCAAGAAAAATATGAGGAGCTGGCTAGATATAATTTTAAATTAAGTGAAGTAACTATAGAAATAGAAGATTATTCTATTTTTGATAAATGCAGAATTTTATATAATCATTTATATTTTAAAAAGGTAAGCAAAGAACATATTTTAAATTTATTACACAATGATATTACTAAAATAATAAAACATAAAAATTATAATCCAAGATTGATAGAAAACATAATAGATAATTTTTTGCCAGAAAATCCTAATGAATTTTATCAAGAATTTATACAAAATTTAAATAATCCTAAAAGAATATGGGAAATTGCATATAATAGGCATTTGGAGAGTTATTCGCAAAATTTAGTATTAATATTATCAACATTTACATATATGGCAGAAAATAGAGAATTAAAAGAAGCATTTAAAGTATATAATGAAAATAAATGCAAAAAAATGCATATAGCTACTAGTTTTTCTGATTATAAGAAAGCTTTAAAAGAATTAGATGACAGTTTTATAGAGATAGAAGAACTTCCTTTTTATTTAGATGGATATGATAATATAGAAATTAAATATAAAAATCCTAGTATTAAAGATTTTATTGAAAATTTTATAATAGAAAATGAAGAAGAATTTAATGAACTTTGTGAATCATGTATTTTCTTCCAACAAATAGCTAATTTAAGTGAGTTGTACTTGAAAATTGAAAACAAATTAGATAAAACTATTTTAGTTGATTCAATTATAAAAGCTTTAAATAAAGAGGAAAAAACAGAGGGAATAAAAGGTATTATTAATAGAATTTCTCTTATAAATGAATTTAATTGTGTAGGAATAAAAAGCGAAAAAATAGAAAAATACATATTAGATAAAATGAGTTATATTTTGGAATATGAAGAAAAATATTCTATACTTTCGATAGAAGATATTAGAAAAATTATAGAAATATTATTAAAGAATAATGTTTTACATGAAAAAATAGAGTATATAATGGAAATTTTAAATAATAAAATTAATGAAGAAATATATTGCAGTATAAACGATTTTAAAGCTCTAATGTTTTTAGGACAAGTATTGAAAATTGAAATTGGCGATAATAAGAAAATAGTTAATTGTAGTTATCGAAAATTTATAGAAAAAGAAAAGGAAAAAGTAATTAAGTCAGAAAAAAATTGGGAAATAGATGCTCTTATAGAAGAGAGTAATGAATTGTCAAATTACTATGAGTTTGACAACTGTGATATTGTAAAAGAGTTGTTAGATGCAAAAAGTGAAATTAATAATTCAATAGAAAATATTTTTTCTGGTAATAATTTTGAGGTTTTGGAAAATGAAATATCTGACGATGAAATAGTAGATATGTTTAAAAGATTAGTTGAAAATTAATAAAATAAGTAGTAAAAAAGGAGATTGATAAAAATGGAAAAGAGTTTTGAAGATGGTTCTTATTTAGAATATAATCAAGGAAGTTTTGATAGTTGGTGTGTATATTATATAGATGCTGATGGTAGAAGAAAAGCACCGAAAGATACTGATTACCTTAAAGATTTATATAGATATTCTAAAAAATATGGAGTTGATAAAATATATTCTGACTTTGTTGATATATATGATAGAACAGAAAAAAGTATTAATAGAGAGGTATTAACATATATTACACAAATTTCAAATGAATATGAGGAACAAGATAAATTAGATGTTGATATAATGTATTCAATTATATATATGGCAATGATTTCTGAAGAAAATAAAAGAAAAACAAGATTAGGTAAAAGGATAAAGAGATTGGGAGTTTATTCTTTGCTAAAAGAAAATAAGACTATAAATGAATCAGCATTTTTTATGAAGAATATGAATTGGAGAGAGATTGATAAAATATGTGCTGAAAGAGGTTTTTAAAAATATAAAAAAATTAAAAAGAATTAAAGGTGAAAAAATGAGAGATATAGAAAAATATTATAATAGTACAGAGTCTGAAAGACCAAGAAAGTGTATGAAATATTTTATTGATAAAATAAAGTGTAAGCCGGGTAATGCTATTGATTTAGGTTGTGGTGCTGGAAATGATTCAGTTTATTTAATTAAGAATAAGTGGAATGTACTTGCAGTTGATAGAGAAGATGTTGAAGATAGAATTGTTAATAGATTAAATGATGAGGATATAAAAAGATTTCGATTTAAGAGACAGAGCTTTGAGGAGGTTGAATTGGAAAAAAGTGATTTAATAGTAGCTAATTATAGTTTACCTTTTTGTAATAAAGATAAATTTGGAGAGTTATGGAATAAAATAAAAGGTAGTATATTGGATAATGGATATTTTGTTGGAAATTTTTTTGGGGTGAATGATAGTTGGAGTGTAACTAAACCACAAATGTTATTTTTGTCTAAAGAACAGGTTATAGAGTTATTTGATGGTTTTGAAATTGTTTTTTTCGAAGAGATAGAGAAAGATTCGTTAACAGCGTTGGGAAAGTTGAAACATTGGCATTTTTTTAATGTTATTGCTAGGAAACAGATGATAAACTAGATTTAGTATAATTTTAAATATTTGTAAATAATTTAACGTTAGAGGATTTTCGAAGTATTACCAATTGGAAAATATCAATAAGAACCTGTAAAATATGTGATTTTTATGAGATTTATAGAAGAGAATATATCACATAATATATTTTATACAGCTAAACTATAGCTATGAATAAATAAAAAATATATTGGATGGCCAGAGGGTCAAAATAAAATAATATAATTAATAGCAAACGATGGAATAAATTGTTGATTTATGATAAAATGATTCTGAAATAAATAACCTTTGTTAGGGTGATTGGAGGTACAATATGTTTAAGTCAGATAATGAACTTCTATCAGATTTGTTAGATAAAATAGAAAAACATGATATACAACTCCCAGATTTTCAAAGAGGATGGGTATGGGAAGATAATAGAATAAAAGCTTTATTATCAAGTTTGACTCTGAGATATCCAGTAGGAGCAATCATGCTATTAGAGTCTGGTGGAGATTTTCATTTTAAATGTAAAAATATAGAAGGCAGTGGAGATGAAGATAAAGAGCCAGAAAGTATGATATTAGATGGACAACAGAGAATGACATCAACATTTCAAGCAATGAGATCCCAAAATGCTGTTAGTACTTGGTCGGATCAAAAGAAAGCAATAAAAAGGTTTTATTATCTTGATATAGAGAAAGTATTAAATACTACAACTGATAGAATTGATGCGATAATTTCTGTAGATGAAAATAAACAAATAAGAGGAAATATAGGAAGAGACATTTTGCTGGATTTATCAACAGAAGAATTAGAATTTAAAAATAAAATGATACCCTTTAATAAAATGACAAAAGCTAGTGAAATTAATGATTGGAGAAATAAATATCAAGATTATTATAATTTTGAACCCAATATTATTAAAGAATATCAAAAGATAGATACTAATATAATACAACCTATATTAAATTATAGGGTACCTATTATTAAAGTATTAAAAGAAGCGCCTAAAGAGGCTGTATGTCAAGTATTTGAAAATATAAACCAAGGTGGAGTTCCATTAACGGTGTTTGAGTTATTAACAGCTTCTTTTGCAACAGATAATTTTGATTTGAAAGAACATTGGGATAAGGTTAAAGCGATTTTTGAAGATTATGAAACATTAAAAAATTTTGATAATACGTCTTTTTTAATTGCTATGACGCTTTTAATAGCTATACGTAAAAATTTAACTGTTAGTTGTAAAAGAAAAGATGTATTAAATTTAGATTATAAAGATTATGAAAAAAATGAAGAAGATTTAATAAATGGATTTAAAAAAGTTTATAAATTATTAGTTGAAATGAATATATATTCTGAATATGACATTCCATATTCAACTCAACTTATTCCGTTAGCGGTAATTTGTACTTTATTAGATAAGGAATTTGAAAATTCGTCGGTAAAAGAAAAGATAAAGCAATGGTTTTGGTGTGGAGTGTTTGGAGAACTATATGGTGGAGCAAATGAAACTAGATATGCTTTAGATGTAAAACAAGTATATGATTGGATTAAAGGTAAAGAAGAGCTTCCTAAAACAATAAATGATTGCAATTTTAGCACAATGAGACTATTGGGATTACAAACTAAAAATAGTGCAGCTTATAAAGGAATAATGGCTTTAATATTGAGCAATAGAGCATGTGACTGGATAAATGGAATGGAAATGGGAATACAGACATATTTAAAGGAAAGAAGCGATATTCATCATATCTTTCCAAAAGATTATTGTATCAAGATGAATTATGATAAAAAGAAATGGAATTCTATAATAAATAAAACACCCCTTTTCTTTTCAACTAATAGATATATTGGAGGAACATCACCAAATGATTATATGAATAAAATTGTTAGAAATAAAAATATTTCTGAAGAACAATTAGAAGTTTATATTTCTTCACATATGATAAATGCAGATTTATTGTATAATAATAATTTTGATGATTTTATTATAGACAGAGCAATAAAAATTTTAGATAGAATCGAAAGGTGTACAGGAAAGAAAATTACAGATAGAAATTTAGAAGATGTAATTAATTATTTTGGTACTTCTCTTGAAAAAAAGGAGTAAAATGATGAGGAAATAATAAAAAGATTTTAGTACTGAAAATTTGAAAGAAGAGTTGATTTTACTTGAATATAAAATGATTAGTGGCAGATTAAAAATGTCACTTTTCTTTTTTTACACTATTTGGGAGTAAGACTAGTAAATTACAATATAATAAGTGATGAAACATAAAAAGTGCAGAAATTTTTCGACATAATAGTCTAAAATATTGGAAATTTTATTGTTAAAAATTAGATTGTGTGATATAAAATAAAGGTGATAAAATAATAAAAAATTTTTTCAATAATAACTGTCTATTTGTAGAAAAGAGTATTAAATGCAAAGTAAAGGTTTGTTTTTTTTATAAATATGATATCTATATAATTAAAAGAGGTGCAAAATGAAGGAATATAAAGTAGGGAGTTTATTTGCAGGAGTCGGAGGTATATGTCTTGGATTCCAAAATGCAAAGGGGAAAAATGCCTGTTACAAATTATTATGGGCAAATGAAATTGATGAATATGCATGTGCAACATATAAAAATAATTTTAGTCATAAATTATTGCAAGGTGATATTAAGTTAGTATTACATCCAGAATTGGCTTCTAATAATGAAGAAAAAAAATATTACCAAAATTTACATGAAATAATATTAAGAGAGCCTATAGATATTTTAAATGGAGGATTTCCATGTCAGGCGTTTAGTATTGCAGGAGAACAAAAAGGATTTGAAGATGATAGAGGAAATCTATTTTTAAATATTATAGATTTAATAAAAATGTTAGATAAAAAGTTTTATAAGCCAAGAGTTCTTTTTTTGGAAAATGTTAAAAATTTGCAAGCACACGATAATGGAAGAACGTATAAAATTATTAAAGGAAAATTAGAGGGATGTGGTTATAAAATATTTGAAAATGTATTGAATACAATGGAGTATTCTGATTTACCTCAAAATAGAGAAAGAATTTATATAATTGGATTAGCTAATGAAAAAGACATTGAACTGTTTAATATTTATAACAAAGATACACTTTCTAATTTATCAAAACATAAAACCTCAGAAGAAAGAGTTAGTGATATAAAAAAAATAATAAATTATGATTTAACTAAAGAAAGTGCTGAAAAATATTATTATACAAAAGAAAAATATCCAAACTATTTTGTTTCAATTGATGAATTTAAAAATTCTGAAAAGGAAAATAGAATAAATTTAGATGAACAAATAGATGAAATGTATCAATTTTATCAATGTCGTAGGGGGATGTATGTAAGAAAAAATAAAAGTGGAGTTTGTCCAACGTTAACAGCTAATATGGGAACAGGAGGGCATAATGTACCACTAATTAAAGTTAATGATGGGATAAGAAAATTAACACCGACTGAAACATTTAAGTTACAAGGATTTCCTGTTGGAAACGGATATAAATTACCAGAAGAATTTAAGGGAAAAAAATATCCTGATTCTCAACTGTACAAACAAGCAGGAAATGCCGTTTCAGTTCCAGTAATAACTACATTGTCAGAAGAAATTTTAAAAATCTTGGAAAAGAATGACAATACATAAGATAGCTATATACTAAGAGTGATATTATGCATCGCTCTTTTGGTGTTGTATTTAAAAAGCAATATGAAAATTTTTTTGCATTTAATATATTTAATAATGCAAATATACAGTTTGTTTAATTACACTTACGAATAGGATAATATAACTATGGAGGAGAAAATATATGAATAGTAAACATTCAGAGAAATATTTGAGAATAGGATTAAACATTGCATTACAAAGAAAATTAAAAAAGATGACACAAATTGAATTAGCTGAAAAAATTGGCGTTAGTAGAACGCATATTAGTAATATTGAAGCTCCTAATATGGTAACACCAGTTTCATTAGAAGTTATTTTTGATATATGTGATGTCCTAAATATATCTCCAGAAGTATTGTTTAAAATGAATTAATTCATATATGTAGAAGAATATGAAACAAGTTAAAGTAAAATTAAAAGATGGAACAATAGTTGTAGGCGATGAATTTGATATGGAGGATTATAAAAAATTTAAGCAAATTTTTCGCAAATGGACAAATATAAATTTAGATTTAAAACAATTTGGTGGAAGAAATTTGAATGTACCAGATGTATTTAGTGAAGCACTATATTGCATTTTCTTTAATGCAGTAAGAACAAATGGTACAGCACATTCATATGATGCAGTAGATAAAACTACAGGTGAGGGAATTCAAATAAAATCGGCTTCTATAAAAACAGATTGCACTTCATTTGGACCAACTTCAACATGGGATAAGCTAGTTTTTGTAGATTTAGCACCATTTGGAAGAGTAGATGGAAATGTATGGTTTTATGAAGTAGATTCAAGTAATATATATAACATTATATTAAATTGCAAGAAAAATGAAACATTTAGAGACCAACAATTACAAGGAAGAAGGCCTAGATTTTCAATTAAAAATAAGATAATAAATCCTCTTGAATTAACTCCAACCAAAAAGATTAATTTAATGGAGGATAATGATGAATAGTGAAGTGATAGTTAATATAGATGACATAAAAAAGGCGGTTTATTTTATATCAAATTTAACACAGATGCAAGGAACTAGACCAATGCGAGGAGCCTTGAATTCTAAAGGTGATTATATGGGAGGTATCTTTGACAGGTGGATAAATATTATTCCAGAAAGTGTTATTTTTAATAAAATTATTCTTCCAAAAATATCTGGAGAAAAAAATGTTAAGGTAATTACTGATTATTATGATTACGATCCTAAGCAAGTGGGGATTGCTCCAGATGTTATAGGAGTAAGTGTAAATAAAAAGGCGATACCATTTGTTAAATTTGATGAAAAATGGATTCCTGTAAATGATAAACCACAAATTGAAGTAAAAACATTTAAGAAAAATCAAAAGATGGTTTCATTAAGGAATCAAGGATATGATAATAAATATTTAGTTTTAGCTGAAACTAATTTTAGAATAGATTATTTAGTACCATTAATAAATGAAGAAATTTATTCTGATGATATATATAACGAATTATATATGAATGATGATATATTTATAGTTTCTAATGAGAATCAAATGATAACACAATCTAGAAAGATAGATATAGAGAGAAAAGATATTGGGACTATAAGGCTTTTAGGAATTACTACTGCAAGAGAATTTATGAATATATCAACTAAATGTGATGCGGGAGTAAGTGTGGAATATTTCTCAGAAGTAGAAGAAAATCAAAGTAGAAGAAATATAAATTACTCAGTAGGAATGTTAAAAGATTATTGTTCATTAACTGATGATGGTCTTTTTAAGTTTAATGATAATTGGTATGAAGAAGTAGATTCTGATGGAATGACATACAAATATAATAAAAAGATAAAAACATTAGATTTTTTTGTTAGTGACATTGAGGCAATTGAAATCTTAAAAATATGTAAAAGTAAAATGATTATAAGTACTCATAAAGATTGTATATGGGAAGAATCTAATTTAGAAGAAGGTAAAGTTTATAATATTAATATAAAAAATTTGGATAGAAGTGGAGCTACTGGTGAGGAATATTTTCTTTTGAAAACTTCAATTTCAAAATTGAAAAATGAGGAGGAGCATTTATTGTTGGAATTGAAACAAATTATTGATAATAATTAAGGAATCATTAAAATTTTAAATATACATATGAAAAAGCAAGATACAAGATAATAAGTGTAGTCATTTTACATTATTATTTTACTTTTTTCTTATAAGGAGAATAATTTTGAAAAGAGTTTATAGTTTATATAATATTCATGATTGTGTAGAAATAATATATTAAAACTAAAAAAAGATAGATGTATGAAGAAGAAATAAAATTACATCCATTATTAACAAAATATATTATTAATTTATTCCATAATAGTGATACAAATAAAGGAAATGGACAGCTAATATATTTAATACATAATACATAAACTTAAATACAGAAACTTTATTATATGGTAGAAAGTTTTGAAGATATACTGTATTATGATAAAAATGAATTGATACAAACTAAGATGAGTTCAAAAAATATTTCCATTGGCCTGTAATCAATGATAAACAAAAAGAAAAAATAGAAGCAACGACGCAAAATATTTTAAATATAAGAAATAATTATTCAAACAGTTCTTTAGCTGATTTATATGACCTACTAATAATGTCATCAGATTTATTTAAGGTACATAAACAAAATGATGTAGCAGTTATGGAAGCATATGTATTTGATTGGAGAAAATGTCAGAAGATGACTGTGTGGCTGAATTAATCAAGATGTATCAGAAATTATTGGAAAATAATTAATAATTTTAATGAGGAATAACAATGGATAAAGGAATTATTTTATTATAGAGGATTGAAAGAACATAAAAGTGAAAAAGTAATTGAAATAGATAATATAGAAGTCGTTTTAGACAGATGTAAATATAAGAAACTACCATTTAATAATGAAGAAAACTCTATCGACAAAGGATTTAAAGATACAATATTATTTTTAAATATATTGCAATTTATGAAAAAAAGTAAATATGATAAAATATATTTATTTACAAATGATAAAGTAATAAATAAATTTAAAGATGAATTACAAAATGAATTTTTTAATAGCGCAAGTAAAAAATTAACATTATTTCAGGAAATGAGAGTGATGTATATAATGAGCTCAGGATTGATAAAAAAGGAGATGAAGTTGAAGTAAAAGAGGATAAAGAACATGAAATTTTTCCATCAGCAGTTCTTAAAGCAAAAGATATAAGAGAATAGACAAAACATGTATTGAATAATATTTTTTTAGGAATTAGAAATAGCATGTAACTGGAATTTTTCAACATGGAAAAGAGCTGAACTAGAAGATATTAAGCAAATATTGAAATATCAGAACTGGTTAGTTAATCAATATATATTTATTTATAAAATTGATATTAATGATGTACAAGTAACAAAGGACAGAATTAATATTAATGATTTTGGAAAATTATCCAATGTATACATAGAAATGAATACAGAAGAAAAAGATGCATCTGCATATGCCATAATATGTAAACTTAATTCATATTATCAAGAATTACCATAAAAAAAATAGGATTTTTCTATTACTTTGTGCCACTGCTCAACTCCATCCTATCACAAACTCCATTCCTATAATACTTATTACACCAGTAATAAATGTAATAATATAAATTATGATCAAGTTTCTCTAATTGATTTTTAACATATTGTCTATTTTTTCAAGTATGCTATTTAACATATTTTTACTTATTTTCTCAAAATGAATAAAATGTTTTTTATCTTCTTCTTTTAAATTATAAAGTTTTGTTTCTTCTCGAAATTGAAAACATTCTTTCATTAAATCATTATTTACTTCTCAAAATTCTTAATAAAAAAATTGCACACTAAACAAAAATGTAGCAAAGCACTAATAATACTAGCATACAACACAATTCAATATATCTAACAAATATGTTATGCTTCCTTTCCTCATAACTCTAAGGTGAGTTTGAAATAATTTTGCTTTACAATTTTGATTTAATCGCTACAGCTTGAGTGGTTGTAGCGATTTTTTGCTGCCTTCAACTTGGTTGCTATAATGCTTAAAAATAGCACTATTATGTCAAATTGGGGAGAAATTGGGGATCAACTTCCCAATTGACATAGAACCTCTAAGAAAATCTCATTTCATAAAAATTCTTAAAGTCATTTTTGCAACAAAGTAAATCAAAAAAATATAAATATGAGAGTCACAAAAAAGATTTTTAGATAATATTGAATTACTAATTTGCATTGCTTGAAATTAACAAATTCTCTAATACATTTCCAGCAGTCCTATCATGAGATTTTAGTGGGTGAACATAGAAATTGTACGTAGTAGTAATTTGTGCATGACCAAGCCTAGCAGATACTGTTGCAACATCAACTTGCTGAGAAATAAGAAGAGTTGCATTTGTATGTCTTAAACCATGAAAGTTAATTACAGGCAATCCAATCTTTTTAACAAACTTTTCAAACCATTTACTAATTATAGATGGATGAATAGGTTTACCATCATCTTGAACAAATAGCCTATTAGATTCGTGCCAGAAATCGCCTACAATTGTTTTTTGTTCATCATACCATAACTTATATTCCTCAAGTAAAGAAACGATAAAATCAGGTATTGCAACATCTCTTATTGAACTTTCTGTTTTAGGTGCCTTAGTAAAAACTCCTTTTTCAGAAAGATATTGACTAGACTTATTAATATTAATAATACCATTTTTTAAATCAATATCACTCCATTCAAGCCCAACAAGTTCACCAAGCCTTGCTCCAGTAAAAATATCAAGTAAAATTGCAGTACGATATTTAATTTGATTGCCTTTTAACTTTTGCAAATTATCAACAAGAATTTTAGTTTGATCTTCATCATAATGACGTCTTAATGGCTTAGATGTTTTCGGTGGTTGAACACGTTCAGCAGGATTGCTTACAATAAGTTGCCAATATACTGCTTTATGAAGCATTGCTGATAGCAAACGATGATGTTCTAATATTGTCTTTTGAGATAATGGCTTTCTTGTTTTCTTTCCATTGTTGTTTTTTCTTCTAATAATTTGAGTATCTTCTTCAAGTAAATCATAAAATCTCATAATGTCTGTTGGTTTGATTTTATTTAGCTTATAATGTCCAAAATATGGAGTAATCCTTGTTTCTAGCATGCGTTTGTATCTATAATAAGTTGATGGTGCTAGTTCCTTTAATGCATAATCTTTTGTCCATATTTCCACATATTGTGCAAATGTTGGGATATTTCCATCTACTATTAGTCCACTTTCTACTTCTGTTAAAAATTTTGCAAGTTCTATTTGTGCTTCTGATTTTTTCTTGCAATGTATTGTTTTTTGATGCCTTATTGGTTTGCCATCTAGGTCATATCCTTTGAATACTACTAGCCTGTAACTGTTTTTTCCTCGCTTTTCAATACTACCTGTCACTTTTTTGCCTCCTTTCTGTTGTTTTTAGTAATTGTTTGTATTACTATGTTTTTATTGTAACATTTTTTGATTGGAAAACAAAACCCGACAGGGGATATTGGATGAAAATTTGTTAGGTGTAGGGGAAATAAAATGTAAAAAAATGTTGATTTTTGTCGATGGAAAACTGTGAAATTAGCCAGTAAATTAGCTATATTGATGGATTTTGCACAGAAAATATGTTATAATTTGACAAGAATAGGAGGAATTATAATGGATGAAGAACTGAAAGAAAGAATTTTTAGAATTTTGTCAGAATTACCAACTGAAAAATCATATATTGATTATAAACAAATTCCTTATTTGGAGAATAAAAAAGCAGATTTTATAGCAGATGTTTGTGGATTTTTAAATTCAATAGATTCATATAAAAAAGATAAATTTATTATATTTGGAGTGCAAGATAAACCTTTAAAAAGGAAAGGTATAAAAAAAGAATTAATGGATGATGATGCAAGTTATCAGGATTTATGCGATAAAATACAGCCTAGGCCTATAGTAGAAACAGGTATTATTAAGTTCGAAGAAGATGGTTATGACTATGGATATGTATATATACCAAAAGAAAATACAGATAGAATCTATTCAATATGTGAGGATTATCCCAAAGAAGAAGTTACTAGGTTCGAAGAAAAAACAGGAAAGAGAGCAAAAGTATATGCTTCAACTGCATATATAAGGAAAGGTAGTAAAAATTATAAATTAAATGAATATGATAGAAGAAATATATATGAAAATGACAGGATAGAAAAGACAAAAGAGACTAACGAAATATTGAATTATTCTTTTGAAGAAGTAGATGCAAATGAAATAAGAGATATATTAAAGATTTGTAGTTTATTTGGGGCTTGGAATGATAAAAATGAAAATGACAAAAAGATCATTAGCGAAGTAATAGGAAGTGACTACGATACTTGGATAAAAACAATAAGAAGATTATTAAGTAACAAGTCTGAATATATAGAATATAAAAATCATATATGGAAAATCAAAAAAAGAGAAGAATTAATAGAAAGATATGCAGAGAATTTTTTTGATAATGAGATAGAAAAATTTAAAAATGCATTAATTTGTATATTAAAAGAAGTCAATCCAACTTTTGATTTAGAACCAGAAAAAAGAGTTATGGCAAATGTATTGGGTAAAGAATGTAAATATTCTAATACGATAAAGAAAAGTGCTACAGAGGCTCTCCCAATTGTAAAATCATTACAAGATGATTTTGTAAATAGTGAAGAAGAAGTAAAAAAAATGCTATATAATGTAATTAATGAAACTTTAGAAAATGCCAATTGGAAGTCAATTGCTAGTTTAGAATATGAATTACCAATTCTTGCAGAAGCTAACCCAGATGTGTTTTTAGATGAGTTAGAAAAAATGTTAAAAGAGAACACATGTGAAGTTCAAAAACTCTTAACTGAAAAAGCTGAATTTGTAACTACAACTAAATACACATCAGGATTATATTGGGCTTTGGAATTAATGGCATGGCAGCCTAAATATTTAAATAGAGTGAGTATTATTTTAACGAAGCTTGCACAATATGATGAAGAAGCAATAAATGTAATGGTTAGAATTTTATTACCATGGTATCCACAAACTAAAGCTAATAATGACTTAAGAAAAATTGCTGTGGAGACTATATTAAAAGAGAATGAAGAAAATGGTTGGAAAGTGTTAAAAAAATTAATGCCTAATGAAACAAGAAATAGTTTTCCAACATACAAACCTAAATGGAATGAATTAATAGATGAAGAGGTTAAACTAACCAATAGAGAAGTATATGAACAATATAAAAATTATGTTGAAATTGCAATAACATATTCAAAAAATAATATTGAAAGAATAAAGGATCTAATAAGCATTTTAGGTGGTGTTTCAAAAGAATTATTTGAGAAGATATGTGGAAAGATTGTATCAAAGGAAATAATAGAGTTAGATGAAAATAGTAAATTTGAAATTTGGAATGAATTAGAAAATTTTATCAATAAGCATAAAAGATTTTCGGATTCAGAGTGGTCGCTACCTAAAGAAGCAATAGAAAGATTAGAAGAAATTTCATTGAAAATAAAACCTAATAAAGATGAAATTGCATATAAAAGAATTTTTAATATGGGATATTGGGATTTATTTTCGGAAAAAGATGATTATAAATTACAAGAGAAAAAATTGAGGGAAAAACAGATAAATGCTATTAAAAAACTCAAAGAACAAGGATTAGAAAAGGTAATAGAATTTAGCAATAATGTTAAGGATGCATTTGTTGTTGGAATTTGTTTATCTGAGATAGGCATACCACTAAATGAAGAAAAAATAATATTAAGTTTATTAGACAAAAACAAAAATGAGATATTATTAGCAAAAGGATATATAAGAAATAGATTTTACAAAATAGGATATGAGTGGTTAAAAGGAATAGAGATAGAAAAATTATCAAATGAATCAATATCTAATTTTTTAACAGAATTACCTTACAATATGCAAACATGGAAATTAGTTGAAGAAACATTAAAGAAAAATGAAAACAAATATTGGGAAAAGGTTGATATAAGAGTTTTGGAAAGTGAAGAAGAATATAATTATGCAATAGAAAGACTATTAAAATATAATAAACCAATAGAAGCAGTAGAATTAATTAATATGGCTATATATGAAAGGAAAAATTATAATATAGAATTAGCTGATGAGGCATTAAATAAGACGTTGAAGGTTCAAGAGTTAATTAAGACTATAGATGTATATGATATAAAAAATATTATAAAAGATTTGCAAGAAAAAAATTATAATGAAGAAAGTCTATTTAAAATTGAATGGTCTTATTTAAAACTATTGGATGAAAATGAATATAAACCTTTAACAATTGAAAAGAAAATAGCTAATAATCCAACGATATTCAATGATATTATTTGTTTAGTATATAAAGGAAAAAGTGATTCTGAAAATAAAAGTAATTCAAATCCTAACTTAGCGATGAATGCATATGATCTACTAAAAAAATGGACATTAATTCCTGGAACTCAAAAGGATGGAGATATTAATGAAAATGCTTTATTAAAATGGTTAGATGAAGCAAAAGAATTGGCTATAAAGAGTGATAGATTAGAAGTAGCATTAAGTACTATTGGAGAAGTATTATTTCATGCACCAGCAGATAAAGATGGTTTTTGGATTAATAGAGCTGTTGCGAAAATTTTAGACAAAGAAGAATATGAGAAAATGAGAAGAGGATATAGTATAGAAGCATATAATTCGGTTGGCGTAGTAATGATTGACAAAGAAGGTACAGTATGGGAAAATTTAGCAGAAAAATGGGATGGTTATGCCAATCAAACAGAATTAGAAGGATATGTTAGATTTGCTAGTACTTTAAGAGATATTGCAAATCAATATAGAGAACAAGCTAAATACGAAAGAAAACATTATAATTTCTAAAAGAATTAAGAAAATAAAATAGTGCTGATTTTTAAAAATCAGCACTATTTTCATGCCTTAATAATATTACTTCCTTATTTTCATCCTATCAATCCAATTTTCAAACTTTTCAGGAGTGATTTTACCAAGTTGGTATTTTTCAAGCATTTTAGGACCTTTTAATTTAT
>CABQAZ010000017.1 GCA_902462295.1 uncultured Clostridium sp. | reverse complement strand
TTATTTTTATTTTCTTCTTTTATTTTTTCTTTTATTTTTATTTTTTCATTTTCAAAATTATTTTTTTCGTTTTTTATTTTTATTTCCTTTAATAATTCATTTTTTATTTCTCTTTGTATTAATTCTTCTTTTATTTTATTTTTTTTATCTTCAATTTCATATTTGATATTTTCATATATTTTTAATTCATTTATTTTTTGTTCATCAAACTCAATATTCTTTTTTATAATATTTATTGGTTTTTCTCTGCTTCTTTCTGTCCCTACTCTTTCAAGTTGCATTTTATTAAGTTTTTCTATTGCTTTTTTATATGAAATATTATCTTCCCCTGTTTCTAATAAATTTGATATTTTTTGTATTAAAATATTTTGTGTATCTCTTCCTATTTTTACTTCTTGTTGCATTGCTATTGATGTTGATATAAACATTTCTTCATTTATTTGTGTTTGCTCATAAAAAAATTCGCTTCCTTTATTTTTATCTATATTAAATTCTTTTAATATATCCTCCCCTTTTTCATTAAATATATTTGGATTTTTTTTATTAAATTCTCTATAAATTTCATATTTATTTTTATTATCTAATTCATATGTTAATTTTCCAGAATATTCTTCTGAATCCCATGGTTTATATTTTTCAAAATCAGAAATATTTTTTCCTTTTTTATTTTTGGATGCACCATAAAAAATATTTAAAATAAATTTTAACAATGTTGACTTTCCACTTTCATTTTTTCCATAAATAATATTTAAATTATTTTCTAAATTAATTTCTTTATTTTTTAATTTACCATAAGAATTTATTTTTATTTTATTTATTTTCAAATAATTCACTCCTCTATTGTAATTTTATTGCTATTTTAATTACTCTAATATTTCCATACCAATTTCCAATGCTTGCTCAATTATTTCATCACTATAATTCTTATTTTTTATTTCTTCTAATATTTCTTTTGCAAATAATCCTCTTAATGTGTTTTCTTTTGATATTTCTTCTATATTATAATTGGGTTTTGTTTTGTTTTTTATTTTTATTATTTTTTCATTTAAATCATATTTATATAAATTATAAATATTTATTTCAAAATTTCTTTTTCCTACTAATATTATTTTATATAATTTATTTTCTTCTATTTTTATATCATTTATTTTTTCTATTAATTCTTCTTCCGAATTTATTTCTGTACAGTTTATTTCTTTTTCTACAAATTCTGTTTCATCTAATTTTATAAATTCTAATTTATTTTCATTTTTAGTAATTTCTCCAACTATCATTCCATGTTCCCCTAATTCGTCAAATCCTAAAGACATTGTTGAACCTGGATAAATAATACTTCCTTTTTCATTAAAATTGTTTTTGTGTATATGTCCTAATGCTATATAATTAAATCCTTTTTCTTTTAACATTCTTGTACTCATTGAATTATATTGCATATCTTCTATATTTGAACCATCTAAAGTTCCATGTATTATTAATATATTTATTTTTTCTGGATTTTTTATTTGTAATTCTTCAATATTAGTCTTTGAACAATAAAAATCACCAAATCCATATCCATATATATCAGCTTCTTCTGATTCTATTTTTTCTATTTGAGGTTTAAATATATATACATTTTTATTCCAAACAAAATTATTATAATATGATTTTTTTAATATTGGATCATGATTTCCTGGAGTTATAAATATTTTTGTGTTTTCTATTTCTTTAAATAAATTATTTATATATTCTATTGTTGTTTTTCTTACATATTGATGTTCATATAAATCACCTGATATAAATAAATATTCTATTTTGTTTTCTTTTATATATTCTATTACTTTTTTAAATATTTTCCTTTGCTCTATTCTTCTTTGTTCTCCAAGGTTTCCTTTATCTGATAATGTTCTAAATGGAGAATCAAAGTGCATATCTGCTATGTGTACAAATTTCATTTGTATCTCACCTTTCTATACTTTTTATTACTATTGTATAATAATATAATATTTTATTTTATTTTTCAAGTTTTTTGCGAAAATTTTTTCGTTTTTTGTTACTAAATAATGTTTTTTTAATTAATACATAAAAATACTTAAAATATAAGCTTTGAATGAAATGACAAATGTGTATGAAAAAATTTTAGAAATTCTATGCAGATTTATGGTAAGAGTTCACGATAGTGGAAAGGACCCATAAAGCAAATTAGAATTTCTTAAATTTTGTAGTACGCTGAGGAATGTAATAAAAAGCTTATATTTTAAGTATTTTTTTATAACATTTTTTTAATCAAAAATAAACCCAAATGAATTTTACTTCATTTAGGTTTATCTTTTAATCATCATCTATTGGACCAAATAATTCATCAAATTTAGCCTCTAATTCTTTTTGTAAATCATATGAATCCTCTTCTTGTTTATCTTCTGAAGTTTCATTATTCTGAACAGTAAAATTATCATCATCAAACATATCATCTATTGATTGAGCAACATTTGCCGGCTCTTCTTTTTTTACTGTCTTTGCAACCTTTACAGGTTCTTTTGGTGTTTCCTCTTCAAATAAATCATCTAAAGATTCAATTTTTAAATTTTCAACTTCCTTTTCAGATTTATCCTCTGTCCATGGATTATATGGATTAAATTTTCTCCACTCTCCTCTTTTTATTTCTCCAATATCATTATGACTAATTTCCAATTTTTTCATTGCATCTGCCATTTTTTTATGCTTAAAATAATAGAATTTATTTGCTTTTACAGGCTTTATTCCTTTTTCAAAAATAATACATAAATCATTATCCATTCTCCTTAACTCATCTGGTGTCATTAATGCTCTTGCCATTATTTGATCAGATGTACTTAAACCTGTTCTAAAATATTGTTTATCTCTATTTATTGATATATTATCTCTTTCAATTGTTTTTTCACCAAGTGCTTTTGAAAAATATTCTACTGTTTTATATGAGTTACTTCCTAAGAATACATGTGTATCACAGTTACCAATAATTGTTTCATATGATTTTTCATACACAGCCTCTAATTGGTCTAAGTTCTGCAATATTACACTAAATGAAATCTTTCTACTTCTTGATGTTGATATTTTTTTATCAAAGTCTGGTATTTTTCCAATATTAGCAAACTCGTCTAATATAAAATATGTTGGAACTTTTAATGCTCCTCCATTATCATCTGCATAATTGTATAATTGCTGAATCATTTGTGAGAAAAATATTGTTAATAAGAAATCATATGCTGTATGTGTATCTGAAGAAATAACATATACTGCTGTTTTCTTATTACCTATCTCTTCAAAATCTATTGTATCTGTTGAAGTTAATTCTGCAATATCTTTTGAATCAAATTTTCCTAATTTTGATTGCAATGTACTTAGTATTGAACTATATGTTTTTTCTGGTGCAATTTCAATTGATTTATAATTCATTCTTGCAGGATGATCATATGGAAGTTTACTTATTAATTCTGTAAGCAAGTTACTTCCTCCATTTGAATTTGCAGCTCTTACTAATTCCGCACAACTCGCTAAATTTTGCTCTTCTTCTGGTCTTGTAGCCATTAAATAGTATATTAATGCTTTTAGTAACATTTCCGCTGAGTCATCCCAGAATGGATCTGAACCACCACCATCAGTTTTTTGTCCTTTTACAATTGTATTTGCTATAACGTCTACATCTATTTCTGACGATATATGCATTAATGGATTATATCCATCACTATATTGTGGTCTTACTAAATTTAATACTTTTATTTCATATCCATTTGCCCTTAAATATCCTGCAGTCCTATCATATAATTCCCCCTTAGGATCTGTAAATACATATGACCCTAATAATTGAAATGCATTTGGTATTGAATATGATGCTGATTTACCAGAACCAGAACCACCGACTACCAATATATTTACATTTCCTCTTTTATCAACTGGCAAATAATTATTTTCTGCTAATACTATTCCCTTTTTATTATTTAATATTTGATATTGTTCTCCATTTTTACTCCAATCACTTGAACCGTGTTCAAAATCTGTATATTCGTTTTTAGGAGCTGATCTTGCCACACCTATTATAAAGAATATCATAAATATTATTGAAAATACTATTAGTGTTTTAATATACGCTCCCATATAGCCATGTGATATAATATCTGATAATCCCTTAATTGGGTTTTTCATTGCTTCTACAAATATTCCCAATGAACTTCCTTCAGTTTCTGGCATATTATACGATAAAACTAGTGGCACAATTAATACTATGGCTATAAATAACCATAGTATTGAAAAAAGTATAAAATATTTTTTGTTTTTCCTTATTGCTCCTTCTACTTTATAATTCATATATAAATCACCTTCTCTTTAGTTACAATATTTTAGTGTACTAAATCTTCATCTGTCTTTGCTTTTTCTTTTTTAGGATTTCCACCAGCATATGCTTTTATTACCATATAATTTTCCTTATCAGCTAAATTCGTCTTTTTATTTAATGAACCTACAACTTTTTTATTTAAAACTTCTTTTGCATCTAGTGTCCATTCTCCTTGTAATTCTCCTTTACTTTTTTGAATTATTTCACATGCAGTTATTTTTACATCGTCGTTTTGACTTGCTGGTTTTCCTATTCTTTTACCATTTACTGTGCTATTTACCATAGTAAATTGCCCCTCCTTAAACTTTTCCATTACCCTCTCTTACTTCAAATGCAAAATAAGATTTGAATGGTTTTAATTTGCATCTACCCTTTACTTTATTTTCTTTTTCGTCAAAATAAAGTCTAGGTCTTAATTCTTCTGTAGTTTCAGGATCTATAACACATATGTCTCTTTTCATATTTGGTGTATAGTTAAATTCTTTAAATTCCTGTTCTTCTTCTGAATATAATGTATTAAACTTAAATGGTGTTGGTGTTTTTGAAATTCTTACCTCGTCATCAATTAGTATACCTGAATTTATTACTACACTTTCTTTTCCAAATGATAGTATTACTAATTGATTTCCTTTAGGCTGTGGTTCATCAACATAAAAGGTCTTTCTTCGACTTTCTCCTCTTATTTCTTCTGTATAATCTAATCTTTCTACTGTATATTTAGGATAATCATTTTGAAATTCCTCATCTGTTTTATTAATTTGATAAATTACTGTATTTACTCCTTTTGGATCTGTTATACTAAAATGTTTTCCTTGTAACATCTCCATGTTTATTTACACCCCATTCCTATGATTTAATCCATAGTTTATCTTATGTTTACGAACCTACTTTACTATTATACTAAATTTTCATGAGCTTGTCAATACTTTTGTTGGTTTTACGGTACTTTCAACAATATCTTAAACTCTTCTTGGATTAAATTTTGATATTTCTTTTAATTTTTTAAACATTTCTGTTTCTTCTTTTGTTAATTTTTCAGGAACTACTATTTTTATTTGTGCAATTAATTTTCCTCTTTCTCCCCTTTGATTTTTATAACCTTTTTCTGGTATTTCTATTGTCTCTCCTGATTGTATACCATTAGGTATATATATAGCTGTTTTTGTATCATCAATAGAATTTACTTTTGCTTTTGTACCAAGCGCCGCTTCCCAAGGTGTTATTGGTATTACAGTGTATAAATCTCTACCATTTAATTTGTATTTTTTTCCATCTGTTATATTTATTTTTATGTATAAATCACCATTTTTTCCACCATTTTTTCCTGGCTTGCCTTGTCCAATTAAACGTATCTTTTCTCCATTCTGTATTCCTTCTGGTACTTTTGCAACTATTGTTTTTGCACTTTTTTCTAAATCTTTCAATACTATTTTCTTTTCTGTTCCATAAAATCCATCTTCTATAGTTATATTTATTTCTGTTTCTATATTTTCTCCTTTTATTGGTGGATTTTTTCCCTGTGCTATTTCTTCTTTTAATTCACTATTTCCGAAGAACATTCCAAAAAATTCACCTGCAACATCTTCTGATGTTTTTGGTTTTGATTTTCTTTTCTTGTATCCTATATTATAATTCCACGTTCTATCATACTTCTTTTTAGATGTAGCATTTGATAATATTCTATATGCTTCATTTATATCTTTTATCTTTTCTTCTGCTACTTTATTTCCCACATTTACATCTGGGTGATATTTTTTAGCTTGTTTTCTGTATGCTGTTTTTATTTGTTCTATTGTTACTTTGCTATCTTCTAGTTCTAATATTTTATAGTAATCCTTAAATTTCATTCGACATCCTCCCACTATTGGTATTCGTATTATACCAATTTCTGAAAAAAAAATCTATAGTTTTTGACAAATTTCAAAAAATTTCATTCCATTTGATGCTTTCACTAAAACAACATCTCCATCTTTCAATTCATTCTTTAACATTTCCACAATTTGTTCATTATTGTTCATATAATATGTTTTTAAATTATTTTTTTGGTTTGCTTCATCTATTATGTATTTAGAATTTTTTCCAGAACAAATTAATATATCTATATCATTATGTGTAACTTCTTTACCAACCTTTCTATGTAGCTCTTCTGTATAATTTCCTAATTCAAACATATCTCCTAATACCGCTATTTTTCTTTTTCCCGTATGTTTTGATAAAAATTCCAAACTTACTTTCATTGATTCAAAACTAGCATTGTATGCATCATTTATTATCAAAGCTCCATTTTCTAATTTCTTTATATCCATTCTCTTTTTTGTTAATTCAAATCTTGAAATTCCATTCTGTATTTGTTCATTTGAAATTCCTAATATATGGCCAACTTCTACTGCACATAATGCATTATATATAAAATGCTTTCCTCCTACTGGAACTTTAATTTCCAACTTATCCAATTTTTTAGAATTTTCACTCTCATTATAAAACTTAGAAACAGCCTTAAATTCGCTATTTTCTTCTTGTAATTTTATATTTTCAGCAACAAGCTCACTTTCATTATCTATTCCTATTGTATGTATCTCAATTTTATCTTTATTTTCTTCATACCATTTATGTAATAAATCATTATCATTATTTATTATAATATTAGGTTTCTTCATTCCTTCTATAATTTCTAGTTTTGCTTTTAATATATTTTCTCTTGAGCCTAAATTTCCTATATGTGATGTCCCAATATTTGTTATAACTGCTAATGTAGGTTTAGCTATCTCTGTTAGCAAACTTATTTCTTTAAAATGATTCATTCCCATTTCAATTACTAATGCTTCATGATTCTTTAATTTTAAAATTGTTAATGGTAATCCTATATTATTATTATTGTTTCCCTCAGTTTTTAAAGTTTTATATTTTGTATTAACTACACTTGCAATTATATCTTTTGTACTTGTTTTTCCTACACTTCCTGTAATTGCTACAACAGGTATATCATATAAACTTCTTTTATATTTAGCAATTTCATATAATGCATTTAATGTATCTTTTACCTCTATAATTGTTTTATTTGAATATTTTTCCTTTTCTTCTGATGTTATTTCTATATTTTCAATTATAACAGCATCAGCTCCATTATCTAATGCTTGTTTCCAAAATTGATTTCCATCAAATTTTTCTCCTTTTATACCTATATATATATCACCTTTTTGAATTGTTCTTGTATCTTTAGAAAAATTTTCACAAATTAATTCTTCTTTTCCTATTATCAATTTTCCTTCAGTTACTTCTATTATATTTTTTACAGTAATGTTTTTCATTACTTTCCTCCCTTTTTCAATAATTTTTATGTGTTCATATTATATTCTATTTTTTTTAGATATGCAATATTAAAAAAAACAAAAAATTGATAATATAATTATTATATACTTGCTTGAATACAGAATAATTATACTATCAATTTTTTATTACTTTGCCTATCCAAAAACTATTGATTTTCAACAGCTCTATTTGCAATTTCTATAGCTTTTGAAACTATACTTCCACATGTTTTAGAAGATACATTTTCCCAACTTCCACCATCTTGTTTTACTTGATCATAAACACCTAATTCTTTTGCTATCTCTGTTCGTAAGTTTTCAGATATCAATTTGCTATTTCTAGACATTTCTTGTCTCCTTTCAAATTTATCTGTATTACGGACCGCTTTCTTTGAAAAAAGTTATTTAACTTTTTCTATATTATTATTTACAAAATTTTTTTTTTTATTTTTCAATTTTTGTCAAAATTTTATGTTTAAAAATTATTTCTAGATAAATATCCCACTAACTATACTTAACAATATAAGTATTACTAAAATCAACAATGCTTTTATCATTATGTTTTTTTTCATATTATC
Source organism: uncultured Clostridium sp. (assembly GCA_902462295.1). Lineage (GTDB taxonomy): Bacteria > Bacillota > Clostridia > TANB77 > CAG-508 > CAG-269. The sequence goes on along the minus strand of CABQAZ010000017.1, from coordinate 21,600 downwards.
TTTTATAACTCTTATTAAATTTTTCATAGTATTACTCCTTATATTTATATTCGCTATACTTATCTAATTTCTCAAATGTTTTATCTTGAAAATTTTCTACACTCTTTTTTAATCCATTTAATTCTTTATCATTTTCTCTTTGTATTTTTATTTTTTCTATTTGTCTATCTTCTTCTACCTTATCTAACTTTTTTTCTAATACTTCTTTAATCTGTTGATTATACTCTTTTTGTTTTTTCTTTATCTGTTCTTGTATTTTAGACATCGTACTACTTCTTTCCATTAATGTTTCACTCCATTCTTGTTTTTGTTTTTTTGTAAGTTTCGTAGTATCTTTGCCAACTTTTTGTCCCATATACATTATAGTTATAGCTTCTTTTGTATCTTTCGCAACCTGATTTTTTTTCAATTTTTCTCCTATAACCATATCATTTAATTGTTTAACTCCAGCTTCCATATATTCGTCCATCGTTTTTTTAAAAAATTCATTTATTTCTTTAGAGTTCCAGCCTAATTCATCTTCTAAAATCGTTCTATTTTCAATATCATTCTTTATTTCTTTGAATTCTTTATTTTGCTTATATAAGTTATAATCACTTCCATATCCCGCTTTTATAAAATTGTCTTGTATATCATTTTTAATGTCATTTCCAATACTAAGACGATTTGAAGTTCCTTTATATGCAACAGCTCCCAGAACTCCTGCATTTCTAAGTGCTTTATCAGGACCTTCCATAGCACCTAAAAGAACTCCAGCTGTTCCTGCTGTTATAGCTGAAACTCCACTAACGAGACCTCTTATTGGATGAGAATCTTTTATTCTATCACTTGTTTTTTTAGCATAATGTCTAGCAGTTCCTTTAATTGCTCTCTTTAATTTGAATTTTGCTTTTCTTTTTACATTTGTATTAATTCTTGATTTACTTATTAATTTATCCTCTGAGTCATCAGGTGTTGTAACAGGTTCTTTCATCTTTGTATCTAAAATTGGAATGTCCTCTGATGAATTATCTTCATTTTCTTGTTGTTCATCATTATTTCCTTTACCAAAATTATTTCCTGCTTCAAATCCTACCATTTTTCCATAATCTGTAGTATTTTCATTAACATATTCATTTGTATTACTACTATCTATTTTTTCTCTATTCTCTTCATCCTCTCTATCACCTGAATCACCATCTACACCATCTAAATAATAACTTGAGTTCGAATTTTCTGTTTCACTTGCTCCTTCTCCTGCTAACATGTTATCTATATCTTGTTCTCTAATTCTTGAATTTTTATTACCACTTTCATCATATTTATTATCAAGCATTTTCTTTTCCTTAACATGATGAGGTGACCTACCAAGAACTTTTTGTAATCCTGTCATTGCCAAACCTGTTCCTATTGCTCCACTTAATGCTCCTGGTGTTTTCGCCTTATTAAATCCAAACATTTCTCTTAATATTTTTTCTGCTTGAAGCATAAATCCTAATATTACTAAAACATATACCGGACTTTTACTTGCCAACTCAATTGCCATATCTACAAATATTGTATATAATATCAAATGAAATGGTTGAATTGCTAAATTAAATATATATTCTTTTAACCATGTATTAAACCCTTGAGCTTGTCCATCGCGTAATCTATCTAAAGGATATGTTAATACAACAAATGGCGAAACTAATATTAAAAAAGCTATATATACAACTCTTTTCAAATATATAAAAACAAATACCACTGTATATAGAGTCAACATTACATATACAACACCCCATCCAATCCTTGCATAATTATCTTTTCCATCTTTTTTGGCTAATTGCATTTCAACCCTAGCTTGAGACAAGAAATTATCAATTGGAAATCTTACCGTTTTATCTCCATCAGAATTTTTATACAATGTGCTATATGTTCCATCATCTGTTTCTGTATTATCATCACTATTTCCTAACTCTTTTTGCATTTTTTCAACGTAGTCATATACCTTATCATCTGTAATATCTATATATTCTACACCATTTCTTGTATATACACATATAAAATCTGTAATAGAATTCACTATTTGCATTGTAAAAATCATTATATAATGTATTACAAATAATAGACAAAATGCTACAAGCCAATCAATAAACATATTCTTATATTTTGCCTTTTCATTAGCGATACTTGTTAAAATCATCCTTATTCCTATATAAATTAAAGTTATCATAAAACAAATAATAGCTATATTTCTTAAAGAATAATACCATTTTGATATTATTGATTGCATTTTATAAGCAATATGATTCTCCTCATCAGAATCAATAGTTTGTCCAAACGCTGTCTTTTTTTCAGGAGTTTCCGGTGAAAAAAAGTTTACATCAAACATTTCTATTTTATTTTTAAAAATATTATCAGGCGAAAGTTCTATAAAAGGTAAATTAAATGATGTTGGTAACATTGTTGATGTAGCTGTTTTTACAACAAAATAAGTTATAGCAACTGCTTTAGCAGTAATTACTACTGTTTTTCCTACAAATGCAATAGTAGCAACAATTCCTCCTGCTGGTCCAGCAAAAAAAGCCGCAGCAACTATAATCAATCCAACAGCTATAGCTGCAATTATGCTCCCTATACTAACAGCCCTATCTATATTTACAATTACATCCCCATCACTTCCCATTACAGTCTGTTGTGCTATGGTTATTATTCCATCACATAAACTCGCAAAAAAATCCATAATTGGTGCTAATATTTTTCCACCAAACTCAGTGCCATCTAGCGCTAAAGAATAATTGGGCTTCAAAAAAATCAAAAATATAAATATTATTAATAAAAATATAATCTTAGTATTTGTCTTTTTCATTTCGTCTCCTTTTACATTCGTTTGATTGTATATGTTTTTATTTTACAACTAAACAAATGTAAATGTCAATACATTTTTTTAACTGTATATATAATATACTTAATTTATTTATTTATTTTAAAAATAAATAATAAATAATAATTCGCATGGATATATTAATGTTGGAGGATTATATGTATTTAAAACGATTAAAAGATTTAAGAGAAGATAAAGATTTACTTCAAAAAGATATTGCAAATATATTATCTATTAAACAGCAACAATATAGTTTATATGAAACTGGAAAAAGAGATTTACCTTTAGAGCTAGCTATAATTTTATCCAACTTTTATAACACTTCTATAGACTACATCGTGGGAAAAACAAATAAAAAAGAACCCTATGAAAAATAACATATTAAAACCGGGTATTTTATTTCAATTTTCTAATACTCGGTTTTAATATAAATTTTATTCAGTTAAAGTTCCATTTGGTGTATTAGTAACAATCAAGATGTCCTCTTCTTCTCCACTTTCTGCATTTATATATGCGATAAAATCTATATCCTCAATTTTTCCTTTAAACTCATAGCAAAATTTTTCAGTCTTCCACTCTGTAGGAATCATTGCCAATCCCTCACTTGTAATCTGAACATTATTACTCAAATGTTTTTTTGCATCTTCTATAGAAATTCTATTTATTGGTATATTTCTATTATAATGACAATTTAAATACCCCGTAGTTTCTAAACCAATAATTTCACCATTATCCAAAGCAATTTTTACTTTAATTAAATCTGAATATATAACAACATCATTTTGTTTAAATGCATAATTCACTGTAACAAAACCATTATCTTTAAGATAATATGTTTCTTGCATATCATTAAATCCTTTACTTATAAGATATTCTTTACCTTTTTTTACTGCATCTTGTTCACTTATTTTTTCTTCTGACACATCTCTATTATAATTCAAAAATACAACATGTCCACCTTTTTTGGATATTGAAATTCCAATGTTTTTATTATCATTTGTTGTCATTTCAAATCTAAATACTGGAATATCACCATTTTCAACAAATCCATTACTTTTAGTCTCTTTAATCTTATCTTTTCCAACAAAATCCTCAGCTTTTACTTTTGCAGTCTCTTCATCTATTTCATCACCTGTCAATCCTTTTTTCTCTGAACTTGTTATGTGTTCTGAAAAAGCTCCATCATAAATTAAGCCTGTATATTCATGAAAATTTTCTTCAACAACATCAAAAGTACTTACTTCTGTTATATCTGACCCCTCTGAATTTTTCATTAACTCTGACCAATCTAATGTTCCAGAATTCAACTCGTCAGACATTTCATTTAAAGTATTTGATAAATCATTACTATAATTATATAATTCTTTTAATTTGCTTATATCATCATCAGTTAATCCATCACCCTCTATATTTTTTCTTGATAATGAATAACTATATTCACTAACTTGATTTAAAAATTTCTCAGTATTTTCAAGTTCTTGACTTTCTATTGGCAACATCCCTAAATATGCCTGTGCTAAATTAGCCTCTCTCCATACTTGTGTTAAAATTTCAGCACCATGTTCAGCAGATTTTGATATCATAGATTTTGCCAAATATGTTTTTACATTTTGTACATATTCAACAACTTGATAAAAAGCCATATTATAATCATTCTCTTTGGTTGTTGCATATGCTGATTTCTGATTAACTAGATTATATCCCAATATTATAGCAATAATTATAGAAACTGCTGTAATTAAAATCCAAATTTTATTTTTTTTCATATTGACCTCCTTTCTTAATATTTTGGTTTTTTTTCCAAAAAATATACAATTTATTTTTGGTTTATGATAAAATAAATAAAAATAATTTAAGGAGACCTACTATGAAAAAAGTAATGATATTTTACGCGTCATATGGAGGTGGTCATCTATCTGCTGCGCGTTCTATAAAAGAATATATTGAATCAAATTATAAAGATATAGAAATAAAACTTGTAGATTGTATGGAATATGTTAATAAAATCGTTAACAAAGTCACAACAAAAGCATATTCAGAAATGGCCAAAAAAGCCCCTCGAACATGGGGAAAAGTTTATTGGAAATCGCAAAATGGTGCACTTGCTCAAATCAGTACAACATCAAATAAACTATTATCTATAAAACTAAACAAATTATTAAAAAGCTTTCAACCTGAACTTATAATTTCTACACATCCATTTGGTTCTACAATGTGTGCTTATTTAAAAAAACAAGGTAAATTAAATGCAAAAATTGCAACTGTTATGACAGATTATGCACCACATGACCAATGGCTTATTTTAAACAGATATGTTGATTATTATTTTGTTTCTCATGAGAATATGAAAAAAAATTTACATGAAAAAGGTATTCCAAATTCAAAAATTTATGTAACAGGTATTCCTCTTTCTAATAAATTTTTATTAAAATATGATAAAGCAAAAACACTACAAAATTTTGGTTTATCTCCTGACAAAAAAACTGTTTTATTTTTTGGTGGTGGAGAATTCGGTTTAGGAAAAAATCAAACATTTAAAATTTTTAAATCATTCGTTAACTGTCATGAAAATATACAAATTGTAGCAATTTCAGGGAAAAATCCAAAAATGAAAGAAAGTTTTGAAGAATTTGTTAACGAAGTCGGCAAACAAAAATGCGTAAAAATCTTAGAATATACAGATAAAATACCAGAGCTTATGAGTATCTCTGACCTAGTAGTTACCAAACCAGGAGGACTTACTACAACTGAAAGTTTAGCTTCTGGTTTACCAATAGTTGTAATTAATCCAATACCTGGTCAAGAAGAAGAAAATGCTACTTATCTAGAAAAAAATAAAGTAGCTATTTGGATAAAGAAAAATGACAATGTTGAAGAAATTTTAAACAACTTATTCTCTAACCCAGACAAAATGCAAGAAATGAAAATTAGAGCAAGACTCATTTCCAAAAAAACATCAACTAAAGATATTTGTAAAATTTTACTTGGTTAAAAATAGTACATATCAAAAAGCCATCTCATACAATATAATGAGGTGGCTTTTATGAATTCTAATGAATGTTCTGGTAATAATTTAATTTTATTAGCAAGTTCTCTTGCAATTCTTATTAGTAATGAATTTAATTCAGATGAACTAAATATATTAGCTTCATTTTTTAGTGCTCTTGGAGACAATCTTGGTTTAATTTCTGCTACCAAATAATTCAATTACTTCTCTTTATATTTCTCTTCTTCCCTCTAGTGCCTTTGTAAGAGTAATTTCATCTGTATACTCTAAGTCTCCACCAACAGGAATTCCGTGAGCAATTCTTGTAACTTTTATTCCCAAAGGTTTTATTAATTTTGATAAATACATAGCAGTAGCTTCACCCTCCACTCTTGGGTTTGTTGCAAGTATTACTTCCTTAACCTGTCCATCCATAAGGCGAGCAAGCAATTCTTTAATTTTTATATCATCTGGTCCAATTCCATTCATTGGTGAAATTGAACCATGCAAAACATGATAAACACCTCTAAATTCATGTGTTCTTTCCATTGCAATTATATCTCTAACATCTTCTACAACACAAATTTGAGATTGTTCTCTCTTAGGGTTTCCGCAGATTTGACAAGGGTCTGTATCTGATATATTATAACACTTACTACAATATTTTAAATTCTTTTTTGCATTTATAATTGAAGAAACAAAATCATTTGTTTCTTCTTCAGAAGCATTTAATATATAAAAAGCTAATCTTGCTGCTGTTTTATTTCCTATACTTGGCAATTTTTCAAAACTTTGTATTAATTTTTCTATTGATGGTGAATACATTGACATTGCTTTTCTCCTTTTTCCCTATTGTAAGTACCTATAATTAGTATCTTTACATAAATCCTGGTATATTATATTTTCCCATTGAACTAGCTTGTGCATCATCAACTTGTTTAAAAGCTTGATTTAAACAAGTAATAATCAAATCCTGTAACATTTCAACATCATCTGGGTCTACAACTTCTTTTTGTAAAATTAAACTTAAAACTTGTTTTTGTCCATTAACTTTTACTGTTACTGCTCCTCCCCCTGCAGATGCCTCAAATACTTTTTCCGCAAGTTCTGTTTGTGATTTTTCTAAATCAGACTGTATCTTCTTTGCCTCTTTCATTAAGTTATTGATGTTCATTCCACCAAATCCTCCCATTCCTCCTGGGAATCCTCCTCTTTTTGCCATTTTCTTTTTCCTCCTATTCTTATTTATATACTATTATTCAATTATATCAAGTGGTATATTAAATTCATTTGCAAAATTTGATAATTCCTGTTCTTCTGTTACTTCTCCTATATCTTTCATCTTGGTATCTATATACTTTATTTGCATTTCTTTCCCACACGCAACTGAAATTTGTTTTGATATTTCCATTTTATTCTCTGGTTTTTCTAAAACTGTTTTTCCAAATGGTGTAATTCCCTTAGGGAATTCTATTCCTACAATCATATCATTTACTTCAACTGCATTTGTATTTAATAAATTAGTATATAGCATTATTTTTCCACTTTTTTTAAAATTATTTACAATGTCTTGCCAATATTGTGCTGGCTTTTTATCTTTACCTATCCCTGCGATTAAGTTTGTATTACTAGCACTATTTGTATCATTAACATTTGAATTCTTTTTTACGGATTTTGTATTATTTGTTATATTAACCTGTGGTCTACTTCCTCCTGCTCTTAAATAATTTTCTATTTTTTCTAATCTTGAATATATTTCTGAATTATTATTGTTTCCACTAGTTTCGTTTTCAATTTCTTTATCACATAATCTAATTATTCCAGCCTGAAATACAATTAATCTTTGTGTTGAACTTTTCATGTCATTTTCTAATTTTGATAATTCATTTATTAATTTTATTGCTCTTTCTTTTGTAATTTCTTCTGCTAATTTTTTCAAATTTTCAAAATCAGTTTCATTGTAAATGCTTAATTTTTGTCCTGTTTTTACCATTAAGATATCTTTTATATATTTTATAATTTCCCATAGTAAATTGTTTAAATCTTTACCTTCATCTAAAACTTTTGTAATAGCCTCCATAGCTTCATCTATATTATATTCTATTATTGCTTCTGTAATACTGTGTATATAAGCTATTTTAGGTATCCCTACTAATTCTTTAATTTTTTCTTCATCAATATTATTTTCTCCATCTTGAACACATCTTTCTAATATTGATAATGCATCTCTCATTGCACCTTCAGACAATGACGCAATTATATTTAGTGCTTGTTTAGTAATTTCAATATTACTTTCTTTACATACAATTTCCAATCTCTTTATAATATCTTCATTTGAAATTCTTTTAAAATCGAATCTTTGACACCTAGAAAGAATTGTTGCAGGTAATTTTTGAGGTTCAGTTGTTGCTAATATAAATTTTACATGTTCTGGTGGTTCCTCTAATGTTTTTAACAATGCATTAAATGCCCCCTGTGATAACATATGAACTTCATCTATTATATATACCCTATATTTTGCTTTAGTTGGTAAAAAATTAACCTCTTCTCTTATTGAACGTATATCTTCCACACTATTATTTGATGCTGCATCCATTTCTACTATGTCTGTTAATGAACCATTTAAAGCTGATTTACAAATTTCACATTCATTACATGGTTCACCATTTTGCGGATTTAAGCAGTTTATTGCACGTGCCAATACTTTGGCTGATGTTGTTTTTCCTGTTCCTCTTCCCCCATTAAATAAATATGCATGCCCTACTCTATTTGCTATTATCTGATTTCTTAGTGTTCTTGTTATATGTTCTTGACCTACCATTTCTTCAAAAGTTTGAGGTCTAAATTTTCTATAAAGCGCTGTGTACCCCATAATCTCACATCCTTTATATACGATAAAAAATGGTGTGAATATCAATCTCTCTATGGAAAACAATTCCCACATAAAAGTATCTACTTATTGCTGCTTCCTTCCGGACCTGACAAGGTTCATAGGCTTTTATTGAGCTTGCTTTCCATACAGAGATTAATTCTCATACCATTATGTATTATATACTCTAATTATGAATTTTGCAAGTATTTTTATTAATTTTCTATTCTTTTAAAAATTATGTTATTTAAATCTGTTTCGTCTATTCCAACAGTCCCTTTTTCAATTATTTCATCTGTTGGAATTTCTATACTAATAGGTGCTTGATATTTTTTTCCACTACTTAAATTTATAATAATATCAAATGTTAAAGTTGTTTGTAAATCTTCTTGTGTTATATTTGTTAACTTTAATAATTGACTATGATCAATTTCCTCTGCATCTTGAGAAGAATATTGTGATATATTATTAATTGCATACCTAAAAGCTACAATTCCACCTTGATTTGAAATTTTTTCTTCTTTTATATTTGACTCTAATTCGCCATTATAAGTTATATCTGTAATTTCATTTTCTTCTTGGTTTATAAACATTCTTTTTTCATCTATTACTGGCTTATAAAATTTTACAATTCCTTTTTCATTTGTTTTATTTACACTTATATTTTTTATTTCAACAGATTCTATTATCTCTGTTTTTCCGTATGTAGAATTTTTTTCAATATATATATATATATCATTATTTTCGTCAACATTAAAACTCCATTTTTGTTCTGCCTCTTGACTCTCTGTTCCCTCTACACTTTCAATTATTGAAATCTTACTAATTTTAAATGGCATATTAGATTCACCCTCTACTTGATATCTTAAAATCAACATACCTCCAACACATAAGATTGCAATAATTATAATAGTTATAATTACACTATGAAAAATTCTTTGTTTTACATTTTTATACATTTTTTCCTCCTCGTTTTATTTTTCGTAGTTCTCTAAAGAATTTTTTTATAATATCTTGACATTCTTTTTCCATTATACCTTTTTCTACTTCTACTTTATGATTGAATGTATAATCTTCAAACAAATTTAGTACAGAACCTACTGCCCCTGTTTTTTCATCCATCGTTCCTATATATACTTTTTTTATTCGTGAATTTATTATTGCTCCTGCACACATTGAACATGGCTCTAATGTTACATACATTTCACAATCAATTAATCTCCATTCTTCTAACTTTCGACTTGCTTTTTGTATTACTAATATTTCTGCATGTTTTGTTGTATCTGTCTTTGTTTCCTTTTGATTGTGTGCTCTTGCTATTATCTTTCCATCTTTTACTATTACTGCTCCAACTGGAACTTCTAATTTTTTGTACGCCTTTTCTGCTTCTTTTAACGCTTGTTTCATATAATATTCTTTTTGTTCCATTTTATTTTTTCCTTTTCTTCTATGCAACTTTTAATATGTCAAAATTGGTGTTCCCAGAGGGACTCGAACCCCCATCGGTCGCTTAGGAGGCGACTGCTCTATCCTGCTGAGCTATGAGAACATAAAAATCACATAATTATTATAATACACCGTCCTTAAAAAATCAATGATTTTCTGTTAATATAAAAATAAAGAATTACAAGATAATGGTTAAACTTTAAATATATTAATTTAAGTTTAACCATTATCTCGTAACAGAATAAAAATATATCTCTATAATACTTTTTTATTAGTTTAAATCTGTCGTATTAATTTCATCAATTAGCCATGTATTCCCACTTTTTACAAGCTTAATTTCACTTTCTTTGCATTCTTTATCTTTCCAGTTTCCAGAGGCATCTGGTCCTGTTTGTTTTGTTTTTAAAGTTGCTACTATTGAATTATCAAATACTTTTACATTTTCAAATCCATCTAATCCATTATATTCTCTTGAACCTCCACCATTTGTTATGTAATATTTATTATTTTTCATTTCAATAACAGTTGGTAAGTTATTTTTTACTTCTATAACAAAATTTTCTGTTCCATATTTTAGTAATGTCTCTTCAAAATTTGAAATTTCATTATTTGATTTTACCTCAAAAATTTTATTAGGTTCTAAATAAATCTTTTCTATATTTCCAAACTTTTCCATCAGTATCTTTGTTGCTTCTTCATTACTTAATTTTGAAAGATTATTTTCTGATGTTTCTTGTGTTTTATTAGTACTTATAACATTTGACACACTTTCAATCTTTTCTTGTAAATCATTAACCGTATTTTCTAAATCATTTACTTCTACATTTAAATTATCCGCTTTAGCTGAAATTTTTTCTTTTTCCTTTGATAACTTATTTATATAAATTGCCATCACACATATAATCATTATTGCCAAAATAAATAAAACAACTAATATAATATTTACTTTAGATTTTTTTTCTTTCATTTTTTCACCTCTTTTCTTTTTTAGTTTATTATAAACTATAAGTTTTCAAATTTCAATATATTCAAAAAAAATAACATATATGTTATAATATAATATATATTTAAAAGAAAGGAGCAGTCACATGCAACACATATTAAGTAAAATGAGAAAAGCAATAGAAGAATATCAGATGATAGAAGAAGGAGATAAAATTGCAGTATGTTTATCAGGTGGAAAAGACTCAATAACACTACTAAATGGGTTAAAAGCATTACAAAGATTTTATCCTAAACATTTTGAGCTAATAGCAATATCTATAAATCCAGGATTTGAATTTTTTGACAGTGAAATATTACAAAAAAACTGTGACGAAATTGGAGTACCACTATTTATAGAAAATAGTTTTATAAAAGAAATTGTTTTTGATGTAAGAAAAGAAAAAAATCCATGTTCTTTATGTGCCAACTTACGTAGAGGAATAATTAATACTGTAGCAATCCGTGAAGGCTGTAACAAAATTGCACTTGGACATAATATGGATGATGTTTTAGAAACCTTTTTATTAAATCTACTATATACAGGAAGTATATCAACATTTGCTCCAAAAAGCTTTATGGATAGAACTAAAATAACATTAATAAGACCTCTAATTTTATTAAGTGAAAAAGACACTCGACATTTTGTAAAAAAATATAATAAAACAGTAATGCCAAAAGTATGCCCAATGGATGAACACACAAAAAGAGAAACAATGAAAGAGCAAATATTTTTATGGCAAAAAGACATTCCGATGATTAGAGCAAATTTATTTGGAGCAATTTCAAGAAATATTGATGGTTGGAAAAAATAAATAAAAGAGGATTACCTTTTACAATTTACTAGGTACCCCTCTTTTATTTTTTTTAGTTATTTTTAACCAATTTAACCATTGCATCTTTTAATTTTTCTAATTCTTCTGTTGCTTCTTGTTCAGACGAACCTTTAACTCCAAAATAAAGTTTAATCTTAGGTTCCGTTCCTGATGGACGAACACAACACCATGAATTATTTTCCAATTGATAATATAAAACATTTGACTTTGGTAGACCTGTCTTACATTCTTCACCAGTCATCATATCTTTTACATAATCCCTATCAACATCTCTAAAACATAAAACCTTGTATTTACCTATTTGTTCTACATTTTTTCCTCTCATAGCTGTCATCATATCTTTAATTTTTTGAGCTCCCTCAGCGCCCTCTAAAACTATTGAAACTTGGTCTTCTTTATAATAACCATATTTTTTATAAATATTATTCATTTGATCCCATAATGTAATTCCCTGTGCTTTATAATATGCATTTGCCTCACATAAAGACATAACAGCAGCAATTCCATCTTTATCTCTTGCATAATCGCCAATTAAGCAACCATAACTTTCTTCAAATCCAAATACATAAGTTTTATCATGATTTTCTTCTGCTTTTTTCATTACAGCTCCAATATTTTTAAACCCTGTTAAAACTTCTATACATTCTAAATTATAATATGAAGCAATAGCTTTTGCTAAATCTGATGAAACAATCGTTGTTATAAACATTCCATCTTTAGGTAATATATTCTTTTCTTTCATTTGAGAAATTCTATATTCTGCAATTAATAATGCAGACATATTTCCTGTATATGGCATATACTCACCTGTTTTTGTATCTTTAGCATAAATTCCTAATCTATCTGCATCAGGGTCTGTTGCTAAAACAACATCAGCATCAACTTTCTTAGCTAACTCTAGAGCTAATTTAAATGCTTTTTTATCTTCTGGATTTGGATAATCTACTGTTGGAAAATTACCATCAGGTTTAGCTTGTTCTGGTACAACATAAACATTTTCAAATCCTAACTCTTTTAATAATCTCTCAACAATTGTATTTCCTGTTCCATGTAAAGGTGTATATACAATCTTTAAATCTCTTCCCTGCTCTCTAACAATTTCAGGATTTAATATTTTACTTTTTAATGTTTCTATATATTTATCATCCATTTCTTTTCCAATAACATTAAATAAACCTTTTTCAATGGCTTCTTCTTTGCTAATAGTTTTTATTTCTTTAAAATCTGAAATTGCTCTAACTTTATTAATTATATCTTTATCTCTTGGATCAACAATTTGTGAACCATCATCCCAGTAAACTTTATATCCATTATATTTAGGTGGATTATGACTAGCTGTAATCATTATACCCGCAGTACATTTTAATTGTCTTACGGCAAATGATAGTTCTGGTACAGGTCTTAAACTTTCAAATAAATAGGTTTTTATTCCATTAGCATTTAATATTAATGCTGTTTGTAAACTAAATTCATCAGACATTCTTCTAGAATCATAACTAATTGCAACTCCTTTATCTTGTGTACCCTGTTCTAATATATAATTTGCCAATCCTTGTGTAGCTTTTCCTACTGTGTATTTATTCATTCTGTTTGTTCCCATTCCTATAACTCCACGTAGTCCAGCTGTTCCAAATTCTAATTCTTTATAAAATCTATCTTTAATTTCTTCTTCATCATTTTTTATTGATAATAATTCTTCTCTTGTTTCTTTATCAAAACTTTGGTCCTCACACCATTTTTTATATTCTTCTTTATAATCCATATGTATCTCTCCTTTTTATAAACCTTTAAAACCAGGTCTTTTTTTGTGTCAGCTTACTTTTGGCACATTTAAGACCCGGTTTTCTTTGTTAATTTTATAATTGATAAAATTTTCTATATAATTCTCTTGCTGTTTCCGGGCTATCAACTCCTGAAGCATTTTTAACAGGAGCAAATTCTTCTTCTCTTTTTACCCTTAAAATTGCCATATCATCTAATTCTCCGAATGCATCAAACAAAAACGCTTCAAATTTATAAGCATTTGGTCCATTTGGTACTACTTTATTTCCATCTTTATCAATATATGTTGCTTTTTTAAAGGCTGAGTGATATGGTAATGGTTTACTACCCATTCTTTCTACAGCGTCTATATTAAATAGATTACATAAGATATGAGATTCACCATATATCAATTCTCCTCTTTCATCTCTTGCCTCTGCCATTTCTTTTGGTATTTCCGTATATTCTACAACTGATGGTCTACCGTTTTTCTTACAAAATACTCCTACATTTTCTTGTGGATTAGCTTTTACAACAGATTTTCCAGCTGCTGTTACATTCCTCTGAATTGCAATTCCCATAAGTAATGGATCAACCATCTTTACTAAACAATTATCTACTCCACCAATAAAAAGCCATTCAACACCTAATTCTCTCATCTTTTTAGTCATTCCATTTTTTACAAGAGCTTCATATATTCCACCATGTCCATCTGCAGCTTCCTTAATTAGTCCATCTTCTCCTATTAGTATTTTTCCCTCTGTATCTACCATTGGTAATTCACTTTGTTTGAAGAAAAATATATTTTTATCCTTTTCATATCCAAAATATCTATGTTTAGCAAAAAATTCAATAGTTTGTTTATTATTTTCTTCACTTGTCATTATAAACCAAGGTATTGTAACATCATATTTTTGACCTTGTTTTTTTAATGAATCACTTAATAGTTCAAAAAGTGATTTATGTGATTCTAATCCAATATCAAATGTACCTTTTGGTCCATTATGACCAAGTCTAGTACCTTGTCCTCCTGCCATAGTTACAGCCGCAAGTTTTCCATTTCTTATAGCTTTTTCTCCTGTTTCTTGAAAACTTCTATAATATCCATTTAATTTATCTTTGTCTAAATACTCTATTGGTGTTATTTTAGAATCATTTACTTCAACTTCTTTTTTCGTATTACTGTATAAGTTTTTTATTAATTCAAAGTCAGTATTTTCAATTTGTTCTAGCAATTGTTTTTGTTTTACTTCATCTAATCTTTCGTATTCATTCAATAAATGCTCTTGAGAGTATCTCTTAAGAGTTTTTCTGATAGTTTCTAAGTTTTCTTCCATTTGTATACTTCCTTTCCTGCTCCATAACCCATATACTATACTATTTTATTTTTTTTTTCAATACTTTATACAAAATTTTTTATATTATTTCTATTTATATTACTTCTATTTGATATTTTCAATCCCTGTTGCATTCAAGTTCACAGTATAATTATTCATTATACTATTCATATTATCCTTTATATCTTCAAATTTATAACAATCAATTACAGTTATATCTGTAATATTTTTTTCTCTTATTTTATTATTTATTTCTGATATATAATTTTTATTTCCTATTATAATAACATTTGACTTATCTTCAATTTTTTTATTTTCAGTAACATTCCAACCTAAGTCTAATATTTTTTCTTTATTTTCTTCTTTTATATTTATTTTTGATAATAATATTTCTAATGTATCTTTTAAATTCTTTTGAGTTTTTATTATTATTTCCTCATTTTCTTCTATTTTTTTATTTATAAAAGGTACTAAAATCATTTCTAAGTGAAAATCACTAACATAGAAACTACACATTTTATCTATTCTTTTGTCTCCAACAACCATCATATTCATCCCTTTCGATTGTTTATATGGTAAATTTTACCATTTGTTTTTTTCATTGTCAAGTATTTTTTCCTTGAAATGCATAAATTATTTTTTTTGGTTAATAATTATTTTAAAGATATTTTTTTACAAAAATGTTATGAGGAGGATTAGTATGAAAAATGTTTTAAATTTTATGAAAAATCCCAAATTAAAAAGTTTAAGTTTACTTACTTTGTTACTATTTATATATATATTCATTTGTGCCCAGAGTTATGTTTCAGCAGTATCAAACAATTTA
This sequence comes from uncultured Clostridium sp., assembly GCA_902462295.1. Classification (GTDB taxonomy): domain Bacteria; phylum Bacillota; class Clostridia; order TANB77; family CAG-508; genus CAG-269. The sequence goes on along the minus strand of CABQAZ010000017.1, from coordinate 5,713 downwards.
TCTCAAGCAGTTTTTAGATTACATGTTATCGCAAACAGTGATTCAGATGAAGATCAAACTTTAAAATTAAAAGTAAGAGACTCATTACTTAATTATATGAATAGTATATGTTCAAATTGTACAACTAAAAGAGAAGCAATCACTTTAGCAAACGAACATAAAAATGAATTTCAACATATTGCAGAACAAACTATAGCAGAAAATGGATATGATTATCCTGTAAAAATTAATATTGATAATTTTTTCTTTCCAACCAAAAATTATGGTGATATTTCTTTACCAGCAGGATTTTATGATGCTTTAAGAGTAGAAATTGGACAAGCAAAAGGAAAAAATTGGTGGTGTGTAATGTTTCCATCATTGTGTTTTATTGATGTTTCCTCAGGAATAGTTGATGATAAAGCAAAAGAAAACTTAGAAGAAAATCTTGATAAAGAATCTTACAATATAATTTCAGATGAAACAAATTCAGAAATACAATTCAAATTCAAACTAATTGAATTTTTTGCAGAAAAAGGATTATTCACAGCTAATAGTAATATATAATTCTCTTTGAGTTTTTTCTCCTAAAACTGTTGTATTATTATATTTTTTGTGATATATTTTTTAGGAAAACAAAATTAAGGAGGAATACTTTTGGAAAAATTAGTAATAACTGGAAAAACGCCTTTAAAAGGAGAAGTAACAATAAGTGGTGCAAAAAATGCAGCAGTAGCTATTTTACCAGCAACACTTTTAATAGATGGAATTTGTACAATTGAAAACTTACCTAATATAAGTGATGTAAAAAAATCATGTGAAATATTAGAGGGTCTTGGTGCAAAAATCACATGGAACACACCAAATGAAATTACAATTGATACAAGAAATATAACAAAAACAGAAGCATCAGAAGAATTAACAAGCAAATTTAGAGCATCATATTACATCATAGGTAGTATGCTTGGACGTACTGGAAAAATCTCTGTAGGAATGCCTGGAGGATGTAAACTAGGTGCTAGACCAATAGATCAACATATAAAAGGTTTTGAAGCATTAGGTGCAAAAGTTGAAGTTGGACAAGGAAAAATTTCAGCTTCAGCTTCAAAACTAACAGGAAACTCAATTTATATGGATGTAGTTTCTGTTGGGGCAACAATTAATGTTATGCTTGCTTCTGTTTTAGCAGAAGGAACAACAATAATAGACAACGCAGCAAAAGAGCCTCACATCGTTGATGTTGCAAATTTTCTAAATACAATGGGTGCCGATATTCGTGGTGCAGGAACAGATGTAATAAAAATAAATGGTGTAAAAAAACTTAATGGTAATGGTACATATTCAATCGTTCCAGACCAAATTGAAGCAGGTACATTTATGCTTGCTGCAGTAGCATCTAAAGGAGACATTTTAATAAAAAATTGTATTACAAAACACTTAGAAGCTATAACAGCTAAAATTCTAGAAATTGGTGGACATGTTGAAGATTTTGGAGATGAAATACGAGTTTGGTGTGATAAAAGACCATCAAAAGCAATCATAAAAACACAACCATACCCAGGATTTCCAACTGACTTACAACCACAAATGGGTGTAGTATTATCAATAGCAGATGGAACAAGCAGAATAATAGAAAATATATGGGAATCTAGATTTCAATATACAGAAGAATTAAATAAAATGGGAGCAAATATTACAGCAGAGGGCAAAACTGCATTTTTTGAAGGTGTAAATAGTCTATCTGGTTCACCTGTATATTCATCAGATTTACGTGCTGGAGCCGCATTAATAATAGCTGGAATAATTGCAGATGGAAAAACTGAAATATATAATTTAGACCATATAGATAGAGGATATGAAAATATTGAAGAAAAATTTAGAAATCTTGGTGCAATAATCGAAAGAATTAAAGAATAACATTAGAAAGAAGAAATACATATGTTAAATTTTTGTAGTTTATATAGTGGTAGTAGTGGAAACAGTTTATTTGTAGAAACTGAAAATACTAAAATTTTAATTGATGCAGGAATGAGCTGTAAAAAAATAGAAGAGGGGTTAAAAGCTATTGAAGTAACTCCCTCTTCTATTAATGCAATTTTAGTTACACATGAACATTCTGATCACGTAAAGGGAGTTTCAACAATTTCTAAAAAATTCAATATTCCTGTTTTCGCAACAAAAGAAACTTTTGATGCGATGCCAAATCAAACAGAAAAATTATCTGAAAAAAATATAAATTTCTTTAATATTTCAGAAAAATTTTCAATAAATGATTTAGAAATACTTCCATTTAGCATTCCACATGATGCTGTAAATCCATGTGGATTTAATATCAGTCAAAATAATAAACATCAAATTAGTATTGCAACAGATATAGGTCATATGACAAAATCGATTGTTAATCATTTGGAAGGCAGTGAATTTATTTTACTAGAATCTAATTATGATACTGAAGTATTAAAATGTTGTGCATACCCATACAAATTAAAATCACGTATTGCAAGCAACATTGGCCATTTGTCTAATTTAATGGCAGGAAAAACTATCTCTTATTTATTAAAAAATAGCAATTTATCTACAGCTATGCTTGGTCACTTAAGTAAAGAAAGTAATTTTCCTGAACTTGCATATCAAACAGTTATAGATGAAATAATTTCAAATCATTCTGATGATAAACAAATTAATTTATCTGTAGCCAATAGAGACTGTCCTAGTAAATTAATTACTTTATAATGGTTTTGTAAAAGGAATAATCAAGAACTAATTTTTTATGAATATAATAATTAATGTTTTATAGGGGGAAGGCTAGGGGGCCTGTGTTTAGTTTTTGGATTTTAAATTGACATTAATAGTATTTAATAAGTAGTTCATAATGGGGAATTTAGATTATTCCCTTTACAAGATTAAAAACTTTATAAAAAAATTTGAATTAAATTTTTGTTGTCATAAGATTATACTATTTTTTCTTGTTTGTCAATACTATTTTACAAAAAAACAGAAAAATCGTTCGACATAATTCGACTTTATATCCTTAATTTCAAGAATTATTCTATATAAAATATATTTGATTCACACAAAAAAAGCCCTACATATTAACGTGGAAATTATCATTCCCGTTATATCAGCCATCAAAGCTGCAATTAATACTCCTCTAGTATTCTTTATTTTTACAGAACTTGTATATACAGCAATCGTATACAATGTTGTTTCTGTTGACCCCATAATAACAGAAGCCAAAATTCCAACAAAAGAATCCACACCATTACAACTAATTATATCTGTTGCAACAGCCATAGAAGCACTACCTGAAATAGGTCTTAGCAAAGCAAGTGGAACAACTTCTCTAGGAAATTTAATAAAATCTAATCCTGGGGAAATTACTTTTGTTATAAAATCTAAAATTCCAGAATATCTAAGCATTCCTATTGCCACAAATAATCCTATTAAAGTTGGAAAAATTTTCAAACTTATTTCTATCCCTTCAGTAGCTCCTTTTAAAAAAATATCAAAAACAGATAGCCTATTTTTTAATGCTTCAGCAATAATTATTAAAATTACTAATGGTAGCACTATTACTGAAATATAATCAACAACTTTCATTTATTATACTTATATAACTTTTTAAATTATACAAGACTCTCCTTTCATTTTTCTGTACATTTGACAATAATTTTACAAACTACAATTCCAACAACAACAGCACAAATTGTAGAAATCCATACTGGAAGAATTATCTTTGTTGGATTATCTGACCCCAGTGAACTTCTTATTGCAATTATAGTAGTTGGAATAATCTGTAAGGATGCTGTATTTAAAACAATTAGTATCATCATATTGTCACTTAAAGTTTCTTTGTCTTTGTTTTCTTTCTGTAATTCTCTCATCGCTTTCAATCCCAATGGTGTAGCAGCATTTCCCAATCCAAGTATATTTGCAATAATATTCATTATAATATTTTCATAAGCTTTACTCTCGACTTTTAAATCATAAAAAAGTTTTCTAACAACTTTATTTAGCAATTTAGACATACAATTTATAATATTAGTTTTAGAAGCAATCTCCATTATTCCACACCAAAGACATGTTGTGCCAATTAAAGTCAATGTCAAATTTACAGCATTTTCTGTTGATTCAAAAATTGCTTTATTTATATTATTTAAATTTCCAGAAAATATTGCATAAATTATTGATATTATCATAAAAATTGGCCATAATATATTTAGCATTTCTCCTCCTTTTTACTATATTTATATTTTACAAATTAGCAAAATATAACAAATTCTTTTACAATAATTTGAAATTTTAATTGACCTATAAAAATATTTATGTTATTATATATATGAATTGATAAAAAATGTTTAAGGAGGATAAATTTATGAAATCTACAGGAATTGTAAGAAAAGTTGATGAACTAGGTAGAGTTGTTATCCCTATAGAAATTAGAAATAAATTTGATATAGCTGAAAAAGACCCTATAGAAATTTACGTTGATGGTTCTTCTATTATATTAAAAAAATATGAACCAAACTGTATCTTTTGTGGAAACACAAAAAATCTTATAGCTTACAAAGATAAATTAGTTTGTTCAAAATGCGCACAAAAACTTTCTAATACAGATAATAAAAATGATGAATAATATACAAGAAAAATAAAAAGTTGGTAAATTCTAAACCCAACTTTTTATTTTATATAAAAATTCTAAATAAATTTCATGTATATTTCATTCTTACTTACATTTCTATCTTTAGCAATTCTTTTTATTATCTCTTTTTTAGTAAATCCCTGTTTTTCATAATATTTATAATGACTTTCTATATCTAAATTATTTAATTCATTATCTACTCTTTTTCCTTCTTGATTTCCCTCTATTATTAAAATCATTTCTCCCTTTAATCTATCAACATCTTCTATTAACTCATCTATATCTTTTCTTATAAATTCCTCATGAATCTTTGTTAACTCTCTTGCTAAAACAATTTTTCTAGTTCCTAATACACCTTTTAACTCTATTAATGTACCTTTAATTTTGTGCGGTGCTTCATATATTATAATTGTTTTTTCTAAAGTCTTAATTTCTTCAAATTTTTCTTTTCTAAGTTTCTTATTTAAAGGTAAAAAACCTAAAAATACAAATTCTTTTGTATTCAATCCAGAAGCAATTAATGCATTTACCATTGCACAAGCACCAGGTATTGGTATCACTTCTATATTTTCTTGAATTGCTTTTTTTATTACCTCTTCCCCTGGATCACATATCCCTGGTGTTCCCGCATCTGATACTAATGCAATATTTTCTCCTTTTTTTAATTTTTCTATTAATACATCACTTTTTACATCCTCATTATGTCTATGATAACTTATTAGTGGCTTTGATATATCAAAATGATTTAATAATTTTAATGTTTGTCTTGTATCTTCTGCCGCTATCAAGTCTACATTTTTTAATATTTTTATTGCTCTTAATGTTATATCATCCAAATTTCCAATTGGAGTTGCTACAATATATATTTTTCCATTCATTTTAATCTCCCTCTCATTTAATATATATAATATCATATTTTTTTTTTATTTAAAATAGTTTTTCTTTTTTTATTATTTAATTTTTTAATTAATTGTTTTTATTTATTTTTATTATTTATTTATTATTTATTTATTATTTATTTTTTATCAATTATTTATTAATTTATTATTATCTATTTTTAATTTATTTGTTATTTATTATTTTTTATATTTT
>CABQAZ010000016.1 GCA_902462295.1 uncultured Clostridium sp. | reverse complement strand
GTCTGTTTCTAGCATAAGTTACTAACCATCTTAATCCTAAAGTTTGTCTTCTTTCAGGTCTGATTTCTAATGGTACTTGATATGTTGCTCCACCAACTCTTCTTGCTTTTACTTCAAGAACTGGCATAATATTTTCTAATGCTGCTTCAAATACTTCTAAAGGATTTTTTCCTTCTTTTTCTTTTATTATGTCAAAAGCATCATATACTATACCTTGAGCAACTGATTTTTTACCATCTAACATTATGTTGTTTATTAATTTTGTAACAACTTTGCTATTATAAATTGGATCTGGTAATACATCTCTTTTTGCTATATATCCTCTTCTTGGCACTATTCTTCACTCCTTTTCTTTTTTTGACACCCATAAGGTATCTAAGTTACTCTGGAAATTTATATTTCCCGCATAGTGCTACATAATCTATTCTAAATTTAAGTACCTTAATTTAGTAAATTGTGTGCACTAATTTAATTAATTCAAAAAATTAAATAAATTAGGTATATTGTGCATTTTTGATGTTCATTGCAAGGTGAGGCTATACGTTTGTATGCCAAAGTTTGCAATAGATGTCGAAAATGTGCAAAATGCCTGATTTAGTTGATTTTTTTATTTTTTAGGTTTTTTAGCTCCATATTTAGAACGAGCTTGCATTCTGTCTTTAACTCCTGCTGTATCTAATGTTCCTCTGATTATATGGTATCTAACACCTGGAAGGTCTTTTACTCTTCCTCCTCTTATTAGAACTACACTATGTTCTTGTAAGTTATGTCCTATACCTGGGATATAAGATGTTACTTCATAACCATTTGAAAGTCTAACTCTGGCAACTTTTCTTAAAGCTGAGTTTGGTTTTTTAGGTGTTACTGTTTTAACAACTGTACAAACACCTCTTTTTTGTGGAGCTCTATTGTTTGTTAATGTTTTGCTCTTAGAGTTCCATCCATGTTGTAATGCTGGTGCTGTAGACTTAGCTTTTGTTGTTTGTCTTCCTTTTCTTACTAATTGATTAATTGTTGGCACTTAAATTTCACCTCTTTTCTTATTCTTGGTTTTAATTTTATTAATTAAACCGCAATAGAAATACCTTTATATAGCTTTTTCTATAGCGGTTTATATTTTATCATTTTTACATTGTTATGTCAATATTTTTATTTTAATTTTTATTAATATTTTCCATCTGTTAATCTTTTTACACTATTTGTTGCAAATATTTTTGTTAGTATATATTTTATCTTACTAAATCCTTTAACATATCCAATTATATCTATACCTTCGTTTTGGAATGCATTTTTACATATTCTTGATATATTTTTTCTTTCTGCTTTGCTTAATCCAGTACTTTCTATGTAAGAAAAATTATATGTTATTGGTATAGTATTATTTATTTTGTTTCTTTCTGTTTTTGAAAAAGACATTGCATAATTATATATTAATTCCATTTCATTACAATTATATTTTCTTGCATAAGTACTAATTACTTCACATACAATTGTGTCTATTTTCTTTATTACTGTTTTGTCAAATCTTTTATATTCATTATTTGCATAGCTAATTAATTCTGTTTTTATTTCTTCTCTTCTTCCTTTGTCATTTAATAATGCATTTCCTGTTGATGTTTTTGCAGAATATATTTTTATTTCTTCACCATTGCTTATTTGTGCTTTGTATACAATTTCTCCATCTTCAATTTTTACTATTATATTTGATAATATTGCTTTTTCACATTGCTTTTCTTCACATTTTATTGTTTCTGTTTTCTCTGATGTTTGTTGTTTTTCTGTTTCTGCTATATTTATTGGTTGTGTTTGCTCTGCTACAATTTGTTCTACTATTGCTCTTGCTAATTCTTCTATTTCGTCTATTTGTTTTTGTTCTGTAACTTGCTCTTGTTTACATTCTACAGTTTTATTTTCTACATTTTTTTCTTCTACACATTCAAATGGTTCTACAACTAATTCTTCTATACTTATTTCTTCTATTGGTTCTATATTTCCTATTTCTATAGCTTGAATTGGTTCTAGTTCTTCTACTTCTATTTTTTCTACTGGTTCAATTTCTCCTATTTGTATTTCTTTTTCTAATAGTGGTAAAACTTTTGATTCTTCTTCACATATCTCTGCTTTTTCAGTGTTACATTCTGTTTTTTCACTACAAATAAAACTTGACCAGTCTCCTTTTTCAAAAGCTGTTTTTACTGATACTAGCTCTACAAGTTCATTTTCTACATTTTTTACTGTTTCTTCAATTTTTTCTATTCTTTCTTTATAATTATTACATTGTTTATCTTGTATTTCATCTTCTTGCTCAGCATTTTTAGAAAGTTCTGGTGTTCTTCCAAATCTTTCATAAAACTCTTGTTTTTGCATTTCATATTTTATATTTCTTTCTTCTTTTAGTGTAATTCTTTCCTCTAGTTCCTGTCTTTCCTCATCTATTTTACGAACTTTTCTTATTCTTTCTGTTATTAAATTGTCTATCATTAAATTTACTAGTTTTTTTACTTCATTAAATTTAAAATCGAGTTTATTTTGTATTTCTTGACTTTGATTTCCTAATTCAGAAATTTGGTTTCCAAGCATACAAATTTCTTCTTTGCATTTATCCATGCATAATTGCTTCTTTTCGTTTCTTTTTTCTGCTATTTCCATTCTTTTTCTTTCTATTTCTGCAATCTCTTGTTTTGATTGCTCTGAATCACAAATAAAATTTTGTATGATCTTTTGTATTTCCTCTAATCCGTTCATTTTCCTATCTTATCAAGTAATACGATTACTTAATAAACTCCTTTCTTTTGTTTTTTATTGCATTATATTTCATATTCTAACATATTATCTTTTCTTGTACAAGTATTTTTGATATTTTTTTATTTTTTGTTGTTTTTGTTCGAAAATTGTAATATAAATGTAATATAAAAGTAATAAAATTGTAATGTATTTTTCAAAAAAATATGTTAAAATAAAATAAGAGTTTATTTTATGATTATAGAAAGGTTTTGAAATATGAAGATTAAACAATATTTAACATTCATTTTACTTACCTTATTATTATTCATTAATTTAAAAACGCCTATAACATATGCTACAAATAGTAATGATAATTCCTTGCAAAATAATTCAAAAAAAAGTAATGGGATATTATATATAGAACCAATTATTTTAAAAGACAACCTATCAACTACACAAAATGATACTCAGGGCGAAAAAAACAATACATTGGATTCATCTAAAGATGATAGTACTGAATTATCTACTGATGCCAAAACATCACAAGAAACTGAAGATGAGTCAAACACATCATCAAAAAATAATGAAACAAACAAAACAACCACAGAGTCAACAACAAAAGAACAAAACACACAAAACTCAAATACATCTTCTGACAATAGCATAAGTACTTTAGCCACTAGTTCAGATAATGATGATGATTCAGATGATGATGATTTTTTAGAAGATGATGATAGTAATGATTCAAACAACAACTCAAGCACTTTATTTGATGATGATGACAACTCAGATGATATTTCTGAATCTGAAGATGATGAGGAAGAAGACACTAATATAGTTATATCTTCTAACAATAATAGTAATTCAATTCCTTATGCAGGAATTAATGATGTAATATTAATAGCTTTAATTTCTTTAATAATTATTGCTTTAATATTTGGGTATAAAATTAGATTAATGAAAAATATATAAAGTTGTTAATTAAATTTATTTATAAATATATGAAAGGAGAAATACAAATGGAAGAAAACAGAAACTCAGAAAGCAGAAGACGTGGAGATAGAAGACAAGGAGACAGAAGAACAGGACTTGATGACAGAAGAAATTCAAATGTTGAAAAAATAGCTCCTACTATTTTAGCCTTTATGGTTGTAATTATAGTAATTTTAATTGTTATGTGTGGAATCATATGGTTAGTTTATGATAATTTAAATACAAAAATAGAAGACTTAAATAGTGAATACATATTTGATACTTCTTATGATGATGACGATTTATATAATGATTCTGATGACGAATCTGATATTGTTGAAACAGACTCAAATACTAATACAACAGAACCAGTAACAAACACAAATCAATAAAAACACAACTCACACATAAATTTTAAAATTCATGTGTGAGTTTATTTTTTAAATCATTTAAACTTCTATCAGCAAGTTTCCCATATTTAACTTTTTTATCTTTAATTTTCTCATTCAATACAGGCACTATTCCAAAATTCGCATTCATTGGTTGAAACTTATCATTTGGAGATGAAATATACTTAGCTAATGCCCCTATTATTGTAGTATCCGGAAATATAATTTTTTCATTTCCTCTATATTTCATACAAGCATTCAAAGCAGTAACCATACCAGATGAAATTGACTCAACATATCCCTCAACTCCTGTTATTTGACCTGCAAAGAATATATTTGTATTACTTTTTAGATTATACGTATTATCTAATAATTTAGTTGAATTAATATATGTATTTCTATGCATTACTCCATATTTTACAAATTCTGCATTTTTAAGACCTGGTATCATACTAAATACTCTTTTTTGTTCACCATATTTTAAATTAGTTTGAAAACCAACAATATTATATATTATTCCATTTCTATCATCTTGTCTTAATTGAACAACTGCATATGGTCTTTTTGCTGTTCTTGGATCATCAAACCCAACAGGTTTTAATGGTCCATATCTTAAAGTATCTAAACCTCTTTGAGCCATTACTTCTACAGGCATACAACCCTCAAATATTTCTCTTTTTTCAAACTCATGTAATGTTACTACCTCTGCATTTATTAATTCTATACAAAATTTTTCGTATTCTTCTTTATTCATAGGTAGATTTATATAACTTGCTTCTTGATTTTTGATTCTATCATGCCATTGTTCAACTGTTTCATCTTTTGCTTTTTCCTGCTCATATCTATTACCAAAAAATGCAATATCAAAATCAATACTATCTTTTGTAATAATCGGTGCTGCTGCATCATAAAAATACAATTTATCTTGTCCTGTTATTTTTGATATTTCTTCTGCCATTCCTTGTGATGTTAATGGTCCAGTTGCTATTATTACAATTCCCTCTTTGCTCATTTTTTCTATATTTGTAACTTCCTCATGTATAACTTCTATTAATGGATTTTTTTCAATTTCTTCTGTTACCTTTTTAGCAAATAATTCTCTATCAACAGCTAATGCTTGTCCAGCTGGAACTTGCGTCTCATCTGCTATTTTTATTAATAAAGAATCTAAATATCTTAATTCTTCTTTTAATAATCCACATGCATTTGTATGTAAGTTTGATTTAAAAGAATTACTACATACTATTTCAGCTAAATTTTTATTGCTATGTGCTTCTGTATATTTAATTGGCTTCATCTCATATAATTTTACTTTTATTCCTCTTTTGGCAATTTGATATGCAGTTTCGCAACCTGCAAGTCCTCCGCCAATTACAACTATATAATCTTTCATAATTATCCTTTCTATTTTTATTCAAATAATCTCATAATATCCTCTTTAGAAAGTTTACTAATAAATGATGTTTTAGTACTAAGAACATTATCAATAAGTTCTGACTTTTTCTGCTGTAAATCATAAATTTTTTCTTCAATAGAATTTTTAGTAATTAATTTATAAACTTGTACATTATTTTTTTGTCCAATTCTATAAGCTCTATCAGTAGCTTGATTTTCTGCAGATGCATTCCACCAAGGATCATAATGAATAACCATATCTGCACCTGTTAAATTAAGTCCTGTTCCTCCTGCTTTAAGAGAAATTAAAAATACTTTTATTTCTTTATTTTCATTAAATTCATCTACCATTTTAATTCTTTCGTCTACTTTTGTTGAACCTGTCAATTTAAAGTATGTAATAGAATTTTTATTTAATTCTCTCTCAATAATTTCAAACATAGATGTATATCCTGAAAACAATAAAATTTTATGACCCGCTTCTGTGGCATCTTTTATTATTTCGATACATTGTTCTAATTTACTGCTTCCATCTTTATAATCTTTTATAAATAATCCTGGATGGCAACAAATTTGACGAAGTCTTGTAAGTGCTGCTAAAACTTGAATATGACTTTTTTCAAATCCTCTTATATTTATAGTTTCTGCAATCTCTTGTTTTGCTTGAGCTAAATAATTTAAATATATTTTTTCTTGTTCTTCTTTCATTTGATTATTTAAAACTGTTATTGTTTTTTCTGGCAATTCTGTTAATACTTCTTTTTTTGTTCTTCTTAATACAAATGGTTCTATCAACATTCTTAATTTTTTCATTGCTCTTTCATTATTGTCTTTTACAATTGGAGTCTCATATTCTGTTTTAAATTTCTTATATCCGAATAAATATCCTGGCATTATATAGTCAAAAATTGACCATAACTCTGCTAAAGAATTTTCTATCGGCGTTCCTGTTAAAGCATATCTTGTATCTGCTAATATTTCTTTAACTGCTTTTGCGTTTTGTGTATTACTGTTTTTTAAGTACTGTGCCTCATCTGTAATTGAATATCTAAATTGGTATTTTTTCTCTTTATATACTTCTATATCTCTTTTTAATAAATCATATGATGTTATTACTAAATCATAATTTTCTATTTGTTCTATCTGTTCTTTACGTTCTTTTGCTGTTCCTCTTATCACAAGTGTTTTTAATTTATTAGTAAATTTTTGTGATTCATTTTGCCAATTTAATGTAAGTGAACTTGGACATATTACTATAGATGCTCTTTTATTTTTTGACTCTTCATCTATATAACCAGCGATAATTGATAACATTTGAATTGTTTTACCAAGTCCCATATCATCTGCTAATATTCCTCCAAATTTGTAATTATCTAATGTTTTTAACCATTTATATCCTGTTTTTTGATAATATCTTAAAATGCCTTTTAAATTTTCTGGTATTACAATTTCGTCTTCTCCATTTTCTTTATCTAATCCATTTATTATTTTTTTATATTCTGAATCTCTATTTATCTCTGTATTTGGAACAGTTTTTAATAATTGGTTTAAATATAAACTTCTATTAATAGGTAATCTTACATTTCCATTTTCTAAATCTTTATAACTTATATCCATTCCTGTAATTAATTTGTCTATAAATTCTATATCAGGATTTTCTTCTAAACTAACAAAACTTCCATCTTTTAACTTATGATATTTTTTCTTTAATTCATATTTTTCCATAATTTCTTGTAATTCTTTAATATCTATATTTAAGCTATCTAAGTTTATTGTTAGTAAATTATTTTCTACTTTTACTCCTAAACTTCCTATTTTAGGTTGTTTAATTTCTTTTGCTTTAAAATTATCTGTTGCCATTACTTCAAATTTTTGCATATATTCATTTATATCACTTAATAAAAAATTATAAATTTTTTCTTCATCAGGAAGTATAAAACATTCTTTTTGAGCATAATACATAAAACCTGTTTTTCTTAACAAATTTAAAGCTTTATTTTCTGATACTACATCTCTAGGATATTTTATTTTTATTTCAGAATGTAATGGATTAAATTCCTCCTCCCCATAACAAAATCTTACTTCTGCTAATATATGCTCATTTTCATCATAGTCTAAAAACATTCTTACTCCTAGTTTTTTTGGTTTGTATTGTTCTATTTGTTTTTCATCTATTCCTTTAAATTCTATACTGTCTTTTAATTTTAATAGTACTACAGAAAATAATTCTGGTAACTGCTCTTTTCCAAATATTAATTCTGTTATAAAGTTTTGTTTTAATATTTTTAATAATTTTAGTGTTGTTTCTTCATATTTTTTGTTACATCTGTATAATTTGTTTTCAAATAATATATATTTATATTCTTTTCCATATAATATATCAATTTCTCTTATAATGTCTGCTTTTTTGTTTAATGTTATCTCATATTCTTCTTTTCCTTTTTTCTTCATGATAAAGTGTAAATCTGGATTTTCATCTTTGAATTCTATTTCTTCTTCATTATATTCTTTTTGAAAAGATATCCTTTTTTCTTTTAATATTTCAAATATTTCGTCAATTCCACTGTTATTTAATAATATATATCCCTCATTTATTGCTTTTCCATAATATCTATAATTTGAATTGGCATTTGAATTTACAAATCTTATTATTTCTGAATGTTTTAGTATAAATTCTAAAATTTTTTGTGACTCTTCTTCAAATACTTCTTTTTCATGTATAAATTCTAATTTATTTCCATATTTATATTTTTCTGATGTCATCATTCTATCATAAAATTCTGTTAGGTTTTTTAGTTTATACATTCTTTTATTTCCAATTTTAAATTCTACCCTTAAATTATTTGCATATCTGTCATAAATAAATTTGGGTTCTATTTTTATTTTTTCTCCTATTTCTTCTTTTTCATTTGATAATTCTATTTCTCTCATTTCATCTGAATAAAATTCATTTACAATTTGCTTAAAATTTCTATATTTTGAATCTGTTCTTAATGTTTTATTTAAATTTGCTACATTTGAACCATTTATTATCTTTTCATAATCACTATTGCTAGCAAATTCCATCATTGTTGCTACTATGTGTTTACATGCAGCATATCTTTGTTGATAATCCGGACATTCACATGTTACATCTATTACTTCTCCCTCTTCTACACTTATATGTGTTCTATATATATCTTGTCCTATTACATGTCCTGTTATGTCAAAATCATTTTTATCATTATAATTGATTTTTTCTATATTTACTTTTCCTGTTTTTACATACAATCTTGCTTTTTGTACTCTTTGATTTCCTGCATCAAAGTACAACTCATTTATTATTTCTTCATTTACTAACATATTTGACTCCTTTGTCTGGCTCATTATTATATCTTATTTTTTATTATTTGGCAATATTTTTTGACTATTATATAAATTTATGTTATAATACCATTATCAAATTTAAGGAGGTATCTTAATGACAACATACGTAAATTTTTCACCTCTTGAGTCCTCGTTCGTTGAACGGGGTATTGTGAGACGCGCATTGCTGTTTCAGCGCGATCTTTACTCTGTATCAATTCTTGAGTTAGAGCCGAACTCTAAAATCAAGAAGCATAAACATACTTTTGATAATGAAAAATATGTTTTTGTAGATACAGGTAGAGTGGAAGTCTGTATTAAAGGAGATTCTCATGAGCTCGAAAATAATACGGACAAAAAAATGACCGTTTTAGCTATAAAATGGGTCTAAAAATTTAATGCGTTAAAAGAAGGAAAACATTTTTATTGTTTTCCTTCTTTTTCTATGTATCAAAAAAGTATGTTGCTTCTAAATCTGCTTCAAACATAAGTAATGCTAATGGATATTTAGTATAGGCTATTCCTATTGTTCCATATTGTTCTTTTGGCTCTGTAAATCCCATATGCCAACGAATTGCATATTTTTCTTCACTAGTTAATTTCATATATTCTGTAATCATCATAACTGATTTTTCTCCATGACCATATGGTATTGTATCATCTACTGTATAATATGGCACTTTTTCCCAAACTCCTAATGCATTTTTTGCATTTCTGTAATCTATTTTATAGAAGTTTGCTTTACATACATCATGTAATAATGCTACTATTTTTAGTGTATCTTCAGATATATCTAATTTTATTGGAGCATTTTTTACTTTTTCTACTAATATCTCATATACTTTCATACTATGTTCTACAAGTCCACCTGCGTAATTTCCATGGAATCTTGTACTTGCAGGTGCTGTAAAAAAATCTGTATTTTCTAGAAATTTTATAAAGTCATCTATTCCTTCTCTATTTACTGTTTTTAATATTTTTAAAAATTCTTCTTTCATTTATTTTTTCTGACCCCCTGTATTTTTGAAGATTTGTAGAATTTTGCTATTTGTTTTCTTCTCTTTTTGATTTTATTATTTTTATAACTTCTTCTGCTTCTTCTTCTATTGTCATTTTTGTTGAATCTATATATATTGCATCTTCTGCTTTTATTAATGGTGCAATTTTTCTTTCTGTTTCTAATTTGTGTCTTTCTTTTATTCCCTCTAAAACTTCTTCATACGTTGTTTTTATTCCTTTTTCTAAATTTTGCTTATATCTTCTCATTGCTCTTTCTTCTACAGAACAGTCAAGAAATATTTTTACATCTGCATTTGGAAATACAACTGTACCTATGTCTCTACCTTCCATTATTATATCATTTTTTTCTCCCATTTTTCTTTCCATTGGTGTTACTTTGTCTCTTACTTCTTTTATTGCTGCAAATTTTGCTACTTGATCGTCGACCTCTGTTGTTCTAATATCTTTTGTAACATTTTCTCCATTCAAAAATACTAGTTGATTTCCATTTTCTTTTCTTAATTCAATGTTTATATTTTCTAAAACTGTTTTTATTTTTTCTATTTCTGTATAATTTATTTTCTTCCTTATACATTCTAATGCTACACATCTATACATTGCTCCTGTATCAATGCTTACCAAATTTAGTCTTTCTGCAATTATTTTTGTTACTGTTCCTTTTCCGCTTCCTGCTGTTCCATCAACAGCTACTATAAATCCCATAATTTCTCCTTTCAATACTTTGTATTATTTTTTTGTTAGTATAAATCCTGTTGATATAAATCTTGTTCTATGGGCTCCAGAGCTATCTACTGGGTCATTTATTATTTTTCCATCTACTACCATTACACTTGATGTTCCTCCATCTAAGTTTGTTGCATTATATGCTCCATATCTTTGCATTATTTCTATTAAGTCATTCATATCAGCTCCTGGCTTTGATACCGTTCTTCCATCTATTACTAAAAATAATACTATTCCATCTTGTCTTTGTCCTATTGCAGTACGTGGTGCTGTTCCCCATCCACCATTTCCTAATACTTTAGATGGTTTCCCATTTACTATTAAGAATGGTCCAAATGTTACTCCATCTCTTATTTTCATTTCTTGTGATTGTTTTACTGTCATTTTTCCTAATACAAGTTTGTTGTCTTGTGTGAATCCAATTAATCCTCCTGAACCATTCCATGTTTTTGATGTTATTAGCTTTCCTCCAGAATATGTTATTCCTAATGGGTTTGCTCCATTGCTATTAAAATTAGGATCTTCAAATCCTCCTCCATTTATAGCAATTAATGCGTCATTATCTTTTGCCATTTGAGTTAAATATTGTCCACTTGTTCCTAGTTTTTTTGTATATACAGTTTTTATTCTTGATGGATCATATATTACTGCTAAATATCCACTATATCCTTTTCCTTCTATTTCTATTATTTTATAATCATCATTATTTGGATCTTTTTCTAATACTGCTTTTTCATATTCATTTGCATATTCTTTTTTACTTGATGCTTGATTTACTATTATAGTATTTGTATTTGTTATTTCATCTGTTTCTTCTACTTTATTTTTAGCTAATACTTCTTGTATTGTTTCATCATCATAAAACCATGTAGCTAAATACTGATGTGTCATTGTTGTCATTGCAGTTGTTATTAACCATTCTCTAAATCCGTTATAAGGTCCATATAGTAAAAATCCTCCTGATGATATTCCTATTATTGCTAATATTATTAATACTAATAGTATCTTCTTCCAGCTTCTTTTTTTCTTTTTTTCTTTTTCTTCTCCATCTTTTCTTAATGCCTTTGGTATCTCTTCAATTTCTTCAATTTTTTCCTTTTTTTTCATTTTTTCATCTCCATCTTTTGATATCTTGTATATTATAACAATTTTTTTTATTAATATCAATATTTATTTTGAATTTTTATTTTCAACTAGTTACTGCACAATAATTTATTTTAAATTATTATATAGAAATACTTAAAACATAAGATTTGAGTAAAATGACAATTGTGAGCAAAAAATAACCAACTGATATTTTATATCAATTGGCTATTTCTTTTTTACATACTAAATGACATTTCAAAATTCAAATCTTCATTTAATTGCATAACTATTGTAACTTCCTTTGTTTCTGTATTTTCTTCTGTTAAATCTGTTAATTTTATAGTAAACACATATAGTTTATCTCCTTTTTGCTCTACATTCTCATATGATACTTTATTATATGTAAAGAAATTGCTTTTTACATAATTCTCAAAACTTTTTTGTGTTTTGAAATAATTTTCTTTATAACTTTGTGCTAAACATTCATATGATGTTTTATAATCTTGTCTGTTTATCATTTGGAAGAATTCATCAATATTCATTTGACATTTATATGTGTCTTTTGAACTGTTATATGTTTCTTTAAATTTTTCTGTTGCTATTGTATATGTATCTAATTTCAATGAAAAATCTAAAGGTGAAGTTTGTTCAAAAATATATAAATTTTCATACTGATCCTTACATACATATTCTGTATTATTATCATTATGATTAACAAGATAACTTTTTAATTTTATCTTATCTAATTCATCTTTATTACTATTTATATATTCTATAAAATTCTGATATGTTTCAAACCTTTTATTTCTATATTCCTCATCTAAACTATTATAAATATATGTTGGATCATTTGTTAAATTCATTCTAAATCTATTAATATACTCTTTGCTCATTTCTTCTTCTGTTTCCATTGTTTCTTTGTATGTATTATATTCTTTATTTTCAATTGAACCTTTTTCATATAAAACTAAATTTTTCCCTTCGTTTAATTCTATGTTTTCTTGTTCTATATATTTTTGAGGTACAATCAAAAATGTATCATTTTTAGTATCCATTAAAACAACAATAGAAAATTGTTCTTTTTGATAACTTTCTCTGTCAATAAAAACTCCATTTGCTATATATGCTTTAACATTTATATTATCTATATCATCATCTGATTTAATTTTTTGTGTTGAAACATATACACTATCTATTCTAATAATTTTATTTGGAAGTCCTATTTTTTTATATATATTATTAGCATTTAAGTCTAATTTTTGTATTACAAATTCCGGCATTATATTTAATAGCTGTTTCTTTTTTAATTCTAAATTATTTTTCTCATTTTCTGGAACTTCACCATATAAATCTGCATAATATAAATAATTTGAACATGTTTTATAATTATCTATACACTTTGAAACATTAAAAAATTCTGCTTCTGTTTCTATCTTTTTTATTATATTTGATTCATTATCAGCTACCATTTTTTGAAGATTTTCTTGTTCTTTTATTTCTTCATTTGCCTTATTTTTGTCATTTTTTAAACTCATTATTGATATTGAAAATATTGATAGAATTATTAATAAAATTATAATTAATAATACTATTATCATTTTTTTTATATTCTTCATATTTTTAATCTCCTATTTAGTAAATCTAAATACTCTCGCAAAAGCCCCTTTTGCACCTTGTGATATTTTAACAACATCTCCTGTTGTTGGTGAATGTATATATTTATCATTTCCTAGATATATTCCCATATGCTGATTTGATGAGTTATGTATCCATACTATATCACCTGGCTGTGCATCATTCCATGAAACCTCATGTTCAGTTCCAATGTATTTTAGATAACCACCAGTTGCACGTGGTAATGATATTCCATTTTGTTTATATACCCATTGTACAAACCCAGAACAGTCAAAAGTATTTGGACCAGTTGCTCCATATACATACGCACATCCTAACTTACTTTCAGCAATACTTACAATTTTTTTGCTTTTACTACTCGTTGATGGTTTCGTTTGATTTGCAAATTTATCATAATATCTTTGAGCATGTGATGCTCTTTCAGAATAATTTTTAACCGCTGGATTTTCAAATATATCACAAAATGCATTGCTTGCTTCTGAAACACTTCCTGCATTAATCCATCTCGAATATCCACCTTGACTTAGTTCTGTTAATAACCATTTAATTTGTATTTCTTCATCTCCAATGCTAGCATTTTGACTTTTTGCTAAATCATACAATCCTTCTTTTCTTGAATACCATGTCCATTGACCTAATCCATATCCTCCTCCTCCGAGGTCCGTTATGGATAAAATCGTTTCTGCTAATAGCACCAGAATCTACATTTGCTGTATATTGTTGGCTATTTGTATAATTTGATGAATAATCTCCCTGTACTCTACATGCAATTACACCTGATTCACAATAAAAATTTCCTAATGCCCCAGCAGCTGCATATTTGCTGTAACCCGCATCTAATAGTGCAAACCATATTTTTTCTTCAAAATTACTTCCATATATATCTACAACAGAATTAAATTTGCTTGCATCAAATTGACTAAAATCTAATTCTGTTATTCCATAATCAACATCTGTTGCCTTGTATAATAAATATTTTATTAAGTCTAACTTACCTACTGTACTATTATTTTTTTCTAAAATTTCAAATAACCATGAAGATACAGAAGCTATATTTTTTCTTGTTTGTACATGACTTCCTTTTTTATATATTGATACAAAATTTAATTCTTTTGGATTACCATCATCATCTGTACTTGCATCTGTTTTTTCTTTTATAACAGGTGTTCCTTCTATATATTTCTTTGTATCTATTCCATTTGTAACTACTTCTGAAATATTTATATATTTATAGTAATATCTTACCGCATATGTTTCCAAAAACCTTATTGATGATGAATCAAAATCATCACCAGATGCTGCCGCAGAAGATGAAGCTGTATTACCATTTGAAGCCTTTTCTGTAATTTCATCAATTATTTCCTGTTTAAACTGTTCTGTATGCTCACATGAATAGGTAGTTCCTGTACTATTAGGTTCTGATGGATAATCTTCATCATCATGAGAAATCGTATCCCCATTATCAGGCGTATTTGTTGTTGACTCATACGTATAATCATTCGTATAATCAACAAACCATGTATTTGCTTTAGTTACTACCTGATTTATTGTATTTGTTTGCGTAATTACTGTTTTTGTAGTTTTATATGTATCTACTATTTCTTCATGTTCATGATCTTTTTCACTTCTCGACGCACTATATTGTCCAGAAGTTCCAACAATAGCAATATCAGCTTGAGTTTTACATTGTTTTGTATAATCCCATTCATCAATATCTGTATTTATTGTCAGATTATCATATATTGTAATTTGTATATCACTATTATACACTAAATCGGCTAGTTCAAATACAAAATCTTTTTCTTCTCCTACTACCAATAATGACCATAGTAAATCAAAAGGCATTGTATATATATCTACCATTTCTTGATAATTTACTGTTGTTGTCGTCATAGAATATTTAGTATTATCATAACCTTGTACTTCTGGATCATTAGAAGTAAGTTTTGTTTCTGTTTGATTCCATGTAGCCACTACAGCAACATATCCATATGTAGTATTACTATTTGCTATATTTGCTACTCCTGAAGCCCCTGCGTCTGTTACGACTATATAATCACATCCTTTTAATACTTCGCTTACATCAAACCATCCATCATTTGTTCTACTACTTGGATTACAAATATATATCTGTCCTTCTGTATTTATATCTACAATAGCCATAATATGACTATTTGATGTAAATATTGTATTCGAATTAACAGAAACTAACATTACTTTTCCTTCAAGCAAATAGTTTTGTATCATTTCTGCTGTTGGTCCCATTTCAACCTTTGCACTCATACCTAATGATTCCATTTCACCTTTTAAATTTAAATAACTTGTATATCCGATATTTTGCTTTCATATCAGCTGCTGTATCAGCTGGCGTTATTGTAGAATCTCTTAAACCACTAGTTAATATTGCTACTGATGTTGGTCCACAACCATCACTCGCTATTGTTCCATCCCAATAAGGTTGAGTAGAATAACTACCTTCATATTGTTTATAACATGTATATGTTATACCTGCTGATGATACATATTTTTTATGATACCCGTCTCCTTCTTCAGTAATTTCTACTGCCTTTTCTACATCATCACTATCATCAGAATCGTCAGAATCATCATTACTATCTGATTTTGTTTCTTCCTGATCTTTAGATACTTCATCTTCATTATCAGATACAACTTCTTCCTCGCTATCTTCTTCCTCGTCAGTATAAACACTGTTAGTTTTAATTTCAGATATTATTCCATCATACCAATCTTTATAATTATTTAAATGTAGACCATCATTAGTGTTTGTTAACTTTCCATTATTATCAGTTACATTTGAAGCAACTGACAAAAACACCACATTTTCAGTCTCATCACAATGTTTTTTTACAGCTTCATTATATTGTTTTATCTGATCATTTGTTACAGCTCCTTTATATTTGTCTGGATTAACAGGTGATACTTCTAATACATATATAGGTTTTCCTGAATATTTACTCACCAACTTATCTATTAAATTATTCATTTTTGAAGATGTGCTTGGATCATTTACTCCTAAATATAAAACTATAGCACTTGCATCACTTCTTTCAGGTATATTTGAAATATCCATTTCAGGACTTCCAGCATGTTTTCCTGTTTGTCCATAAAAATATGATGTTTTTGCAATTCCTGAACTTTGTAGACCTACTATCCATGAATCACCTATAAAATACAATTTAGATTCATCTACTGCATTTCCAGAGCTACCTTTAATAGTACTTCTAGAATTTGAAATTGCTGCTTTTCTTAAAGTAAAATGTGTTAATGCATTTTTCTTAGCAGTTTCACTTCCAGTTCCATTATATTCATCTATATAACCTTGAAAAGTTTCTGGATCAACATATGTCATAGTTTCGGGTGTATTCCCTTCTGAACCCGCTCTCTTAAATTTTATAATTCCTTGTAATTCATCTTCATTATCAACTATATCCTGCCATTTAATCTTTTCATCTGGATTTTTTCTTGTATCTGGATATTTCGTAACTATCTCCGCCTTCATTAATCTCGCTAATTCTTTAGGAGAATCTAAATATTTTCCAACTCTGCTTCCCTTATATTCCATCTCTTCCCATAACTCATTAACCGTAGTACTACTTTTCAATTTTCCATCTTTTTCTACACTAATTCCATTAGTGTAAGTTGAAGCACTATATGGTGTACTACTCTTTTTCTCTTCCTTTTTAGCATCGTCTAAAGTCATTATATATGATGCACTTGCTAAAAGTATAACAATCGATAATATAATTACTACACCTAAAATTGCTCTTTTTAAAATTCTTTTTAAAATTCCTTTTACAATTTGTTTTATATTTTCCCCCATATCAACACCTCTTTTCCATTTCTTTATACATTTGCTTTAAACTCTATTTTTTCACTTAATTGTCCATTTTTTAATATAATATTTGAAAATACCATATATTCTATATTTTTTGTTGATATATATGTATTATAAAATTTTATAGTTAATTCTTTAGTCTGACCTGATTGTACTGTCAAAATTGATGTTGTTAATTCATGATTATAATATGAATATTGATTTTCATTACTATCTTCTAAATATAGTGTTTTTGTATTACTTATATTATCTAACTGCATAATGTCATTTGTTTTATTTGTTACTTTTATAGTATATTCTTCATAATCTTTATATGTATTTTTGCTAATAACCTCTACACTTATATTATCATCTGCAGTTATCTTATCTATCTTGGAATACCCAATATAATTATTAATGTTTAATTTGTATTCATTGTCAACTTCTTTTATTGTTATATAGTCTTGCTTTGAATAACCATTATCATTTTTTCCAGTCGCTAATAAATCTCCAGTTATATTAACTCTATATATATCTCCAACCCAATTTTCTATAGTATAATTCCTTTTTTCTCCATTAAAAACATTCTTATAATAAGATTGTTCAAAACTATTTACATTTCTATACATTTCATTTTTACATTCATCTGTCAACAAACTATAAGCTTTTTCTATATCATGTTGATTACAATAAGTCATGAATTCATTAATAATATCTGTTGAATTTTTTAAAGTTTCTTTTTCTATACTTTGACCTGTTACAGCTGATTTATCAGATACTAATCCTTTATTATCTTCATTGAGTTCCGTTATATTTTGTTTTATATTACTCACATTATTATCTCTTCCCGCAAAAAAATTTAATAACTGTATTAAAATAATAATAAATATTAAAATTCCTAATATTTTAAAAATTTTATACTTATTTTTATAAAAAAAACTCCTTAATTTATGCATAACTATCTCCCCTTTACCCAAAAACATACTTCTTTATTTTATTATAAAATAAAGAAATATTTTTTTCAAGTTTTTTCATCATTTTTCTTCCATTTTCAACATTCATATGCAAAAAAATAATGAACTTTATTTAAAAGTTCACTATTTGTAATACTATTTTTTTATCCTATATTTTCTTTTATCTTATTTGCCTTTTTTCTAATTCTTTGTATTGCGGTGTCAACAGATTTAACTTTTGTATTTAGTTTAGTTGCAATACTTGCATATGTTTTACCTTTTTCATATTCATGCAAAACTTGTAATTCAAAATCACTTAAATTTTCTTTTATTTTATTTTCCATGTTTTTAAAATACTCTCTGTCTGCAATTATATCAGATGGATCATCTAATGCCTTTATATCTAAGATGTCTATTTTATCCATATCTTCATTATCATCATATGCTGCAGCATTTAAAGATACTGATGAGTTTAATGGGATGTGTTTTTGCCTGTTAGAATTTTTAACTGCTGTTATTAGTTGTCTTTCTATACACATATTGGCAAATGTTTTAAATGAGTTCTGTTTTTGAGTATCAAATGATTTAACTGCTTTGTATAACCCAATAAGTCCTTCTTGTACTATATCCTCTTTTTCTGCTCCTATTATAAAAAATTTATTTGCTTTCATATTTACAATATCATTGTATCTTTTCATTAAGCAATCTAATGCTACTTTATCATCATTTTTTATATTTTCTATTAATTTTTCGTCTGTCATTTGTGTATATTCATTTTCATTAATTGAAAACATATTTTTTTCCATTGTTATGTCCTGTCCTCCTACTAAATATTAGTGATATTATATATGTAAAATCTTTATAAGTCAAGGTTTTAAGCCATTTTTTAATTTATTTTTTCTATATTAATTTCTTCATTCATAATATTTTTTGCAATAATTTCAAACTCTTTTTCCGGCTTTGTTAAATATATCTTCTCTTCTTTATCAAATTTATTACTTTTCAAATTGTTTATACTCAAATAATTTTCTAAATATTCAGCAACCATAACTCCTGTATTTATAAGTTCAACTTCATACTTTAATTCTTCCCTTATTATTTTTTCGTAAATTGGATAATGTGTACAACCTAAAATTATCTTATCTATATTTTTTTCTTTAAATGGTTTCATATATTCTTTTATTATTTTTCTTCCCTCTTTGCTTTGTGCTTTTCCCTCTTCTGCAATCTCTGCAAGCATTGGACATGCTTTGCTTATTATTGCAATATCTGAATTATTTTCTTTTAATTTTCTTTCCCATGCCTTACTTTTTATTGTTCCCTCTGTTGCAATAATTCCTATTTTCTTATAATTTTTTTCTTTTACATATTGTACTGTTGGTTCTATAACACCTATTATTGGTATATCAAATCTTCCTTTTAATACATCTATTGCTTGACTTGTTGCAGTTCCACAAGCTATTATAATAGCTTTCACTTGTTTTTTTATTAATGTTTCTACATTTTTTATTGCAATTTCAATAATTTCTTCTTTTTCTTTATTCCCATATGGAAAGTTTTCTGTATCTCCTAAATATATAATACTTTCTTTTGGCATTTTTTTTCTTATCTCTTTATAAACTGTTAATCCACCTACACCTGAGTCAAATATTCCTATTGCACTATTATTCATTTCTTCCTCCCTCTTTTATTATTATAATATATTTTTTTTAAATATACTATAAATTATTCTCATTTCTTTATTTTTTTTCATACTATATATTAATCTTGGCAAATGCCAGAAGAAAGGAAGTTTTTAATATGGAAATGATTGAAAAAAAACCTGATATGCATCCTATAGTTGATATAGATGGTTTTATTGCTGATGGCAAACAATTTGATTTAGATATAACTCTTGCAAATGATCGTAGAGATGTTATTTTTGGAGTTGTTAGAGACACTTTTAAAGAACCAGTTAGAGATGCTGTTGTAAAATTAGTAGAAGTTGATTTTAAATATGGTAGAAAAGAAATAAAACCTGTTTCTCATACTTTTACAGATAAAGAAGGCGAATTTGTTTTTGGACCTCTTTGTCCAGATAAAAAATATGCTATCCAAATTTGGAAAGATGATGTAAAACATGTTAAGATTTGCGTTAGAACTCACAATGATTCTAAATGCCTAAGAGGTGTTGATATTGATTGTGGTCATAAAGATGAACATGACCCTTGTGATAAACATTGTGATAGATGTGATGATAAATACCAAGAAAACATTGAGCTTGATGCAAAATAATCTATTTTAATTTTTTATACTGAAAAAAGGCCTCTATATGAAGCCTTTTTTCCATTATACAGCTTTAAAACAACTACATTATGCCTACTTTTTTAGCCCATTTTTTTCCTGTTTTAGCCATCTTTTTTGTATTAATATCATTATCATTCCACATCATTAAAACACTTGTAGTTATTAAGCCACCAACGACTAAACCTTTTACAAATTTCATATTCATTTTACCTCATCCTTATAAAATTTTTTATAATTCAAATTTTAGTATATTTGATTTAACTAAATTTAGTATTGCTTTTTTTATATAATTTATACTCTTTTATTAAGGTATATATTTCATGAATGGCAATTATTGCCAAAAAAATCCCAAATAATTTTCTTAGTTTCTGTACATCTGTATTTATTGATATTTTTGCACCAATTACAGCACCTATTGCACCACAAATTGATATTAATACAGCCAATTTTACGTCTATATTTTTATTTTTATAATTAACAATTATTGCTGAAATTGCAGTAGGAATAAAATATATTAAGTTTGTTGCTTGAGCCATATGTTGCTCCATTTGTGTAATTGATGTTAATAAAAATATTAATATTGTTCCTCCTCCCATACCAATTCCACTAAATATACCAGAAATCATTCCAATTAATATTTGTATCATCTCAAAATCTCCTTTTATTAATTTTAAACTAAAAATAACATTCTAAAAGAATAATATATAATAAAAAAAACAAATGCAATTTTTAATATATAGTCTGGTACTTTTTTTAATAATTTTGCCCCTATATATCCCCCAATAATTCCACCTATTGCACAAACTAATCCCGCATTCCAATTTATATAATTATTTCTATAATAAAAGAAACTACTAGCTATTACCATTACTAACATACAACTTAATGATGTTGCCCTTGCTTTTTTAGGTTCAATCTTTAACATATATATAAATGCTGGTACTAATATCATTCCTCCTCCAGTTCCAAATAGTCCACATATAATTCCAGCTGATAATCCAATTAATATTTTTTTTAACATGATTTCTCCTTCTCTGTATCAGATTTAAAGTAAAAAAATTTACCAATCGATATACTCTCTTGGTAAAATTTTTTCCATTTTTTTATTTTATATTCTCATCTTTTATATAATACTTTGTTCCTAACATTTTATCTGGTAAATATTGTTGTTTAACCCAATGTCCTGGAAAATTATGTGGATATAAATATCCCTCACTATATCCAAGTTCTTTCATTTTTTCAATAGGTGCATTACGTATATGCATTGGAATTTCTCCTGTATCTTTATTTTCAACATCTTCTAATGCTTTATTTATTCCCATATATGTTGCATTTGATTTTTTACAATTTGCTACATAAACTGCTGCTTCTGCAAGTATTATTCTGGCTTCTGGCATTCCAACCATATGAACTGCTTGCATTGCAGATGTTGCTATTACAAGTGCTTGTGGATCTGCTAACCCTACATCTTCTGATGCACAAATAACTATTCTTCTTGCTAGAAATATTGGATCTTCTCCACCGTTTAAAGCTCTAGCTAAATATAATAATACTGCATCTGGGTCTGAGCCTCTCATTGATTTTATAAATGCACTTATATTGTCATAATGTGTATCGCCATTTTTGTCGAATATTGCTTTTCTGTTTTGAACACTGTTTTTTATAACTTCGTCTGTTATATGTATATATCCATCTGTTCCCATATTAGTTGTTAATACTGCTATCTCAAGCCCATTTAATGCTGTTCTTACATCTCCATTTGCAATATCTGCTATTTTTTTTAGTGTACTGTCTTCTACTTTTATATTGTATTCTCCTAGTCCATCTTTGCTTATTAATGCTCGCTTTAGAATATTGTATATGTTTTCTTCTGTTAATGGATTTAATTTTATTACCATTGATCTTGATATTAATGCTTTATTTACTTCAAAGTAAGGATTTTCTGTTGTTGCTCCTATTAATATTATTGTTCCATTTTCTACAAATGGAAGTAATGCATCTTGTTGTAATTTATTAAATCTATGTATTTCATCAATAAATAAAATACTTTTTCCAGCAGGGTTCATCATAAAGTTTTTTGTTTCTTCTACTATTGCTTTTATATCAGCTACTCCAGCAGTTACTGCATTTATTTTGTAAAATTTATATTTTGTTGTTTCACTTATTACTTTTGCAAGTGATGTTTTACCACAACCAGGTGGTCCAAATAATATTATACTTGATAATCTATCTGCTTTTATTGTTCTATATAATATTTTTCCCGGTCCTATTACATGTTCTTGCCCCTCATATTCTTCTAATGTTTTTGGTCTCATCCTATATGCTAGTGGTTCTGTTTGATTCATGCTTATTCTCCTTTTCTTGATTGATTATAAAACGTTTTTCCTTAATTGTCAACAACTTTTTCGAACATTTTTTTGTGTTATCTGTTGACTTTTTTTGTTTTTATATTTATAATATCAAAAGTGAAAGGATGAAGAATATGTTAGCATATATAAAAGGTTCTTTAGAACAAAAGTCAAAAAACTATATAGTTATAGATGTTGGTGGATTAGGATATAAAGTTTTTATGTCTGAAAATTCTATAAATACTATTGGAGAAATAGGAGAAATTATAAAAGTGCACACATATTATAGAGTTAGAGAAGATGATATTAGTATTTTTGGTTTCAAAAGCCAAGAAGAACTTAGAATGTTTGAATTACTTTTAGGTGTTAGCGGTGTTGGTGCCAAAAGTGCATTAGTAATGTTATCTTGTATAGAACCATCTGAATTTGCAATAGCTGTAATATCTAATAATATAAAATTACTTACCCAAGTTCCTGGAATTGGAACAAAATCTGCTCAAAGAATTATTTTAGAATTGAAAGATAAACTTAAATCAGAACAATCTGATTTAGATTCTGAAAAAATTGAATCAGATAAAATAAAATCTGCAAAAGTTAATGAAAATATTCAAGAAGCAATTTCTGGACTTATGGTTCTTGGCTATTCTAAAAAAGATATAGAAAAAGCTTTCGAACATCTTGCAGTAGAAACATTATCTGTTGAAGATTTAATCAAAAAAGGGTTACTTTTATTAGCAAAATAATTTATATATAACCGATTAAGGCGGGGTTCATTGAACCTCGCCTTTAATCTACCAGAGATACTTTTTCTTCATATCCCTGATTTCTCTCAAAAACATCTTCTCTTCTGCCTCGTTCTCTTCTATCTCTTCCTGTGTTAGTCGAGATACTCTTGTTTTTCTGCAGAACTCGTCCAGCATTATGTGGACAAAAACCCCGATGTACATAGGAGACAATAAGTAAAATCCATACAACAGGAGTATAATTCCACCTGCGTATAAAGAAATCACCATGATCACCCCCCAATCATCATTTGGAGCCCATGTTTTCCAGTGAATAGCCGTTCCAAGATACAGAACAGCTATGACCATCAAAACCACTCCTACTGCTGTCCGTTTGAGTGATGCCTTAATTTTTTCTTTTTTGTTCTTCTTCATGTTCTTCTTTTCCTCCGTTTTTCTGCGATAATCCTCGCATTATTCTATCAACTAGTTTCTTATTTTATTATACTACAATCTGGTAATTTTTGCAACATTTTTATGTACACTTTTATATTTTTACCTTATATAATTTTTGTCCTCAGAATAAGGTATATCATCCTTTGTAAAATTCCAAGGTTCATCTGAAGTCAATTTTATCCATAATGAAGCATATGGTTCTAATGTAAACTCTTCATTTAAATTGCTAAAATCTATTTCTGGCAACACATCCAATGGATTGATTGTATATTTTAAACCAGTTTCTTCTGTATTTTCTTTTCTTATTTCCAAATGAAGATGTGGAACTCTTGAACCTCCACTTGAACCAGTTTTTCCTATCACTGTTTCTGTTGTAACCTTATCACCTTTTTTTACTAAAATTTCTCTTAAATGTCCATAAACAGTTCTTTTTCCATCATCGTTTAATATTTCAACCTTATTTCCATACCCATCATTAAAAGCATCCATTCCCTCTGTTGTAGTTCCATCAAATTCTGCTATTAATACAGTTCCTGACATTATCGGATGCACTTCTGTTCCTATATCTGCTGTAATATCAAAACCAGAATGAGCTCTTTCTTTAAATAATACATAATGATTTTTTCTTATTCCATATTTATCATGTTCTGCAACTTTATATTTGGGTACAATAGGCCATATATACTTACTATTTTCCATCTTGATTCCTCTTTTCATCACATTCTATTTCTTCCAACTGTTGTTTTAATTTTGCAATCTTATGTTCTTTTTGTCCTATAAATTTCACATTTATTCCTTTAAACTTTTTATCAGTTGCTCTTGCTCCAACTAGTTTTTTTCGTTCTTTTTCTTCATATTCTAATTGTTCTTGTAATACTTTTTTCTTTGTAGCTTTAGAAATATGTTTTTGATTTGGATTATATCCATACAAAACTGCCAATTTATCTGACATATGTGTTAAATATTCCATTGCCTGTTCTCTTTGAATATCACAAATATGAACTTCTCTATCTCTTCCTTGTCTACGATTTACATACAAACAATCTTTTAATCCAAAAAATTCTGATACATATTTTGAAGATAAGTTATCTCTATGTAATGTTGAGCATAAAAATATTCTTTTATTTTCAGGATTTGCAAAAAACTTTTCCATATGTTTTTTTATTCCCTCATATACAATTATTCTGGCACATCCTGCATTTCTACTATTGGGAGAAGTTATATATGTATCTAATTCTATTGCATTTTGTGTATTAGCAGAATAATATTTTTCTTCATCAAATACCGGTTGTTCGTATATTGTTAATCCTCCATATCTTAATATATCTTCATATTCTTTTATTTGTTCATCTATATTTCCTATATCTCTTCCAAATTCTAATGCGATATCTTCTGCTGTTGTCCAATAGAACTGTTCATATTGTTTTTGCATATCTTTATCAAAATTTATTTTTATGTATTCTGACATATATTCATTTATTTTTTCTCTTAATTCACTCTTTTCATGAAAATTATTTTCTTGTAATTCATGTTGTAAAAATTCATGTATATTAGAAACTTCTGCATGTTCTTCTAATATTTTCTTCTTAGCATATTGATATGCCTGAATCTTTACCTTATATGTTTCCAACATTTTTTTCTTATATTCTTCTGCATTTGGATATTTTGCTCTAACATATGCTTTATATTTATCTCCATATTTAAAGTATTTGGTAATATCATTATATGTAAATGGTTTTTGTCCTTGTGTTATATATGCAACTGATTCAACTTTATCTTTTTCATTTACTGATACCATTACCGTATTTTCTTTAGAGTGTACATATTCAGAAATATCCTCTTTTCCTGTTATAAATAATTGTCCCTCTCTTCCTTCTTTTTTCATGTTTTGTAACACTACTTTTTCTAATTCTGCTATTTGATCTAAGTACCTTTCTTCATTTTCCTTTGTAAGTTCTATTACTTTCATCATGTTTTTCACCCTCTTTAGGTATTAATATGTTACAAAATATAGTTATATTCTGTTAGGCGAATTTTAACATATTTATTACAGATTGTCAATTTGAGACACACACCTATCCATACATATGTTACTGAATAATAGCTTTTTTAATTTTTTTAAAAAATATATGGTTTAAAATCAAATTTAAAACCAATATAAGTATGTAATTTCATGTTTAAGAATTTATCAATATCTTCATTTGCAATATAAGAAATGTCTTTTATTCTACAAACTTTATTTTCTGTTCTAACCAATGGATTTATATATCTCTTTTTTCCTTTTACACTAGTACAATAAATTTCCTTATTAGGCAAATCACTTTTATATACTAACTCTCTTGTAGCATTTTCAAAATTTTTAAATGCATTTTTTATATAAATATCTTCACAATTTTTTATTAATTCTATTACTCCATTTTCTGAAAGACTATATAGATCATCAATCGTAATATAACCTTTTATATTCATAGATTTAATTATATCTGCTATAAATTGCATACATAATCTATCTTCATCTTCAATCCAACGAGGCCATAATTTTGAGATATCATATATAAAACTCTCACATATTTTTACATCACTAAACGCAAGTTCTTCTACATCATCTTCATTTTTTACTATCACCACATTATTATAATATTTTTCAATATCTTTTATGTCAAATATTTTTATTTGATATAGTCCTCCAGATAAAGTATATTCAAATCGATCTGCACTTAATCTTGGTGTATCATTATCTGCTATTGGATATATATGATAGTCAGAAACTTCTTTGACCTTTATATTATCTCTTGATAATAACTTCATTATTTCTTTTGAATTTCTAATTATTTGCTCAGTTCTTTCTTCTGTAGATTCTTGATGTTCTGAATCTCCATTCATAAAATCAATGCAATGTTTAAAAACTGGAGTTGCTATATCATGAAATAATCCAGATATGGTTTGCTTCTTGTCATGCGTAAAATTCCATATAATTAATGCAACAGCTACACTATGAGTTAATGTAGAATAATAATACTTATCATTATATACCTTTGTATATAATGTTCCACAAGCCATACCTATTCCATCAAGCCTAAGCATTTCTGGTGTATAAATATATTCTAATAACCATTCTGGAAATTCTGGTGATAATATTTTTAAATATTGTCTTACTTCTTCATTTTTTAAACTTTCTATATACTTATTCATAAATCTTCCTCTTTCTACTTCTATAATAAAAATACTATATCTTTAACAATAATATATTATTTATACTCTAACATAAGATTTATAAATATTCAAGCAATTTATTAAGCTTTTTTAACAGTATTTAATTTCTAAAAAGACAATAAAATTTACATATCAAAATTAGAAATAATAAATGAATAAATACAGCCTAAACCAGCCTTAACTGCAAATTCTCCAAATGAAGCCAGCCATAAATTATTGGAAATCTTTATATCAACTCCTATTAAAAAATATATAAAAAAGAAGGAGGAACTCTGAAATTTCAAAGTTCTCTCCCTCTGTCTATGCTTGGATACAATTAAAGCAATTTTACAGTGGTCAGTGCTATTTAATATAAAGCGTAGCACGAAAACCAGTATCGTCGTAGTTGTTAACAGAATTGCAAGAAGCGCGACCGGCTACAGGATAATCGCGACCATCATCGTCGTAATTGCCACCGCGGATAACACGGTACAAGCTTTTGTTCTGTTCTTGTGTCCATTCATCCACATTACCTGTAAAATCGAAAATGTTATTAGCACACCATTTTTCTCTGCTTCCTGTTTCAACTACTTTCCTTGGAGAATTCTCTGTATTCCAGTGATTGCCCCATTCAGTAGAGTCCTCTGTAATTTCAGCAAGAGTTTTAACTTTCGTTTTGATAAACCATTCCAATACCGAATCATATTCTGCACCAAAAGTCAGATGACTTTTAACTGCTTCATTGTCTTCGATAGTGGATGCAATCTCCTTGGCATCATTAAAACTGATGTTTACCCACGGCATAACTCCTTTTACCGATTGCGGTTTTCCTGCTGAACTCTTGGAAATGTTATAACGAGAAATATAAAATCCCCCATATTTTTTGACACTTTCAAGTTGTTCAAGCAGTTCACCATTTAAAGCTTCATTGAATCCATCATCCGAAAATTCATTGTTCATGTAATTTCGTCTGCCGAATTTCTCCGAAAAATTTTCTCCCCCAAGTGTTCCATTAGAGTCGAGACTTCCAACAGGAATCCATACAAACTGACTTCCATCTGAACATCTTTCAATTACAAATCCATTGTTCCATTCTCCACAGACATGCTTATATCCTTCTAGAATTGGAGGATTTACATAGTTTGTAGAGTAGACATTGGCTGTAGCAATGTTCAGAGCTCTGATAATTAACTCTCCACTTGTTCCCTCTGAGACTTCAAAGGTTATACCCTTTTCTGCCTCAAGCACAAATTTTTCATACCGTCTCATAGTTTATACCTCCTTACTTAAGTGATGATTTTATAACGGTTTCAAATGGCTATTGCCATTATTTTTATAATACCACATTTTCTGCATTTTGTAAACCTTGAATTCAGTCAACCCCATTATTCAGTAACATTAAATCTATTATTTTTCTCTATTCATTTTTGTAGCATATATTTTAATATTTCCTTTGCATTTTTTAAATTATAATGTTTCTTATCTCTTTTATCAAAGTATCAGTCTACCATTTCTATATATCCCCTACCCATTCAGGTTTCATCTTTAGATAATCATTACCTATTATATATTCAACATATTCTTCACCTTTATTTATTAAATCAATTAAATATGGAAATGCACTTTTTTCTCTAAATTCGGCTAGTAAGATATCCATATTTTGATTTTTAATCATTTCCATAAAATATTTTTAATATTTTTTCACACATTGGAAATTTTATATTATTTATCTCTTCTTTAGTTTTTTCAACATCATATTTAATATTTAAACATTGAAAATCTATTTTCTCATTGCAAATACTTAATACTCCAGCATTAGCTATACAACTATCCATAGGACACCCCAAAGAACCAGGATTTACATACCATTTATTCTCATTATTATTTACACTAACCGTATGTGTATGTCCATATAAAAATATATCCGCATCTATTTCTTCAAACATATCTTGACTTTCAATAATAGTAGGATTTTTAATATGTTTTTTATACGTTCCATCTTTATTATTCGGATAATGTATTATATATATTTTCTTTTTTTCTATTTCAATATTTTTTTCTATTGGCAATTCTTCTATAAATTTTTTTGACTCTTCACTTAATCTGCTATGATTCCATTCATGATTTCTAATTTCTTCTAAACTCATTTTCCTCTTATCATCATGAATTTCTTTTGGTAAACCAGCAATTAAATATTTTTCATGATTTCCTCTTACAGCTATTAAAATATCTTTTCTTTCCATTAACATTTGTATTACTTCTTCTGGATTTGGTCCTATGCCTATTATGTCTCCACAACATATTATTTTATCAATATTTATTTCATCAAATTTTTCTAATACTGCTTTTAGTGCTTGCTTATTACTATGAATATCTGTTATTATACCTAATTTCATATTTAATCTCCCAAAATTCTTCCATTATAAATTTCTTTTCTTTTATTTTTTAATAAATTTATTTCCCTACCAAAATCTTCATTACTCCAATTACAAAAAGTATAATTTAAGTCATTATTCTCCCTTACTTGTTCTATCTCTTCAATAGTAACATACTTGACTTCTGCAACTTCTTCTTTTTGCAATATATAATCATCAATTTTATGATTTACTATAAAAATAAAATTATATGCAAAACGTTTATTTTTATCATTACTTTTATGAATATCAATTATTTTAATCTGCTTTTTAGAAATTTCTATTCCTAATTCCTCTTTTACTTCTCTAAATATTGCTTCTTCTACAGTTTCTCCACTCTCAACTTGCCCTCCAGTTTTGGCCCATTTATTTGGATTTTTCTTTTTATTAGCAGTTCTTTTTTGTAAAAGTATCTCTCCTTTTTCATTCATTATCCAACAAGAAACTGTCCTTCTCCATAAACCTTTATTGTATGCTACCCATCTTTCTTCAATTTGTCCTGTTAATTTATTATTTTCATCCACAATATCAACTAATTCCATTAGATACTCCTTTTCATATAAATATTCTGTGTTTATTCTTTAATAACATTTTTGTTCTTTCTTTTCTTATAGAAAAAAATTATAGCATAAACAATCCAAATTGATAATATTATTATAAATATTATTATTGCCCCAAACATTTGTATTCCATGCAAAATCACTATAGTAAATAAATAACCCCAACCTGCATAAGAACCAGAAGAATATTGTTCACTATTTTGAAATTCGTTTAAATCCATATTCACATTATTTATATACATATTAATAAGAATTTCACTAATAATGAATACTAAAATCAATATTATAGATATTATTATTAATATTTTTTTACCCTTTCCCATATTTATTTTGTCCTCTCAATTTTTTATTTCTCTCTTTTAACAACACTAATTATACAGCACAATCCATCAAAAGAAGTTAAACAACAGATTCAGAACTAAATCCTTTTTCTGAAATTATTATATATGAGTTCTTATTGAATTTCAATTAAATTATGTAAAAAATCATTAAAATAAGCTAATGTTTTAAATGTAGTTCTATTAGATATTACTTCTATTAAATATAAATATCATATTTTTAATAAATTACAATAATTTTATAAATTTTTTTAGGGAAATAACATAGGACACAGCTATTTATTGCTGTGCCCCTATGCTTAAAACGTTACTTTTTGTCAGTTCCACATAGAATATTCAATATAGTAGCTATAGTTACTATTATAGCTGATATTCCATACCCTATGCTAGCATTCTGTATAGCCAGTATCCAAAACTCACATGTTGCCATTCCTAATGCTAAACAAATTAGGCAATAAATTCCAAAAGACCGTTTTATCATAATAAATCCTCCTTTTAGTTGTTCGGAGGTTTGCACCTCCGAAAATTTACATTTTCAAAGGTGCAACAAATGTTAATGTTACTAATTTAATTATATAATATTTTTTTACATAAATCAATCCACTTACACAAATTATTAATAATTTGTGTAAGTTAGTCAATCATTTTATTATATATTTTCAAGAAAGTATGGAAATAAAAAACATTTTATTGTATAATTTTTATATAGTTTAACGATGTAGTATATAACACAATACAAAATTTTAATTATTAAGGTCATAAATATGAAAATTAATATTGTATAAAAGAATATATGAATTTCAAATATTATCCAAATACAATTTATCGATAAATTATAAAGGAGGTTTTGAATGAATTATAAAAAGGAATATAAAAAATATTTAGTGTCATCTGTTTTAGATACGGCCAATAATAAAATTGCAAGTAATTCATTTATCACTGCTTTTGCCGTCTATCTTGGACTATCAAATTTTGCTATAGGTATTTATGCAGTATTAGATACAATAACAAATATATTACAAATATTTGCAGCACCTTTATTTTCAAAAATTGGTCAATCTAAATCAGTTGTATTAACAAATTATAGTATTTATAGATTATCTTCTGTATGTTTTGCATTTATACCTTTTTTGACTGATGATACTTGTACTAGAACTTTCTTGTTTTTTATATTTGCTTCAATCTATGCTGTAACTGGAGAACTAGGATATATAACATTCGTAAATTGGAGAATGACTTTAGTAAAAAAAGATGATAGAACTAAATTCGCCTCAACAAGAAATATTTATAAAAACACACTAGTTATGGGATTTAGTTTAATAATGGGAGTTGTATTAGATACATTTACTTCAAATGGGTATGAATTATATGGTTTTATGATTTTATTTTTAATCGTGTTCCTGATTTCTTTCATTGATATTTTTATTAGAATAACTACATATAAACCTCCAATCGAAGAGAAAAATATAACGGTTAGAGAAACTATAATAAAACCTGCAAATGATAAATCTTTTAGAAAAATTCTTATTATATGTGCTTTAAACAGATTTGCTTATGGAATTGGTATAATGTATTTAAATGTATTTTTATTAAGATACTTGAACATTGATTACATATATTATAGTATTTTAAATATTTTAATTAATTTTTCAGAAGCATTATTTAGTAAATTCTGGGCAACTAAGTCTCAAGATAGGAATTGGGATAAAGTATTAGCACCTATGAGTATTATATACATTTTTGTTTTTATATTATTATTTACATTTAATAATAATATATTAATCTTATGTTTGCCAGTAATATATATTTTACTTGGTTTTGGAAATAGTGCTTATGAGATGTTTGATCATATAGCTATATATGAATATTCAAAAGAATCCTATAAAACTTCTTATGTTACATATGAAAGATTTATAGAAGGAATTGTTACTGCAACACTTCCAATAATATCTTATACAGTTTTTCCAGAAAGTTCCAACTCAATAAAAATCACATTTCTACTTGCAATAATTGGATATTTGACCTTATTTATATATATTAAGTTTAGAAAACAATATTTAGAAAATAATCATAACCACGTGTAAAACACAATGTCAATAACTTAAGGAAAAAAATTAAGTCAACTAAATCGACTTATATATGCGATATGATATTCACTTTTTTTCTTCAATCAAGTATTTTTCTAGCTTTTTTATGTAAAATATGATAAAATGATTTTAATAGTGTTGTACTATTTAATAACTGTGCTAATTAGCATATTAGAAAGGAGTTAGTTTATACAATATTGATAACCCATTAACAACTAATTTATGAAAGGTAAGTCAAAACATGAAGAAACAAATTGTTTTTTTAGGTAAAGATAGTGGTTTTGGAAAGAAAAATACATCAGCCTATACTATTATCAATAACCGGCTACTGTTGATTGACTGTGGTCAAACAGTAATGACACAATTACAAGAGAATAACCTCCTTGCAGGAATCTCTGGAATTGATGTAATCATCACTCACATGCATGGTGATCATGTAGGTTCTCTTAGTCAATTAGCTCTTTATAGCTATTTTGCACTAAAAACACCTATAAATATCATTACCGCATGCTCTGAAATTGATAAGTATCTTACAATTACTGGAGTTGAGAGATATTGTCAAATACCTGGCTTTCCAGCAGAGAGATATACAAGGAAAAATGATTTCGTAACATTTATTCCAACAGATCATGTCGGAGATGAACTCGATTGCTATGGATTTTCAGCAAAAATCAATGGAGCACATATTGTATATACTGGTGATACAAAATCTCTTGAACCATTCATCCAGTATCTCGATGAGGGTTCACAACTGTTTACTGATGCTTCTGTTGCTGGAGGAGTCCATCTTAAATTGGAGGATAACTTACCTCTTTTGAACAAACTAACTCAAAAAGGCGTAGATGTGTACCTTATGCACTTGGATAACGAATTAAAAATCCGAAATATGATTGAAGGGACAGCAATCCATATCTGCGACGACTAAAAAACGATGAGGGTCAACAATTATTTCTATATCATTGACCCTCATTGTTTTTTATAATAACCCTTAAAGAATTTATTGCACCAATTTTATAATCTTCTTTTTCTTCTTTTGATTTTTATCCCATTCTTATTTTAAAGTTTCATTCAATTTGTTATCTTTTTTCTTATAAAATGCAACACCAATAATTACGGTAATATAAGTTGAATTTCTCATTTTTCATTGATTTTTCATTAAGTTTTCTTGAAATAAAAAGTTTTGCAAATATATAAATTCGTGTAGAAAAATATATAAATATGTGCTATTATAATATAGAATTTTACCTTTAGGAAGCTCAAGTAGTATGGGTAGATTTTGGAGTTAATATTGGTCAAGAATTAAAATATAGGTCAAAATAAGTAATAGGACTAATAATTATTATATAGATATTTATTAGAAAGAGGTTTTAAATGTTTAAAATAAAAGATACTATTTTAAAATTAATAAATAACATATTTAATAGAAGCTCTAATAGCCAAAAAGTTCTTCCACCATCTCGATTCGAAACAATACTACAAGAATTTACAAGTAGTGGCATTGTTAGAGATTTTGAAAAAGATATTGATAATGGTATTAATATAACAAGGTTAGATACTTTTTATGGTAAAAAATTAGGAAATGAAAAAAGTATATACAATATGCCATTAGTTAGTAGATTATCTGAAATGCAAACTATTGAACTAGCAAAGCAATTTTTTTCAAATTTAGGAACAGAATTATCTAACAATGCTATTCAAGTAATAGAAGGTAAGTCTAGTAAATTTAAATTTATTTTTGAAAAATACGGAAATTCATTAGATAATAAAGGCAATCCAAGAGAAGCAGAAGTTAGTAATTTTAGTGAAGTATATTGCCCTAGAAGAGGTGATTTAAGAGATTTATATAGTATTGTTCATGAAGTCACCCATACTTTTGACCTAGAAAATGGAGATACTGAAGCAAGAAAAATCTTTGGTGAAATTGCACCACAATGTATGGAAAGAATGTTAGATGAATATTTATTAAACTTAAATGATAAAGACATACAAAAATATGGTCTAAACAGAAATTCTTTGATACAAGATGTTAGAAATAGGCAAATATCAACATTCATTTCAAGAAAAGATAACATTAAATCTTTTAATAGTAAAACTGGAAATCAAAAACTTGATTTAAGATATATATTAGCACAAATTTACTCATCTGCATTTATGAAACAAGACAAAAAAACGAGAATAGATAGTTTAGTTGAATTCATAAAAAACATAACAAATAATGAATTTGACTCTTGTAGCAAATCATTTGGAATTGATTTGAAAAATAAATTTAAAACTCAATTATTGATGTCGGAAATAGTTAATAATGTAAAAAATACTCACAATCAGATAATATTACAAGAAAAGTTACAAGAAATATTAGAAAAATCAAAAAAGGGTAAAAATTTTGTAGAAACACTTAAAAATCAAAATATACATATTAATCTAGAATCCAAAATACCATTTGTGTTAATTACCCCATCAACTTTAAAAGATAGTCAAACCTTAGTAATGGAATCAAATAATTTAGAAACAAATAATATTCAAGCCCTATTAAAACAAGCATTAAGTACAGGAAAAGACTTAAATGATATTTTAAAAGGAAGTAATCCAATTTTAATACCAATATTACCAAGTGAATCACCTAGTGCTCCATATTATCAACAATTATCAGTGGAATGCTTTCAAAATGGAGAAAGACCAGATTTACATATAGTAGAAGCAATAAATAAAGCAAAAGAAATTATGAAAAATCAATATAATGTAAATTTGAATGATAAAATATTTTTAAATGGATATTCTTCATCTGGATGCTTTGCACAAAGATTTTCT
Organism: uncultured Clostridium sp.; assembly: GCA_902462295.1. GTDB lineage: Bacteria > Bacillota > Clostridia > TANB77 > CAG-508 > CAG-269. The sequence goes on along the minus strand of CABQAZ010000016.1, from coordinate 6,651 downwards.
TTAATTCATCCCGAACTTATTGATACAGCTTGTATTGGTGGAGCAAGTGGAAGCATTCCTATTCCAACTAAAGATTTAGATTATCCTTTAGGAATAAAAAATTACGAAGATTTATTTAGCAAAAAGTTTGATATTGAAGATTATAAAAAAATTATATTTGATTATTATGTTGGGAGTTTAGAGTGTGAAACAAAATCATCAGATAGAACAGATGAAAATGGAAATTTAGCACCTATGCATGATATGAGTTATTTTGATAGAAGCGTCCCTACAGATGTAGGAGAATCTTATAGAAAAAATTTTGGACAAGATATGTTTGAAAGAGCTAAAAATACAGTAGCGATATTAAGAAATAATGAAATTAATATAAGTCATACTATTATTCCTAATACAGCTCACAATGACAGAGAAGCATTTAAACTAGCACAAAAAAATCCTTTATATAAAAATGCTAGAGGAATTAGATTTGCCCAAGAACAAATAATTCTTTCAACTTTTAATAAAATGGAACAACGAGATATTAGTAAGGAGAATATGTATGGAAAATGAAACTAAACCAAATAAAACAACAGATACTGAAATCAAGCCTAAAAAGGAAAATATTAAAGATATAATAAAAACTATAATAATTATATTACTTGTTTTCATTATTTATTGTTGTGCTTCAACTGACGAAGCTCAAGAAAATGTAAAACTATCAAATGAACTAAAAGACTTAAAACAACAAGTATCGAATTTAGAAAAAAATATAACCGATTTGACTTCTAATAATGAACAATTAAATGGTCAAGTTAATACTTTAAATAAAGAAAATGAAGATACTAAAACACAAATTACAACATTACAAGATGAAAATGAAAAATTAAAAGAAGAAAAAACGAACTTAGAAAATGAAAAAAGTAATTTAGAGAATGAGAAAAACGAACTTAACCAAAAATTAGAAGAAGCTCAAAAGATTGCTTCTAGTAAATCGTCTATCACTAATACGCAGTCTTCTAACACTTCTAGTAGTACAACTCAAAAATCTTTAAATAATACATCTACCCAAGCTGTCAATTTAGATTCTCAAGAAACCACTGTATATATAACAAAAACTGGTGATAAATACCACAAAAGTACTTGTTCTTACTTGAAAAAGAGCAAAATTTCTATAAATATCAATACAGCTAAAGCTAAAGGATACACAGCATGTTCAAGATGTAATCCGTAAAACATGTTTATTTTATATAAAAATCAATAAATAATACATACGAATACAGCATTAAAGATTTTTGAAGATAAAGTCAATAAAGAAAATGTTTGATTAGTTATTTTAGAATTTGAAAATTTTTGTAAACAAGGTACTGAAGAGCGATTTGATGAAAATAAGCATTTAACTGTACAAACTAAATTTATATATTGAATTATAATAGAAAAAATTTTTTACTATAAATTACGCTAAAATTACGCCAAAGTATAAAATAAAGAGATACAGTAAAACGCTGTACCTCTTTATTTTCAAATGGAGCGATTAAGCAACAGCTTACGAACCATAACGCTCTCTTTCTATAAATATTATATATAAATTCTTATTAAATTTCAATGGGAGTATGGAAAAAAATGTTTAAATATAGTATAATTAAAATAGATTTGTATCATTAAAATTATGATACTTTTTTTACTTTTAAGGAGGTGCTAATAATTGGATAGAACAGCTAATGCAACAATATTAGGCTTTAATTATCAATTTAATAAGAGTATTTTAGAGATTTTAAAAGCAGACGATGATAAAACTCAGATAATGTTAGAAGGTACTAAAGAAGACTTAGATATCTTTCTACCTGATAAAACTATAGCAGTTCAATGTAAATATTATGAGTCGACTGAAAATTTAACTCCAAGTGTATTAGCTAAGCCTATATTAGATATGTTATTGTCTTATATGGAAGATAAAACTCTTAATTATAAGCTATACATTCATTATAAAAATTCCTCAATTGAAAAAAAAGAAGAATTTAATAATACGATATTTACTGAAATATTAAAGACAAAAAATAAAAGTTATATTAAAAAGTATTTTCCATTTATTTACAATTTTGACGATAGCATTAATAAATTGTTTTATAAAAAGGAATTGGAAAGTAATGATATAAAAATTATTCATGAATATATTGAAAAACAAGGTAATAAAATTTTAAAAATTAATATTGATGATTTTATTAACAGAATTGAGATTTTTTCAGCCCCATCTTATGATAGCCTTTTTAACGAAATAATACAAAAAATAATAAGTGATGGCCATAATGAAGATGATGCAATTAATCTTTTTTATCCTAACTTTTTTCATAAAGTAGCAACAATTAGTGCAAATGAAGATAAGAAAGAAAGAATTATAGAATGTTGGGCTTTTAAAAATAAAGTATATGAGTTAAAAGAATTATTATCAACTAAGTGGTTGAAATCAATATATTCTTTTGAAAAATATAAAAAAATAATAAAAAATAATTTAAGAATTCGATTGCAAAATAATTCTAGTGTTAGAGTTATATACTTTGATATTAGTAAATATTCTAATTCAGAAGTAGCCTCATTTATCGTTGATTATATTGCAAAATATAACAAAAAGCCCCAATTAAATAAATGTCCTATTTTTATCATTGAAGATAAAAATTATGATAAATTTTTAGAAATACAAATGATTTTATATAACAATTATAAGGTTTCATTTGAAAATGGCGATGTAGCAAGGAAATTTAATTTAGATAAATTTATTAACGCTGATGGCTGTTCTTTAAAAATATGTCTAAGATGTAAAGAAATTGATGATTATTTAATAACTAATATACCCAATGATGTATTTGCTATAGGAGATATTTATGTCGAGAAATTAGAGGAAACAGGTATTGCTTGTACTAAAATGCAAGGATTAACTATGGATGATGTAAAAGAAGTTTTTTATTTAGGAGGTAAAAATGAAAGAAATAGGTAAAGTTTTTGAAAGTACAGGAGCTATTATAAAAATAAAATTAAATAGTATTGAAGAGTTTGAACAAAATAAAAATTTCATAAAAATAGGAAAATATTTAGCCGTACAAGAAGGAAATTTTAATTATATTTTAGTAACAATTTTAAATATAAAAACAATAGAAGGACAAAAAGATATTGAATATCATATTGAAACACAGCCTGTAGGAAGTTATTTTCAAAATGATGAAAATATAGATTTTAAACAAGGAACTGTTAATATACCATCACCTACTGAACCAGTATTTATACCAGATAATGAAATAATAGATAAGATATTTGCTAAAAGTAAGGATTTTACGTACCGAATGGGAAAATTGTCTAATAATGATTCTATAGATTACTACATTAACGGAAATGCTTTTTTTAGTAAACATATTGGGGTTGTAGGATCAACAGGAAGCGGTAAATCTTGTTCTGTTGCTAAAATCATTCAACAAGTAGCAGGAATAGATAATGCGGTAAATATTAATAAGGAATGTCAGAAAAATTCTCATATTATAATTTTTGATATACATTCAGAATATAAAAATGCATTTTCTTTAGATGAATCAGAAAATTTTACATTAAATAATTTAGATGTTGAAAAAATTAATATTCCATATTGGTTAATGAATTCTGAAGAGTTAGAGTCACTTTTTATTGAAAGTAATGAAATGAATTCTCATAATCAAATTTCACAATTTAAAAGAGCTGTAATTCTAAGTAAAGAAAAACATAATCCAGGAAGAAAAATAACATATGATATGCCAGTTTATTTTGACATTAAAGAAGTATATAATTTTATATATAATTTAAATTGTGAAATTATAAGTAAAATTGATGGAGAATATGGTAAACCGAAACTAAAGGATGGGCGTTTGATTGAAGATATAACAGAATATTTAGATTCAACTTATGAATTTGTTTCTAGTTCTACAGCTGCAGCAACAAAAGCTAGTAATGGTCCATTTAATGGTGAATTTGAAAGATTCTTAACAAGAATTGAGACAAAATTAAATGATAAACGATTAAACTTTATAACGAATCCTAAAAAAGATAATGGAACAGAATTTAAAACAGAAGACTTTTCAATTATATTGAAACAATTTATTGGATATATTGATAAAGCTAATATATCTATAATTGATTTAAGTGGAGTTCCATTTGAAGTCTTAAGTATAACTGTTAGTTTAGTAGCAAGATTAATTTTTGATTTTGCATTTCATTATTCTAAAAACAAGCATAAAAACAATGAGCAAAATGATATACCTTTTATGATAGTTTGTGAGGAAGCACATAACTATATACCTAAAGATGGTGGTGCAGAATATAATGCTTCAAGAAAATCTATTGAAAGAATTGCAAAAGAAGGAAGAAAATATGGACTTAGTCTTATGGTAGTAAGCCAAAGGCCTTCGGAAGTTTCAGAAACAATATTTTCTCAATGTAATAATTTTGTTGTATTAAGACTAACTAATTTTAATGATCAAAATTGTGTAAAAAGGCTTTTGCCTGACAATAATAGTTCTTTAGTTGACTGTTTGCCAACATTATCTTCTGGTGAGGCACTTATTGTTGGTGATGCAACTACTATTCCAGCTATAATAAAAATGGATCTGCCAAATCCTAGACCTAAATCTGATAATGTCAATTTCTATAGTGAATGGAATAAAGAATGGATAGATATAGATTTAACAGAAACTATAAAAAGATGGCGTAATGAATAAAAATATAATATGAAAAGGAAAATTACTATGAGCAATATAGAAGAATTAATGCAAATATTTAATGATAATTACGATAAAAGAATATGTGTTCTAGGAACTACTTGTACAGGTAAATCAACTTTAATAAACAATGCTAATATTGGTGTTGATATGGATAAAGAGATTTTTCCATTATTAACAAAAGAAGAAACAGAATATGTTTGTAGAACACCTTGGACAGAAGAAATAGGAAATAAAATGGATGAACTTGTTATAACAAAATTAACTATTAAACCCGGAACTCCTATGTTTGGAACTGTTTTATTAGATTGTGATTTAATAGTATATTTGCATATAGATGACGAATTATTATTTGAAAGAACAAAATTAAGAAATGCAGATTTTAATAATGCTAAAAATATGCAACAAAAAATAGAAGAAGAAATTAGAAATGCTAATATACCAACAATAACTATTGAAGTTAAACAACAAAGAAAGAAGGTGTTATAATGAAAAAAATACTTTTAACAAGTACAGGATTTGATAATGAAAATATTAAAAATAAATTTATAGAATTATTAAATACAAATATTGAGAATGTAAAAGTTTTATTTATAATCACTGCTGCTAATGATCCAGACGCTGTAAGAATTTTATCTGGATGTTTAGATGATTTAACCAATTGTGGAATTACAGATGAGAATATTAAAGTATATGATATGCATAAACCACTTTCACAAGATGAAGTAAATCAATATAACGCAATATATGTTTGTGGTGGTAGCACAAAATATCTAGTTGAAAGAATTGATGAAATTAAATTTAAAATGACTATTGATGAATATATTAGTCAAGGTGGAGTTTATGTTGGAGTAAGTGCAGGTAGTGTATGTGCTAGTGGAAAATATCAGAATGGACTTGGCTTTATTGAAAATAGATTAGATGTTCATTGTGATGAAGGAAGCAATAACGGAATAATAACTTCAAACGATGATTTATATTTAACTGATAATCAGGCAATTTATATTAGTGATAGTGAAAAGATAATATTTGAGTAAATATAGTTGATTTTGAATAGTATTTTTATTTTATAAAGGGTATGGGAATTCCCATAGTAGAATTTATGCGGGAGTATAAATTCAGTGCTGGCTAGACATAGATTTTATTCCTACATTCAAAAAAACAAAAAAGAGGATTAAATTATTCTGATAATTTTTTTCTCTTTTTTGAAGATTATTTATATAAAAACATATTCATTTAAGACAATTTCTTCTGCTGTATTTTTATAATTGTTCATTAATTTTGTCCATTCTAATGGATTTAATTCTTTGCTTTTTTCAGACAGTCTTTCATCATTCTTAATATAACTTTCCATTAGTTCTTTATAATAATTCTCACAAGAATCACTGACTAAAAGAAGATGATGAGTTAATTTACTTGTCATCAATAATGTCTCATAAAGTGCTTGCTTGTTTTGTGCAATAAAGTGTAATCTTAATATTCCATATCTTCCAAGCCTTCCATAATTTTCGCCTTTTTCTAAATATAAATCTGGTAATAAATAATCTCCTTTTTTTGTATAAGTAACTTTCATTTTTATCATTCCTTTCTTCTTTAAATAGTGTTAATTAATTCATTTTTTGGCACCAATATTAAAATATCTTTAATAACATTTTTTTCAGTATATGGACAACTGACAATGCCATCTATATATAAATGTTCTTGTGATTTAGTAATAAATTCTTCTAAAAATTTATTAGAATATTCTTTGTTTTTCATTTTCATAATTGATAAAATATCGTAATTCGATTCCATATTTTTTAACTCAATTTCGCCAATTTCTTTATGAAATTTAATTCCAATATTATTGTCATTCATAATAGAACTAAGATATTTTAAGTATTCTTTACTGCTTTTAGTTATAAATTCATCTGTGAATTTTATATCTTTAATTTCAATA
>CABQAZ010000015.1 GCA_902462295.1 uncultured Clostridium sp. | reverse complement strand
AAAAACATTAGGAAAAGAATATCACATATTTGGAGGATATGATAATGATAATGATAATTATAGCTATACAACAACCGGAAAATGTAAAGTATGTGGATATAAGTGTAAACATAAGGATACTTCATATGAGAGATATGATTATATTCATTCAAAATATTGTAACACATGTGGAAAAGTATGGGCAGAAGAAAAACACAATATTCAAAATGGTCAATGTACAATATGTAAAGTAAGTGCTAGTACACTTGGAACCGAATATCATCAAGATGATACTAATAACTTTAAGCTTATGAGTAATAGTTCACCAAAGATTTTAACTATAAAATCGAATTTAAAATTAGATGACATAAAAATAAAGATAGGTAAAAAAGAAACATCAAAAATAACAGTAAAAATATATGAAACAGATTCACAAGGAAAAAATAAAAAAGAGTTAAAAATAACCAAAAGTAAAGAATCATCATCAGATTGGGATATATATGTATTATCAGATAAAGATTTATTAAAAGGTGGTACACATTATTTCTATATTACAGCAAAAAGTAAATATGGAACATCAACAAAATACTATCAAATAAAGAAAGCAAGTAAAATAGAAAATAATAAAACTATAAATTATTATGCTATTAATGCTTCTCCTAAATCTATTAGGGTAATATATCCTATAAATTTGTCTAACTACTGTTTTTCTGTAACAGATAATAGCGGATTAGAAAGTATAAAAATAACAGATATGAACAATAACGGTAAACAAGTATATTTATATATAGCAAAAACAACAAAAAGTACACAAAAAATAATTAGCTTAGATTTAGAGAACAAATTTAAAGCTAAGAATGGTGTTTATAAATTCAAAGTAGAAATGAAAGATAAATCAAATGGAGATAAAGTATCAACGCAAGTAATCACAATAGATACTAAAACAAGTGGATGGCATAAAGTAACAAGTATATTATAAATGGTAACTAGTTAGATTAGAAAGATTATAAAAGGAGACTTACATGGTCTCCTTTAATATTACTTACAAATTAGTATATCATGTAATTTATCAACAAATTCATCTTTAACCAACTCTTTAAAAACAACAGATATCTTTGTTCTACTAATATCAATATTAAAAATCTCTAAACTATTTTTATTAGCAACATCCAATATTTTATCAAGAATTTCATCTCTTGAACTAATTCCAAAACCAACAATAGAAATTCTAGAAATATCCTTTTTAATAATACTCTTTACTCCCGAAGCTTCTATCTTTTGAGAAATCACAGTTCCTGGGTTATCATTAAAAGTTGAACCTGTTATTACTGGTAAGTTATTTCTTTCAGCAATCTCCACACATCTATCATGTAAAACCTTTGCACCCTCACTTGATAAAGAATGCATTTCCTCATATGATATATTTTTTAATTTTTTTGTTTCTGTTACTTTATTAGGATCAGCAGTATAAATTCCATCCACATCAGAATATATATAACACTGTTTAGCCTGTAAAGCAACTGCTAATGCAACTGCTGTTGTATCTGAACCACCTCTTCCTAGTGTTGTGATATTATTCTTTTCATCAATACCTTGAAATCCTGCAACAACAACGATTTTTCCATCATTTAATTCTTCTTCTATTCTTTTTGTATCTATATATTCTATTTTTGCACTCTGATTATCTTCATTTGTGTGTATTCCAACCTGCCATCCCATAAGTGATACAGCTTCATATCCTAAATAATTTAATAATATTGCTAATTTACTTGCACTAATTTGTTCACCTGCACTTAATAATACATCCATCTCTCTTGCTTTTGGTTTTAATGATAATTCTTCTGCTTCACTTATCAATTTATCTGTTGTCTTACCTTGTGCAGATACTACAACAACTATGTTATTTCCTTTTTCATATAAATTTATTGTTTTACTAGCAACTGACTGTAACTTTTCATTATCAGCTACTGAACTACCTCCAAATTTAATCACTATTGTATCCATATTTAACCTCATTTTGTGAAAAAAATAGCAACAGTATTTAGTTAAATACCATTACTATTATTATATATATTTATTGGGTTATTTGTTACTTATTACAAATTTATTGTATTTATAACAATAATAGAGCCCCTATTTAAAGGGTTCTATCTGTCAGATTTTTCAGCGGTCAGTTATCCAGTTATTCCTCAAGAACAATCCAACCAACACTGTAGTTCTCTTTGCAATTACAGTTATGGTATTTTAATATAATCGATAATGTTGCTTCATCACTGTTACAGTAATAAGCACCACTTGCAGTCCAAAAACCGCCATAATTTTCATCTCTTGCAAGCATTTTAAACGTGTTGGCCAAATCATAAAACCCTACCAACTCTCTTGAACCAGTTTTTTCAAATCCACGTTTTCTCTCTTCACTGTTTCCATAATGTGCAATCTTTTCTGAATGATTGCATACTACGTCCCAAGCGTTTTCTATGCTCAATCCAGTCATTGAAAGTTCCTTAATTAAGACACCCAAAAATGCAATATATTCATTTTTTGTTCCTAATCTGGACTTTCTTTCAACACTGAATTTTTTAGCATTTTCTTCCCACCATTCGAATGTCTTTCCAACAGCAGGAACAGCTCCTGTTACATAACAGATTTTTTCGTCGGCATCAAGAGATGGGTCACAATTTGGTCTGTAAAAATCCTTTACCCCACTCTTAATTGCCTCTTCCAGCCGTATTTTAAATACTTTTTCATTATTAGTGCGAGGTTTGTACTTCATAAATTCATCTTCTAAGCTTAACTTAGATGCCTCACACAAAACAATTTTTGCGTTGTTCGGCTGGTTCTGAATATTACCGCCATCTGAACTTTTGATTTCTTTTTTTCTTCTTAATGTAAATTTAATCATACTGCTTCCTCCAAAAATATTTTTACAGGTTACGAAATCATGTATCCAAAAAAAGATACATGATTATTTTACCATATTTTATGTTAATATGCAATATGAATAATTAATTTTGTTACATATTCCATGTATGTTAGTCAATGATGTGAAACAAATTAATATATTATTCTTGTAATATATTGAATTTGTTTTTTATTTTATGCACACATTAATTCTGCTCTTTTTTCTTTTGGTGTCAAATATCCTAAAACAGCCATTGGTATTCTGTTAGATCTCTTTAAATATACTGCTCCTTGTCTTCTTAAATCTTCTAAGCTATAAAATGTAAGCCAACTATAAAATCTTTCATTATCATTTCTATGACTTCTTTCTACTTTTCCGTTATGTTCTGGTGTTCTTGGTCTTATTTTATGATGCTTTATATTTAAACTATTTAATAACTTATCCATTGGATGTTCTTTCTTTATTTCTGCTTGATTGTACGTAAATTCTATTCCGTTATCTGTTTGTATTTCTTTTGCTTTATATCCATAATATTTAATACATCTCTTTATAAAATCTACCGTGTTTATTGGTGTATGTTCTTCGTACCAATACAAATATCTTTCTCTACTTGCTTCGTCTATACATGTATATTGATAATATCTTATATCTTGGGGCAATCCTTTCACTTTACATTCCTTAGGTACATATTTTACGTCTATTTGCCACTTTTCTCCTATTTGCTTTGGTGTGTGATATTCTTTATTGTGCTTTTTACTTGTTCCTTTTATTTCTGGATTATTATAATATCCTATTTTTCTTAATATTCTATATAATGATACTGGTTTTCTTGCATATCCTTTATTTATTTTTAATTTATACCATATTTCATTTAATGTTATATGTGGATTTCTTTTTATTAAGTCTCTTATACATTTCATTTCTTTCTCTGTATGTGCTGTTGGATGTTTTCTTAATGGTCTGTGACTTTTATCTGCTAGACTTTCTTTTTGACTATCATATTTTTTATTCCATCTCCACAATGATGTTCTTGATATATGATATTTTCTACATACATATCCTATATCTCCACAATTTTTATACATTTCTACTGCATGTATTCTTGTTTTTAATTCATGTGGTAAATATCTCTTTGTATTTTTTGTTTTTTGTGTTATAATATCCATAAGTGATTCAAGTCCTTTCGTATAATTTGTTTTTAGACAATTCAATTATACTACTTGAATCACTTTTTTTCTATATTATTTTTGTTTCACATCTATTGTAACACTACAAATAATTAATTTTGTTACATATTCCATTACTTAATAATTTTTTTAATTAATATATAAAAATCTTTGAACTATAAGCTTTGAATAAAATGACGAATGTGCATGAAAAAATTTTAGAAATTCTATGCGGATTTATGGTAAGAGTTCACGATAGTGGAAAGGACCCATAAAACAAATTAGAATTTCTTAAATTTTGTAATAAACTGAGGAATGTAATGAAAAACTATAGTTCAAAGATTTCTTATAAAATACCTTTAAAAATAATTATTCAGTAGCCATATTCCATTTCAAATAAGCCTCTATAAACCCATCTATATTTCCATCCATCACACCATCTACATTACCCACCTCATAATTTGTTCTATGGTCTTTTACAAGTGTATATGGGCAAAAAACATATGAACGAATCTGACTTCCCCAAGCAATATCCTTTTGTTCCCCTTTCAATTCATCAATAGTCTCTTTTTGTTCCTTTTCTTTTAAATTAAGCAATTTAGATTTCAACATTTTCATAGCAGTCTCTCTATTTTGAATTTGTGAACGCTCAGACTGGCATGCTACCACAATATTTGTAGGTATATGTGTTATTCTAACAGCTGAAGAAGTTTTATTTATATGCTGTCCTCCAGCACCTGATGCCCTATATGTATCCACTCTTAAATCATCTGGATTAATATCAATTTGAACATCATCTGTTATCTCAGGCAAAACTTCCAATGAAGCAAAAGATGTATGTCGTCTTCCACCTGCATCAAAAGGTGAAATTCTAACCAATCTATGTACTCCCATTTCACCTTTCATATATCCATAAGCATTTTCTCCAACAATTTCAAATGTTACACTTTTTATTCCTGCCTCGTCTCCCTCTAAATAGTCAAGCTCTTTTACTTCATATCCATTTTTTACTGCCCATCTTGTATACATTCTATATAGCATTTCTGCCCAATCTTGTGACTCTGTTCCTCCTGCACCAGGATGTAATGTTAATATCGCATTATTTTTGTCATATTTTCCTGATAATAATGTTTCTAACTGTAATTTTTCTATTTCACTCTCTAATTTAGCTGTAGATTTAAGTATATCTTTTGCAACTTCTATATCATTTTCCAAATTAGCTAACTCAGTTAGTTCTAGTAAATTTACAATTTCATTTTCTATTTTTTTATATTGTTCAACTTTATTTTTTGCTTGTTTTATTTGAGATAAAACTTTTGATGTTTCTTTTGTATCTTTTTTCCAAAATTCTTCTTTTACTGTCTCTGCTTCTAATTCTTTTAATTGTTTTTCTAATAATTTTATGTCAAAGAGACTCACCTAAACTTAATGTTTTATTTTTTAATATTTCAAGTTTTCTTTGATTTTCTTCTAATTCTAACAATCTTTTCACCCTTTCTTATATTATTCATAATCATTTTTGCTTAAAGTAGGATATGTGAATACTTGTCCTGCATCTGTAAATTTTCCAGATGTAACATGGTTTTGATTCATTGTTTCTGAACCTTTTAAAAAGTATTGATATTTAGATTTTTCTGGTAAAATTCCATCTCCTATTACTATTGGGTCATCCCAAGTTATATCAACAGCATACCAATCCTCATTTAATTTCACATAATTCCAGGCATGATTTTCAGTTTGTCCACTACTATTTGTCCCTGTTCCTATTACTATTACATTATCTATTCCTATTTCATTCATTAAATATTGAAATGCTTTTGCATATCCCTCACAAACACACATCCTTGACACTAAAGCTCCATATATATCATATGAATTGTTTCTAGATAATGTTGAATCATACTCTATTGTATCTCTTAAATAATCATGTATTAATCTTATTTTTTCATAATCACTTTTTCCATTTAAATTTGATAAAATATAATCTCTAACTTGTTCTATTTTTGTTTGATGTTCATCTATTTCTTGTTTGTTTTTGTATCCATCTGCTAAATAATTAGCTTTTGTTCCATTATCAATATATACATTATATTTTACGCCTGTTATTTTAGTTGTTTTTTCAATATTTATAAACATATTTGTTGCATCTAAATAGAAAATCTCTGGATTTTCATATATCAATGCTTCTATTGCAGATTGATATTGTTTTTTTAATTCTTTGTCTCCTCCATCTTTTGATAATAATGTTTGAAATTCATTTCCAAATTCTACTCTATATGTTCCTGTTTTTAAATTTTCCGTATTTCCATACAACTTGTCATAAATTGTTTTTGCTGTACTATCTAATTGTTCATATAAATGTCTATATTTTTTTTCATTTGTTACAATCGGTTGTGTAGAAGTTGTTCCTCCATCTACACCATTAAATATATCTACACTAGTATCTATTGCATCTTTATTAGTATTATCTGTTTGAAACAAATTTGCATATCCCTCAAAATCTATTTGTATTGGAGCTTCTCCTGTTATTTCTATATATATCGTGTATCCAAATATTCCGATTACTACTATAATTGCTATTACTATTAAAACTAATATTAAACTTATTATTTTATCTTTCATTTTTCCTCCTTAGTCATACGCAATTATAGCAAATTGCACTAATTTAATTATATATTATTCTTATATTGTTTTCAAGTTTTTTGAATATTTTTTTCCTTTTTCACACATATTACTAATATGAGTTTTAAAAGTTTTTTTGATAAATTAATTAAATATAATGATAGTAATGATTATAATTTTTCTCTTATTAATGACAGCACTGATTCTTCAAATAGTAACAACATTCCACAACCTGAGGCAAATTATAAAGTTTTTGAAAATATAAAAGAAAATTTAGATTTTTTAAAAAGTAAATATAATACACTAATATGTGCAGATATAATAGTTAGAGAATTTAATATGTTTGCCTATAATAAGAATCATAAATGCTTTATAATCTACATTGATGGATTGGTTGATTCTATATCTATTAATGATTTTATTTTAAAACCTTTAATGATGGGAAAGCATAGATATAATAAGCCTTTTGAGGGTAGCTTGTCTGAATATGTTGATAACTGTTTATTACCACAAAATAGTGTAAATAAAGTTAAAGATTATAAAGATGTTTTTTCTGGAATTAATATGGGAGACTGTTTACTTTTTATTGATACTCTTACAGTAGCTTTTGACATTGATGTAAAAAGATATGAACAACGTAGTATTAGCAAACCAGAAAATGAAGCTATAATTAAAGGGTCTCAAGAGGGTTTCGTTGAAAATATTAGAACAAATACTTCTATTCTTAGACGTATTGTAAATAATGAAAATCTTGTTATAGAAACAATACCTGTAGGAAAAATAAGTCAAACAAAATGTAGTGTTTGCTATCTTAAAGATATTGCAAATAGTGACCTAGTTTCTGAAGCAAAATATAGACTTCACAATCTTGAAATTGATTCTCTAATCTCAACAGGACAATTAGAACAATTAATTGAAACTGATGAGGGTTTTGGTATCCCTCAAGTTCTTTCTACAGAAAGACCTGATAAATGTGCTAAATATTTATTTAATGGAAGAGTTGTTATACTTATTAATGGTAATCCATATGCATTAATATTACCTGCTACACTTGAAGATTTTTTATTCTCTCCTGAAGATACAAATTTAAGACCATTATTTGCAAATTTTTTACGTGTTATGCGAATGTTAGCTTCTTTTATAACTTTATTATTACCAGGTATCTACACAGCTATTACTAACTTTCATCAAGAACTTTTACCAACAGAACTATTATTTTCAATTTTATCAGCAAGAGAAAATGTTCCTTTTCCTATAATTTTTGAACTTCTTCTTATGGAAATTCCTTTTGAATTAATACGTGAAGCTAGCCTTAGAGTTCCGTCCACAATTGGCTCTTCTATTAGTATTGTAGGTGCTTTAATTTTAGGAGATGCTGCTGTTAATGCTGGTATTGTTAGTCCTACACTTATTATTGTTGTTGCTATGACTGGTATTGCTTCTTTTGCTATTCCTGATTTTTCTTTTGGATTCCATATTCGTATATTTAGGTTTTGGTTTATAGCTCTTGGCTTTACAGCTGGTTTTTTAGGCATTGGAATCGGTTTATTTATATATGTATCTATGCTTTGCAGTTTAAAATCTTTTGGAGTTCCTTATACAGCACCTATTGTCCCTACTTATAATACTAAAGGAAATGGCTTTTTTGTTCCTCCGGTTTGGAAGCAAGAATACCGTGCAAATTTTATTTCTCCTAAAAATAAAAAAGCTCAAGATAAAATCAGTATGAAGTGGAAATTTAAAAAATAACTATAAAAAGACCAATTCTTTTGAGTAAACACTATTTTAAAAATTGGTCTCTTTATATAATTTTAATAATTTTCTGCTTTTATTTCAAAATATGCTTTTGGATGATTGCATACTGGACAAACTTCTGGTGCTGATGTTCCAACAACTATATGTCCGCAATTTCTACATTTCCATATTTTTACTTCTCCAGCTTCAAATACTTTTCCATCTTTTACATTTGCTAATAGTTTTAAATATCTTTCTTCATGTTCTTTTTCTATTTTTGCTACTTCTTCAAATAAATATGCTATTTTTGTAAAACCTTCCTCTTTAGCTGTTTTTGCAAATTCTGCATACATATCTGTCCATTCATAATTTTCTCCATCTGCTGCAGCTTGTAAGTTTTCAGCAGTTGTTCCAATTTCTCCACCATTTAATAATTTAAACCACATTTTAGCATGTTCTTTTTCATTATCAGCTGTTTCTTGAAAAATAGCTGCAATTTGTTCATAACCTTCTTTTTTAGCTTTACTTGCAAAATATGTATATTTATTTCTTGCTTGTGATTCTCCAGCAAAAGCTGTCATTAAATTTTGTTCTGTTTTTGAACCTTTTAATTCCATATCAATTACCTCCTAAATTTATCTATTCTGTAGAATATCACATTTTATTATTAAAATCAATCAATTTTTATACATATTTTTATTTTTTTACAAGATAATGGTTTCAACTAATTTAAAAAAAGAAATCCTTGAAATATAAGCTTTAAATGAAGTGACGAATGTGCATGGAAAAATTTTAGAAATTCTATGTAGTTTTATGGTAAGAGTTCACGATAGTGGAAAGGAACCATAAAATAAATTAGAATTTCTTAAATTTTGTAATAAACTGAGGAATGTAATAAAAAGCTTATACTTCAAGGATTTCTATGTAAATTTAAAATAAATCATTACCAAGTAACTATTTTTTAGTCATTATATGAATATTTTCAACTTTCGCATTCATTTCTCTTGAAACAATATTTTGAATTTGAGCAATTTCATCAGTCTTAAGTTCATCAACTCCAACAATAACACTTATACTATCAACATTCACAAAAATCACACACTTATTAAATCCCTTAGTAGACATCAAATTTTCGCAAATCATTATTGCATTCTTCTCTTTATTTAATGCTGTAATCTCTTGTGTAACAACAGCTTTTTGTTCTTCAGAAACATTAGCATTATCTAAAATTTTCTGATATGTCTCCAATGTTTGAGAATACATTGTATCTCTTGACAATTTTGATTCTTGAAAATAATCATCTTCTTTTAAAGCCGAAGTCTCTTCTGTCTGCTCTTTATTATCTTGAGACTCATCCTTTTTTTCATTTTCTTGATTTTCCTGACCCACAACCTCATTGTTACTTACCAAAGTAGCATCACCAAGATGTTCATCTGTTGTATTTTGATTTCCAACACTAACAGTCTCCAATGTCTGAGATTCATTAGATATATATGCCCAATATCCTGCAGTAACTAACACCAATGCAAAAATATAAATTGCCACAGACCCTTTTTTTATTTTCAATTCATTCACCTCCCTCTAATTTGAACCGCATTTCAAAAACTTGAATTTTATGTACAGCAAGTCCTGTAATAGCTTCTACAGCACTTACTATAGAAGATTTTATATTCGCATCTTTAGCTCCTTGAGCAGTTATTATTGCTCCCTCTATTACAGGCATAACAACTTTTTCAGTAATTGGTTTATTTTGTCCATCTTCATCTGAATATACAATTTCTTTTTTATTTTCTTTTTCCTTTACATCTTTACTACCTCCATCACTATTATTTTCTTTTGTTGTACTTTCAGATGTGGTTTCATTATACATAGCAACAACAGTACTACTTTCAGAATATTTTATTAACACTTTTACTTTTCCAACTCCATCTATACTTTCTAATATATCTTCTAAGTTCTTTTCTAGATTATCTTGTTCAGAAGTAGTATTCGAAGTTGTTTGAGCAAGCACTTTTGACGTATCTTGAGTATTATTTTTACTACCTTTATTATCTGTTGACCACATGCTATTTATTATCAGTACTGTTATTATTAATATTATTATAAATATAATAATATTCTCAATCTGCTTCTTTTTGTCTTTTCCATCTTCACTCTTTTTTAATAATTCCTTAAACATAAATCCTCCTTGTATAATATATTTAGGTTTTTACTAAAGGTTTTACCTATAAACCTATTGCCACAATAATTATATTTTCACACTTAATTTAATTTTATCTTTTTCAATCTCATACTCTGAAGCAATTTCCTCAGCAACTTTATTAAGCTTAGATTCATCAACAGGTCCTTTAATTTTTATTGTAATTGAATGAATTCCTGCATTTTTCTTACTTGTATCTAAAACTGCGTCTATAATACATTTTTCAACATAAAATCCCTCTTCTTCAAATCTAGATGTTATTTTATTTTCTAATTCTTCCAAATAAATCTTTTCAATTCTTTCATCCATTGAACTTTGGTCTATCTCATATTGAGATTTTGTTTCATATTTTTCTATATTGTATTCATCTATTGAAATTGCTTCTTTATTTTTTATTATTGGAGAAATTATGTTAAATAAAACATATATTCCCATAACCATTTGTATATATTTTTTATTTTTGTTCTTTGGTAAAATTAATTCTATAATAGTTACAATAACAACAGCTATTACTATTTGTTCTGTCCATGAACTAACAAATTTAATCATCGATACATCATCCCACTATTTGAAATTTTTACAACCATTGTTATTCCAACAATAAGAATTATAGAAAGACTACATAAAATACCAAGTAATATTTTAAATACTCCACTCATTTCTTCTAAAAGTTTTACAATTTTTTCATCTGCAATAGGTTGTATTACAGCAGACGCAAGACTATATATAATACTTAATGTTCCTAGCTTTAATATTGGAATAATACATATTCCTACTACTACAATTACTCCTATAAAGCCAATAGTGTTTTTTAATATTACTCCACATCCGAGTACACTATCAACAACATCTCCTAGTACTTTTCCTACTACTGGAATAACAGTTGAAACAGTCGCTTTGGCTGTCTTTGCAGTAATTCCATCTATACTACTACTTAATGTTCCCTCTAATGATACAATTCCCACAAATACTGTTAAAACTATTCCCAAAAACCATATAACTCCTGATTTTAAAAATTTTGATATTTTCTCTATTTGTATCTTTTCTGAAACTTTAGATGTTATTGAAAATACCACAATTATCAAAACTATTGGTATTAATACATCTACAATTATGTTTCCTATAAAATTGCTAATAAATAATATAATCGGTTCTAATATTGTACTTGTTGTAATATTTCCCGTATATACCATCAAAGTTAAAAGCAATGGAAATAATACATTTATAAAACCAACTAAATTATTTGCTGTTTCTTTTACCAATTTTATTATTCCTGTAAAGTTAGACATTATTAATGTAACTATCAATATGTACTGAACAAAATATATTATCTGTGATACATTACTATTATCAAGACTATCTGTTATAGATTTTAATATTCCATGTATTACTATTATAACTAAAATACTTATTAGAACTTTTAGACTTGTGTTTACTTCTTGTCCAAAAAGCTTTATAACTTTTTTAAATAATGTTTGATTATTAATCTTTCCTTGCATTGCTTCATTAAACATATCTTTTATATTAATATCCGCAAAAAAATCCCCAGAATACTTGTCTGCTTCTTTTATAAATTCATTTATGTTAAATTTTTCTTCAGTAGTTTGCATTATTTCTTCTTCTGTTTCAGCTAGAACTGGCGTAGGTATCATTAACACTAGGATAAATATTAAAATTATTTTCTTCATATTAATCCCTCTCTTATCTATGGTAATATTTCTACTATAAGCTCTAATAGACTTGAAATTATGGGAATTGATATTGCAATAATAATAACTTTGCTTCCTATTTCAATTTTGCTAGCTATCGCTTTTTCTCCTGCATCTGTACAAATATTTACAGCAAATTCCGTGATAATTGCTATTCCTGTAATCTTTAGTAAGATTTCTAAAAATTGTTTATTAATATATGTCTTATCAGAGATAGTTTTTAATAAATTTACAATCCCTGTAATTTTTTTCATTGTCAACCCTAGAATTAATACACCTGCAATTATAGAAATATATAAAGCAAATTCAGGTCTATATTGTTTTAAAATAATTACAACTACTAATGCAATCAAGCCTATTCCAACTATTTTTATTATCTCTTCCATGTTTCACCTCTTAATTAATAATCTTACAAATCAAATAAGGTTCTAACTGTCTGAAATAATGAACTTATTTCCTTTATTACCATTGATAATACTATAACAAGTCCTGCTAAAGTTGTCATCATAGCTTGGTCTTCTCTTCCTGCTCTTACTAAAACTTGGTGTAACACTGCAACTAGTATCCCAATAGCAGCAATCTTAAATAATAAATTTATATCCATGTTTTTATTTCCTTTCTATCAAAATAATATAATAACAAATACCAACCCAGCTACAACTCCCAAAGTTTTATATATTTTCTGATTTTTCTTTTTTTCTTCTTCTGCTTTTTCTATTTGCATATCTAAAAAACTTTCAGTAACCTCTATTTCACTAATCTGACCATCTACATCAGTTTGTCCTAACAGTCTTCCTAGTTTTTTTAAAATATCTTTATCCTCTTGTTTTATACTAATATCTGCATTTTGTATACAATCTTCCCAAACATCTTTTGCTTGATTATATGTTAATTGATTTGCCATTTGACCAAAAATTTTTTCAATACTGGTTTGATTTTCTTTTGCTATTTGCTTAAAAATCTCTGCTAATGGCTCATATGTAAATTTTATTTTAGTTTTCATAATATTTAATATGTTTTTAAATTCTTTTAATTCAATAACTCTATTTTGATAAGATTTTGAAATTAGAAACCCTATTGCTGTTGAAAGTCCAAAAATACCTATCAATAATATATACTTTACTCCTTGTATTAAAGGCAAATACATTCTTCATCTCCCCTTTTCCTTGGATTTAATAAAATTATTCTCTCAAATACATGTTTTTTTAAAAGTATAGAAATTTCTGAATTTTTATTTATTTCATCTATATCTTTACCATGTGCTGTAAAAATTCCTTTTACACCAGAATACATAGCATAATCAATAGCTTTTACATCTTCTAAACTTCCTATTTCATCACAAGCAATTATATCTGGAGACATAGAACGTACTAACATCCTCATTGCTTCTGGTTTTGGCATATTATCAATAACATCTGTTCTAACTCCAATATCATTTTGTGGTATACCTTTATACATTGCTGCAATTTCACCTCTTTCATCAACAACACCAACTGTCTTTCCTCTAAAACCAATAGCATTAATTCCATCACTTACATTTCTGACTATATCTCGTAAGAGTGTTGTTTTCCCGCATCCTGGTGGAGAAACTATTAATGTATTATAAATATTATTATTTTTAAAATCTATTATATCTTTTATTATTTTATTACTACATCCAATTCTCTGTTTGGCAATTCTGAAATTTAAACTTGATATATAATTTATATTTATAACTTTTTCATTATCTACTACTGCACTTCCTACTATTCCGACTCTATTTCCCCCTTTAATAGTTATGTATCCATCACAAATTTGTCTTCTATATGAATATACTGAATTTTCACATATTCTTTCAAATGACTGCATTATTTCTTGTTGACTAACAATATGTTCTATCATTCTCATTTCTTGTCCAATTTTTAATGCTAATGGTTTATTGCTTCTAAGCCTTATTTCTTCGATATTTTCCTTTTCTATTATAAATTTTCTGATATTTAATGGTAAATATTCCAATACAATTTCTAATCCCGTCATTTTTTTCTCCTTAGAAATTCTACATAAATAGCTCTTTCTTCATGCAAAAAGAGCATATATATATAATATATGCTCTCTTTATTTATTTTAGAACTCCTTTATTCCATTAATCCTAAACTTTGATAGATTTGTAATAATAAATTTTGAATTTCATCATCTGTTGCGTCATTTAGTATTGTTGCATTATCAGTATTTAATCCATCTATTTCTAAGTTTTGGCTAAATGTTTTTTCGTTTTTGAAATTTAAACTTATTTCTGTATCTTCTTCATATGATATTTTTGCTTCATAGTTTTCTTCAACATTATCTAATGCTTGTAGGTTTTTATAATCCATTTTTAGGCTAACTTCTGCTTTTCCTTTTTCAGAGTCGTCTACCAACATTTTTATTGTATATGTTAAATCATTTCCATTTGTTTCTTTTGTTATGTCTAATTCTGCTGTTAAATTACCATCTTCATAATTTTTTATTGTTAATTGATTTTCATTATTTTCTAATACTGTAGACATTGTTTTTGTGTCATTTTCTATAATTGCAATCTCAATTTTTTTCAATTTTTTTGATTTTGTATTTATTTTAACTTCTACAGTTTCATTTTCATTTTTGTCTGCTTTCTTTATTTCTTCTATCATTTCATCAATTTGTTTTTGAATGTCTTCTTTATTTATTCCTGCTGGTAATTTATTTAGTAATATTTCATCATTACGTAATGTTTCTAATATTTTTGTTAATATTTCTATACATTTTTCATCTGTCATTTTTAATGTTATTACTGTTTCATTATCTACTTTTTCTTTGCTAAATAAATCTTCGTCTAAGTTTTCATCTAATATTGATATATATTTATTTTTTAAAGTTTTTAATTCTTCATCTGTAAATTTTTCTTTTGATAATTCAATTTTGTCTGGAATTTCATCTGCTTCAATATCAAATCTTTTGCATAATTCTTTTAAGTTTTCATTTCTTATTGCTATATATTTACTATCTAGTAAATTTGATTGCATTCCAAATGTATCTCCATCACGTTTGATTTTAAATGGTATATTAACTCCCATTGATAAATCAACTGTTACTGTTTGTTCTGCTGATTTTTTATTGTTGTCTGTTTTTCCTTCAAATGTTATTTTACTATTGTTTAACATTTGTATATTTGATGATGTGTCATCAAGTGATTTTAGATAATCATTTTGATTTACTTTTGCATTTACTGATATTTCTCCTTTGTTTGTATATGCTGTATCTTCTTGTTTCTTTATATATTCTGCTAATTTTTCATCTTCTAAATTCTTAAACATATCATCATTTAAGATATATGAGAAAAATATATCTTTGTTTGTTTTAAATGCATCTGTTGCAAAATATGAATATACAACTCCTGCTCCAATTAATATTACTACTATTAGTAGTGCTAATAAAGTTTTCTTTTTCATTTTTTTCCCCTTCCTTTTTCTATAAAAATTTTATATATTATTAGTTTACTATAATAGAAAAAAACTGTCAAGATTTTTTCTATTTTGACAGTTTTTTTATTTTTATTCTTCCCAATTATGATATACGTCCATAACATCATCTAATTCTTCAAGTCTATCTATTAATCTTTCCATTTTTTCTTGTCCTGCCTCATCTAGTGCTACTGTTGTTGTTGGAATCATCTGTACTTCTGCTTCTAAAAATGTTAAACCTGATTCTTCTAATTTTTCTCTTACAGCTGAAAAGTCTGATGGTTCTGTTGTTATTTCATATACTTCTTCAGATACTTCAAAATCTTCTGCTCCTGCATCTAATGCTAACATCATTAACTCTTCTTCTTCCATATTTGTTGAAGTTTTTTCTATTACTATTACACCTTTTTTGTTAAACATATATGATACACATCCTGTTGTTCCTAAATTTCCACCAGCTTTGTCAAATACATGTCTTACGTCAGCAGCTGTTCTATTTCTATTGTCTGTATTTGCATTTACTATTACAGCAACTCCGTTTGGTCCATATCCTTCATATACTACTTCTTCATAATTTGCTGAATTTCCTTCTCCTGATGCTTTTTTTATTGCATTGTTTATTGTGTCATTTGGCATGTTAGCTGCTTTACATTTTGCTATTACATCTTTTAATTTTGAGTTTCCTGCTGGGTCTGGTCCTCCTTGTTTTACTGCTATTAATAATTCTCTTCCTAGTTTTGTAAATATTTTTCCTCTTGCAGCATCTGCTTTTCCTTTTTTTGCTTGTATGTTGTGCCATTTGCTATGTCCTGACATCTCTCTTTCCTCCTCTTTAATTTTTTACTATATTTTCAAGGTTTTTATCCTTTTTCTTATAATTTTCGCTTTTTATTGTATCACATTATTTCTTATTTGTGTAGTACTTTTTTAAATAAATTACTTTTGTATTTTTCTACTCACACAAAAAACAATGCAACTGGAACATGTTCAGTTATAAAATTTTTTATAATTTTATTGACTTTGTTCTTCAAAATGGAGTATAATAAAAATAGGAATTGACAATTCCGTTAGATACGGTTTTGCCAGAGATTATTTGAATAAACCATTTACCCTGCCAAAAGTAGAATGGTTTATTTTTTATTTATGTAGTTGCTTATCAACCCAGTTCTTATACAGAACTGACATCAAGGCAACGTTTAATGTTAAAGATAACATCAATAATATTATAAAGAATAGTATTACTTTAACCATAAACACCACCCGCCTTTCCTACGATGAATCGTATAATGTTGGGTGACAAAACCGTTCCACTAATTATCAATTTCCTATGTAATTATTCTACAATATTATTTTTCGTTTGTCTACAATATTTACAAACTTTTACAATTTATTCCACCCCCAAAAAAAACTACTAATTATCTAATTTGGGGTTAAATTTTCTTTATAATTTTCTATACCCTATTTTAATAATTCTTTTCCTAATCCTTTTCTTCTTTCACTATTTTTTATAAATAGCATTTCAAGCTTTGTGTCCTCTATTCCCATATTTCTAATATTTGATTTATTAATGTTTCTGTTCTATCTTTTACTTCTATTATCCTCATAATTCTTACTCCCAACTCTTAATTTATTATTTAAAATTCCATTTTTATTTTAAGAGGGAGCAATTTTAATGCTCCCTCCATTTCTTTAAAATTTTCTCCTATCAGAACCAGACTACAGATTAACTCAAGTCATCTACTTTCTGCATTTTATTCACAGAAACCTCATAATCAACTATGGCTTCTACTTTACCGTCTTCTAACTCTTTAAAATACTCTCTGTTCCTAATTTTCCCGTAAAGCCTTACTCTCTCTCCTACTTTCAGAAAATTTGCCCAAGAAGCAATTCTTCCCCATGTGACACATGTAATATAGTCTGATTTTCCATATTTTCTGTGTACTGCAAGAAACAATACCGTTAGTTCTTTTCCTGAAGGCATTTTCTTGTATTTCGGTGGTGAACAAATATAACCATCAAGATATATCATATTAGAATTTGCACTTTCTTCTAGTTCATCTTCATTTTCGTAAATATTAATTTCAGTTGCAAATAAAAACATTTCCTTATGTTGGTTTCCATCCTCTCTACCTTTATTATGTGAACGGAATTGTCCTGTAACTTCTACCAATTTACCTGCTAATTTGTTTTTTTCTCTCAGCAATAATTCAGATATAACTATTGGAATAAAATCTTCTTTATCATCAAATCCCTTAACTCGTACTCTTGTTTCATAAAACTTCTCCCACATTATTTCGTGGCTAAGTTTTAATTCTGACTCAATTCTACCACAAATAAATGCTTTATTATTCTCTCCAAAAAGTCTTTTTTTTGAGTTTTTCTCCTTTCTCATTATGACATTATCCCGTATTACACTTGTTTTTTCATCTGACATGTACTTTTCCTCCTGTTTTACTTTTTTGCTTATCGTACATCTAATAGAAGAATTATTTTAAATTGTTTACATACCAAAATATTGTGCATGTGTTCAAATTAAGAAATAAATCTTCGTTTACATATATAAACAACACAAATATTATAGCACTATTTTTCATTTTTGTAAAGTTATGTAACCGAAAAAAATTCCACCAGATACATCCGGTGGAATCTTTTCCTTGATACTAAGATACAATTATCAATCATTAAAAACAGATGAACTTTAAATTTCATTGTCATTTTTAAAAGGATATTTTTTATATTCCTTAATTATATTTAAAAATGTTAAGATTGTTACTGAATATTTGTTAAGTTTTTCGGAAACCTGCAAACTAGCCCAAGTTTTGTCCTCTCTTGAATAATATATTCCTCTTAAATCTAAAGCTATATTTAATTCTTTCCACTTAATCTCCTTAACTTCTGCTGATACAATTATCAAATTTGTAAAATATTCTTGTCTTTGTTGCATATTCATCCATTCTGCCACTAATTTGGCAAAGTGTTCAAACGAATTTGCTTTTTTAGCAATATCATCTAATTCTGGAATGTTCACTATTGATTCTTGTTTTTCTTCTTTTTTAGGTTCTAAGTTTTTAGTTGCTGGTCTACTTCTCTTCCTTTTTGACCGTTCTAACTGTTCTGAGTTTTCTTTTTCTTTAATTTTCTGCTTAGACTGTTCTGAAGCTTCATTCTCTGTAACTTCATGTTCAAAGTTTTTTCCACAAATCATTTCAATTATTTCACACTGGCTTATTTCTTCAATAATTGGCATAGGAGGCTCTTGGAAAATAATTTCCATTTCTGCTTCTTCACCTCTTACTAAAATACTGCTTTTCTGATTAAACTCTTGAAAAAAAGCTTTAATTAACCGTTCCTCATTCTCTTTCTGTTTAAATCTTAACTTTACCCAAAACTTTCCCATCTTGTCGCTCCTTTCATTGTCTAAAAGTTTATTAGGACCATATCTTAGTATTCCCATAATTTTTGAATGTTTAGCTTTAATGATTTTAGCTAAAATACTCTAACTACTTGGAAATATTTCACTACGTTTCATATTATACTATAATTTTACATAATTCGCAACTCTAAACCTAAAAGAATTCTGGATATTGTTTCTAATAGTTCAACTTAATTTAATATATAGAAAGACTTGAGATATAAGCTTTTTATTACATTCCTCGGCTTATTACAAAATTTAAGAAATTCTACTTTGTTTTATGGGTCCTTTCCACTATCGTGAACTCTTACCATAAAACTGCATAGAATTTCTAAAATTTTTTCATACGCATTCGTCATTTCATTCAAAGCTTATATCTCAAGTCTTTCTAAAAATAAATAAACCACCCCATCATTTACCTATAAACATTTGCACAAACACTTTCCCATACTTTGAACTATTTACAACCCCTATTCCAGTATAATTAAAAGCACTATTCAAAATATTCGCTTTATGTCCAGAAGAATTCATCCATGAAGTCACTGCATTCTTATTACTAGAATTACCAGCAATATTCTCACCCGCAGTTTTATATGAAACTTTAAAACTCTTCAACATATTAAAAGGTGTACCATATGTAGGAGATTCATGAGCAAAGTAATTATTATCAACCATATCTTGAGCCTTTATCCTTGCAACTCTTTGTACTTCATCATCAACTTTTAAAGCTTGAATCCCATTATCAGTTCTTTGTTTATTTATTAAATCAAAAACTTCCCTTTCATCAGCACTCAATGAACTAGTTGTAGTGTCCTGATTATTTCCATTATTTGAGCCAGTATTTGTAGAATTTGGATATATTGGTTTCACATACTTTTTACTTACAGCACCAATATAATCCCCCTCTACTTGAACAATATACCAATTTCCAACACCTGCAAATACTCGTATATATTCATTCTTTTTTACTGTTGCAATAACTCTATACTGAGTTCCTGGTCCACTTCTAACATTTAACTCACTTGCAGTTACTAACCCTGTTGAAAAATCCACATTATAATAATGTTGCATACCAAATGATGTAGAATATTGACACATCATCAATACAAAAACTAATACTATCATTATTTTTAATATATTTTTCTTTTTTATTGTTATAATCTTCATAAAACACACCCCTATATTAAGGTATACTTCATGAATGTCCAATATTCTTATAATTTTAGTAAAAATTTTATCTTATAAAATTTGTAAAATTAATTTTTTCTTGTTTTGGTATCTCAATACCTTTTTCTTTACCAGCTTCTATGCATTTTAAATAATAAGCCATATTTCTTCCTAATATTCTCATTATTTGCAATCCCTCTTCATCCTTTTTCACATCATCTGGTGTAGAACCATGAACCATATTCCAATACCTTGATGAAATTATTGGCATTTGATTTATTCCAAAATATTTATTTAATTGGTCATATGTTGCAGTTGTTCCAGCTCTCCTTGCTGAAATAACTGTTGTTGCTGGTTTAAACAAAAACCTATCTGCCTTTCCCGCTTGAGAAGCAGAATAAAATACTCTATCCATAAATGATGTTATAGCACCTGTTGCACCTGCATAATGTACTGGACTACCAAATACAAATCCATCTACATCTTTTGCTTTTTCAACAAATTCATTTACTACATCATCAAATATACATTTTCCATTTTTAGCACAACTTTTACATGCAATACAACCGGCTATAGGTTTATTACCTATCCAAAAAATTTCTGTTTCTATATTTTCTTGATTTAAAGTTTTCTCAACCTCTTTTAATGCTGTGTATGTGCATCCCTCTTTATGAGGACCTCCATTTACTAATATTACTTTCATTTATTTTTCCTCCCTTTTTATCTGTATTCAATTATATTTTCATTATAACTTTACAATACTAACTAAAATATTTTATTGAAAAAGTTGTTCCTTTATTTACTTCAGACTCAACATTCACATATCCATTATTACTTTCAATTATCGATTTTGCAAGAGCTAGTCCAATTCCCACACTTTCACTTGAAGAATTTTTACCTTTATAAAATCTCTCAAAAATATGTGGTAAATCATCTTTTTCTATCCCTACTCCATAATCTTTTATTTCTATTTTTGAATACATTTTATTTTCTTCATATGATATATCTATTTTTGAATTATCATTTGAATGTTCTACACAATTTTTTAAGATATTAGTTATTGCTTCTACCTGCCATTTAAAATCACAATTTATTTTTATATTTTGCTCTTCTTTTTGTACTATTTCAACATTTTTCAAGTCACACAATACCGAAACATTTTTTATACTTTCTTTTACTATATCTTGCAAATTTATTTCTTTGTTAATAAATTTTACCGAATTTGCTTCTAGCTTAGATAATTTCAATATTGAATTTACAAGAAAATTAACATTTATAATTTCTCTTTTTATATCTTTAACAAACTCTATTCTAGTTTCTTTGTCCATTTCTGGATTTTCTAAAATATTATCAATCATTATTGTTATTGATGTTAAAGGTGTTTTTAATTGATGTGAGATATCTGATAAAGAATCTTTTAAATTTATTTTGTCTTGCACAGAATTTTCTGCAGTTTCTTTTAACATTATTGTTGTTTTATAAACTTCATTTTTCAATATTGACAACTCATCTTCTGTGTTATCATCAATATCTAATTTATAATTTTTATCATTTATTTCTTCAATATATCTTGTAATTTCTTGTAATTTTTCGTCTTTTGAATGATTGTATTTCATAAATATAGCTAAAATTAATAATGATAATGTTATCAAAATTGTAATATTTAATATTAAAAATCTTTTAAAATAATTATTATTTTCTATTATTATTGACTCTTTATTTAAGTTAATTCCATAGCTTTTAAATATATCAGTATCTATATTTTGCTCACTATTTATTATTTGCATTATTTCATTATTATCTAAATCTGGATATGATTGTTTTACTTTTGATACAATTTGTGCAATTTTATTATTAAAATTACTTGTATATTTTTTATATTGATAATATTGAAATATACCAAAAAATATTGAAATTAATATTATTGCAATAAAAATTTTTATTAATGCCTTTTTTAATTCAATTTTATTTTTCATCAATTCTATACCCTATTCCTTTAATTGTAATTATTATATCTGTTACAAGTTTTTCTCTTATTCTTTTTAAATATACTGTTACTGTATTATCATTTACATCATTTCCTGTCCATTCCCATATTTTTTCTATAATATAATTTCTTGTAACTACTTTATTTAAATTCATGAATAATAAATTTAATATTTTCAGTTCTAAACTCGTTAAACTGATTTCTTTTTCACCTTTATATACTACCATTTTATCTATATCAAATTCGATATCTTTTACTTTTATTATTGAATTCTTTTTATTTCTAAGAAGTATTTTGTTAATCCTTGCTATTAATTCTCTTATTGAAAATGGTTTTGTGATGTAATCTTCTGCTCCTGCTTCTAATCCTTTTACTATATCATCTTCATCATCTTTTGCGGTTAAAAATATTGTTGATATATTTTTATTTTTTATATTTTTTTCATATAAATCGAATCCATTTCCATCAGGAAGAGATATATCAAGAATTACTAGTTTAGGTTTTTGATTTTGTAAAAATTTTATTGTTTCTTTTACATTTGTTTTGTGTATTACTTCAAATTTTTCTTGTTCCAAAGAATATATTATTCCCTTTGCAAGAGTCTCATTATCCTCAACTAATAAAATCTCCATAAACTTATCACTCCTTTGTGAATGCACAATTATTTTTCAACTAATTATATAATAAATTAAGGGACTTTCCAAGTCCCTTTTCTAAATATTTTCATTTCTTATTGTTTCTATTGTATTTTGTTTATTTATCTTTCCAATTGAATATTTCATTATTATAAATACTAGTATAAATACAGCAATAACTGAAATTAAAATAGGTTTTACAGGTATATATATACTACTTTCAAATTTTACAGAAAATGCTTTATATAATGCAAATGTTCCAATCATTCCAAGTGCAATTCCATATATCAATGCTTTTGTTGAATAAAATATTGTTTCAAGATTAATCATTCTATTAAATTCTCTTTTAGTCATACCAATGCTTTTTAGCATTGCAAATTCTTTTTGTCTTAATTCCATATTAGATGTAATTGTATTAAATATGTTTGTTACTCCAATTAATGTTATAACTGTTATAAATCCATATAAAAATATTTTAATTATTAAAACCATTGATTTTTCTTCTTTTACTTGTTCTGATATATTAATGTATCCACTATCAATATTAATTGATTTTAATTCATCTACAAATCCATCTGGATTACTAGATTGTATTAATATATTTCTTAATTTGAAATCCATATTTTTGTAATAATCTAAATTAACAACTAAATATCCACCATCATAATAAAAGTTTTCAATTCCATAAGGTTTTATATCAGTTATGGCTCCAACTTTAAAACTTGTTTCCTTATTATCCAATTTTCCTGTAATTGTATCTCCTACTGAATATTTATAAATCCTTTGAGTTATTCCCTTTCCTGATGTTTCATAATATAAATAATTATCAGATAAAACTCCCTTATCTTTTAATTTCTCACTATTTGCTCCTATTTTTTTCATATATTTATTCCAAGAATTATTATCTAAAGCTAAAATCTGTAGTTTTGCTACTTTACCCTCTCCTGTTGGAATATATTCTTTTTGTTGTTCATCATAATATTCATCCTCTTCTAATTCAATTCCATTTACATTGTTTATTTTGCTTAAGTCATTAATCTTTAAATATTGCTCACATTCATATAGCCAGTAAGATTCATCTATATATCTTAATTTTGAAATTTTATCTATTTCTTCTTGTGTTTTTCCACCACAATCTATTTTTATATTATAATCATAATCTTTATAATAATTACCAGTAACATCAAACATATTTGCAATAAAGCTACTCATAGATATAAATACAAATATACTTACTGCTAATGATACCACAGTTGTTCTATATTTTTTCTTACTTCTTTTTAAGTTCTTATATGCCAAAACTCCGCCTGTTCCAAATATTTTAGAAATCAAAAATGGTACTTTTAATTTCTTCGATTTTAGTTTTACTTCATTTGGATTTTTTAATAAATCTATTGGGCTTACTTTGCTTGCTTTTTTTGCTGATGATAATGCTGATAAATATATAGTAATTATTCCAAGTACAACAGATAATATTATAGGATATATTGATACTTTAAGCATAATTCCATCAACATTACCAAACAAGAGCTCTCCTGCAATTACATTAACAATTTTTATTAGAATGATTACTGCCAATATACCTGATAATATTCCTAAAGGTATTCCTATTAATCCCAACATTAATGTTTCTGAAATTACATTTTTCTTTATTTGTTTTCTTGTTGTTCCTACGCTTGCAAGCATTCCATACATTTTCATTTTTTCTGTAATTGCTATTGCAAATGAATTTCTTATGCAAAATATACTTGTAAGCATTATTATAAATATTACAACACCAACAACTTGATATAACATTATAATTGTGTCATCACTAATTGCTAAAACTTCCCACCTTAAAAGTTCTTCATTTACATCAAATTTTTCGTAATTTAACTTTGTTACTGAAACCTGTGTATTGCTTATATTCTCTGTATTTTCTGTGTCATCTGTAGTTTCAGTATCTTTAAATAAATCACCATATTTAGAAGCACCTAAAATATTAGCTATTGATGTTTTATATTCTTTTGGATTTTTTAAAGATATAAATGCATCTTCTGTTCCATCATTTATATTAGTAGAAATTATTGTATATCCTGGGTCTCCAAAAGTTTCAAAAGAATAATTTGGTCTTTCAATAATCCCTGTTATAGTAAATTCATGTTGTTTGGTATCAGTTAATTGTTCATCATCTTGATTATAAGGATTGCTGTTATCTAATGTGTATCCATCTAAAGTCTTTCTTGTACCAATATCAATTTTTATTTTATCTCCATTTTTGTAATTTACTTTTCCATTAGTAGCAATATGCCTACTAATAACAATTTCATTATTGTTATTTGGGAATCTTCCCTCTATCAACTTAAATTTTAGTTCATTAAATATTTTGTTATCCATTGAATATAATTTTAAATAAGGTTTATCCTCATTTTTTCCATTTTCTAATTTTCCATATCCAACTTCTTTTATAGTAAAAATATCTTTTATATCTCTATTGTTTTTTAGAGTTTTTATATTTTCTTCACTAACATCATAAAGCTTTAAATGATAATATCCTGCTTTATTTATTTTATCTTGTACCAATGTATATTGAAAGCTTGTAGCCATAGTTGCAACAGCACAAATTAAAGCAGATGACAATATTATACCTATAATAGTACTAATAGTTCTTTTCTTATTTAATTTTAAATTTCTAATAGATATCTTGTTAAGAATATTCATCTCTACACCTCCTTAACAATTTTTCCATCTTCAATTTTTATAATTCTATCTGCTATTTTAGCAATTTCCACATTATGTGTAATCATAATTATTGTTTGTTTATAATCTCTATTAGATTTTTTTAATAATTCAACAATTTCATCACTTGATTTTGAATCTAAATTTCCAGTTGGCTCATCTGCTAAAATAATTGCAGGGTTAGTTATCATAGCCCTACCAATAGAAGTTCTTTGTTGTTGTCCTCCTGACAATTCATTTGGTAAATGTGTTCTTCTATTTTCTAATCCTAAAACTCTAATCAATTCATCTAATTTATTTTGATTGACATCTCTATTGTCTAAATTTAATGGTAAGGTAATATTTTCTTCAACATTTAATATTGGAATTAAATTATAAAATTGATATATCAACCCAACTTGTCTTCTTCTAAAAATTGCAAGTTCATCATCATTAAATTTGTATATGTCTTTTCCATCAATAAAGACTTTTCCACTTGTAGGTCTATCAACTCCACCAATTAAGTGTAAAAGAGTAGATTTACCACTTCCGTGATGCTCCAACAATCGCTACAAACTCTCCTTTATTTACTGTAAATGATACATTATCTAATGCTATTACTTTTGTCATTCCCTCTCCATAAATTTTACTTAAGTTTTCAACTCTTAATATTTCCATAATTAATTTTTTCCTTTCTTTTTATGTTTTATAATTAGATTGTATCATGACTAAAGTGACAAGTAAGTGACTTTTGGATTTATATAACAAAAAAAGTGACAATGCCACTTTTTTTCTATATCTATTTCATTTTCTCTTTTATTCTCATCAAAGTATTAAGAGCGTCAATAGGCGTAAGTTGATTCAAATCAACTTTATCAAGCTCATGTGCAATCTCTGCTAATTTGAAATTAAACATATCAAATTGCCCTTCAACAACTTTTTTATTTTCTTTCTTTTCAACACTCTTTCCACTCATCATACTTTTTCTTTCTAATGTTCTTAAAATCTCATCAGCTCTTTTTGTAACAACTTTTGGTACACCTGCAAGACGAGCTACATGAATACCATAACTTTCGTCTGTTCCACCCTCAACAATTTTTCTTAAAAAGATTATGTCTTCACCTTTTTCCTTGACTGCTATTGAATAGTTTTTTATTCCCTCTTGTTTGTCTGCAAGTTCAATTAATTCATGATAATGTGTTGCAAATAATGTTTTTGCTCCGCATTTTTCTTTATCTGCAATATATTCTGCAACAGCCCAAGCTATTGATAATCCATCATATGTTGATGTTCCTCTACCTATTTCGTCTAAAATTACTAAACTGTTTTCTGTTGCTTCTTTTAAGATTGTTGCAACTTCCATCATTTCTACCATAAATGTACTTTGTCCCATACTTAAATCGTCTGATGCACCAACTCTTGTAAAGATTTTATCTACTACTCCAATTTCTGCTTCTGTTGCTGGTACAAAACTTCCAACTTGTGCCATTAATGTTATTAATGCAACTTGTCTCATATATGTAGATTTACCAGCCATGTTTGGACCTGTTATAATTGCAAGTCTATCTCCATCTTTATCAAGATAAGTATCATTTGGTACAAAATTTCCATTTCCTATCATCTTTTCAATTACTGGATGTCTACCCTCTTTTATTCTAATTGTTCCATCATTTTTTACAGTTGGCATACAGTAATTCATATCTTCTGCAACTTGTGCAAATGCTACTAATACATCTAATGTTGATATTACATTTGCTGTTTTTTGAAGTCTTTTTATATTTTTGGCAATTTGTGTTCTTATTTCTACAAATGCATTATATTCAAGGTTTACTACCTTTTCTTCTGCACCTAAAATTTGATTTTCTATTGTTTTTAATTCTTCTGTTATATATCTTTCTCCTGTTGTTAATGTTTGTTTTCTTATAAATCTTTCAGGTACTTGTGATACAAATGATTTTGATACTTCTATATAATATCCAAAGACTTTGTTATATCCTACTTTTAAAGTTTTTATTCCAGTTTTTTCTTTTTCATCTGCTTCTAATTTTGCAAGCCAAGTTTTACCTTCTGTTGATGCTCTTTTTAACACATCTATTTCTTCATCATATCCAAGTTTTATAATTCCACCATCTTTTATTGTCATTGGTGGGTCCTCTACTATTGATTTGTCTATTAATTCATATATGTCTTTTAATTCATCTAAATTTTCATATAACTCTTTTAATTTTTCTGATGAACAATCTGCTAATACTTTTTTTACTTCTGGTAATTTTTCTAGTGAATTTTTAAGTGTTATCATATCTCTGGCATTTGCATTACCATAAGCCATTTTTCCTGCTAAACGTTCTATGTCATAAACCTTTTTTAATGTTTCTGTGATGTCTCCTCTAAGTATCATATTATCTTTTAATTCTTTAACAGAATCTAATCTTTGTTGAATATCTCTTACATCTAGAAGTGGGTCATTTAGCCATCTTCTAAGCATACGTCCTCCCATTGATGTTGATGTTTTATCTAATACCCAAAGTAGTGTTCCTTTTTTGCTTTTGTCTCTCATTTTTTCAGTTATTTCAAGATTTCTTCTAGCATTGATGTCTAATGACATATATTTTGACAAATTATATATTGTTATTGTATTAATATGTTCTAAGCTTGTCATTTGAGTTTCATTTAAATATTCTAATAAAGCATTTATTGATTTAACTGCCAAACTTCTTTCTTTTAGATTTCCTATTTCTTTTTTATTTTCAATTATGTTATATTCTAGTTGCAAATTTCCTACTTCATCTGTGAAAAATTTATCACTAAATCTACTCATATACATTGAAAATCTTTCTTTTATTTTATCAAGCTCTTCTTGACACTCAAACATCATAGAATTTGCAATTATTTCTGATGGAGAAAATCTTGCAATTTCGTCTAATAATAATGCAAAATTGTTTTCTCCTTTTATTTCACTACTATAAAATTCTCCTGTTGAAATGTCACATACACTTATTCCAAAATATAGTCCTGTTTTACATATACACATTATATAATTATTTTTCTTTTCTTCAAGCAAGTTTGATTCTACTATAGTTCCTGGTGTTAAGATTCTTATAACCCCTCTTTCTACTATTCCTTTAGCTTTTTTAGGGTCTTCTAATTGTTCACATATTGCAACTTTATATCCTTTTTCTATTAGTCTTGATGCATATGCTTCTACTGCATGATGTGGTATTCCAGCCATTGGTGCTCTTTCTGCTAAGCCACAATCTTTTCCTGTTAATGTTATTTCTAGTTCTCTTGCTGATATTAATGCATCTTCAAAAAACATTTCATAAAAGTCACCTAGTCTGTAAAATAATATACAGTCTTTGTATTTTTCTTTTGTTTCTATATATTTTTGCATCATTGGTGATATAACTGATCTATCTTCTATTTCTGCTATTGTTTGTGCCATTTTTATCTCCTACTTTTCTATTTGATTATTAATAACCTCTTTTAACTCATCTAATTGTTTCATCTCTGATTCATTAGCATTTCTTTTTATAAATCCATCTCTAAGCTTTGCTAATCTAGTTCTTGCAGTCAACAAAACAGCTTGTGTTTCTGATTTTCTATATTCTTCAAGAGCTATTCTTGCTGTTGGAAATCTTTCATTTTCTTCTTTACTAGAATATACTCTTACAGGTTTCCCAACTTGTTTTCCTCTTGTATAGACCTCAACAGTGCATAATCCTGACTTTTCTATTTTATCAACAACAGCAGGAATTCCTGCATATGCTTTATTATGATGAGATATTGAAATTAATCTTCCATAAGTCAATACTTCCATTTGTTTTTGATATCTTTCATGTACTGTAAGCAAACTCTCTAATTGAGGAACTGCTAAAGCTCTTACTATAACTGAAAATCCATTTTGTTTTAGTTCTTTTATTCTATCTAAAATCCTGTCATTTTTTAGTGTTCCTTCAAATATAAAATTATGTCTATCATCTATTGCTTTTTTCATTATACTGCCTGTCCATGGACCAGCATCTTGTTCAACAATTTCAACATATTCAG
This sequence comes from uncultured Clostridium sp., assembly GCA_902462295.1. Classification (GTDB taxonomy): domain Bacteria; phylum Bacillota; class Clostridia; order TANB77; family CAG-508; genus CAG-269. The sequence goes on along the minus strand of CABQAZ010000015.1, from coordinate 12,617 downwards.
TTGGATATTTTCTGGCAATTTCTATTGCATTTGGATGATATGGTTTATATTCATCTGTTGTTATTAATATAATACATTTTCCATTTGCTTTAGCTTCATTTTGAGTATATGAAATAACTCCACCTTTTCCGCATCCTGGTTGTCCTCCAACTATTACAGCTATAGGTTGGTCATCTGGTATTGAATTTCTAAATACTTCTTTTTCTATTTTTTTATATATTTTATTATGTTCTTCTTCTGTTAATTTATATTTTTCTTTTATTTTTTGTTCCATGACTTTTGTCTCCTCTATTTTTATTGCTTTTCTTGATATATCTTTTTTAGTTCTTTTCCATATACTTCTATTATTTTATTTATCATATCTATATTTCCACTGTACATTTCTTCTCTTTCTTTTCTTAGCATTTCTAATTCTTTCTCATATTTTTTATCTTTTTCTACTTTATTTACACAATCAGCTATTTTATATGCCATTATTTCTATTGCAGTATCTAGGCTTGCATAATCATTCATGATTTCTCCTTTCAAATACCACATATGTTCTGAAACTATTTTTAATTCTATTATTTTATCAATTAAGTCTGGCGTTCCCTCAAAAATCACTACTTTATTGCTATCTGTTCTGCCAGTTAGTAAATCTGGATTATTTTTACTTGATCCCTCAACTAAAACTTTTTGAATTGTTCCAACATATTTTTGATTGTTTTCCGCAATTTGACTTTCTACTAATTCTTTTAATCTGTCAAATCTTTCATGTTTTATTTCTTCTGGAACTTGATTTTCCATTTTGTCTCCTGGTGTTCCAACTCTTCTTGAATAAATAAACATATAAACTTGTTCAAAACATACCTTTCTAACAACATCTAATGTATCTTCAAAATCTTCTTCTGTTTCGCCTGCAAATCCAACTATAATGTCTGTTGATAATGTTAAATTTGGAATTTTTGCTTTCATTTTTTCTACTAATTTTAGATATTGTTCTTTTGTGTATTTTCTATTCATTATTTTTAACACATTCGTACTTCCTGATTGAAGTGGTAAATGTACTAATTTACAAACTTTTTCACACTCTGAAATTGCAGATATTACATCATCTGTAAAATCTTTTGGATGTGGTGATACAAAACGTATTCTTTCTATTCCATCAATTTTGTTAATTGCTCTTAATAATGTTGCAAATGAATTTATTCCATTATAATCTATTCCATTTTCTTTCCATTTTTCTGCTCTTAAATATGAGTTTACATTCTGACCTAATAATGTTATTTCTTTATATCCATCTTTTGCAAGTTCTTCTACTTCTGCCAATATATCTTTTGGATGTCTACTTCTTTCTCTTCCTCGTACATATGGTACTATGCAATATGTACAAAAGTTGTTACACCCATACATTATTGTTACAGATGCTTTTATGTTACTTGTTCTTTTTATTGGAAGTCCCTCAAATACTTCTCCATCTATATCTAATATATCTTGTTGTTTCTTTTTTGTTTCTAATGTTTTGTATAAGTCTTCTGGGAAATTCTGCAATGTGTGTGTTCCAAATATTATGTCTGTATATGAATAACTTTCGTGTATTTTGTCTGTTATATGTTTTTCTTGCATCATACATCCGCCGATTGCTATTATTGTTCCTCTTGTTTCTTTTACTTTTTTTAGTTCCCCTAATTTTCCAAATAACTTATCTTCTGCATTTTCTCTTACACAACACGTGTTAAATAATACCAAATCTGCTTCTTGGTATTTTTCTGTTGGTTTATATCCCATTTCTTCTATCATTCCACATAGCTTTTCTGAGTCGTTTTCATTTAATTGACATCCCATTGTTAATATGTAATATTTTAAATTTTTTCCTTTATTTATTTCTTTTACTTTGTCTATGTATTTTGTTTCCATTTTGCTACCTTTCCTTTTTCCTTTTTTACCCATTAAAAGTATTCTAACATATTTTTATAAAAAAATAAAGGCACTTAGATAATTTTTTCTTTTAATTTTTCCAGAACCCAAAAAGGAAAAAGAGAACTTTCGAATTTTCAAAGTTCTCTTTTTCCTTTCTGTTCAAAACTCAGTTTCTATTACTTAAGCCAATATTTTTTTATATAATTAATCGGTTTATTTTGTGTACTTCATAATTGCATCTTTGAGTTTAGCTTCATTTTCACGGAGTTGCTCAGCACCTTCTTCTCTAGCTGTAATAGCATTCTTTGCAATCTCGTAAGATCCACTCAGTGAATCAATCAAATTCTGATTTACAGTATTGATGGTTTCAATATCAATTACTCCTCTTTCAACTGCCTGCGCAGATTCAAGAGCCAGCTGTTTGTTCATCTGAGAATTAGCAATAAGCATTGCATTTGTAGCATCCTTAACTGCATTGACAGCATTCAATCCTTCTCTAACTGCCTGCATTCCAAGAGCCACTGCCATCTGCGATTTCCAGAGAGGAATTGCAGTAACAATAGTTGTTTTAATGCTTTCAGAAACTTCATCAGCACTCTTCTGAATATTACGAATTTGAGGAGCTTGCTGAATCGCCATAGTTCTAGTTAATTTTAAATCATAAAGTCTTCTCTCAAATCTGACAATATCATCATTAAAATCAGATACTTTCTGAACTTCCATTAAATCCCCAGAGGCTTGTGCTTCCTTCTGCATAACATCAAGTTTCTGTTTTTCTTCTTTTAATGCCTGTTCACCTGCATAGATAACCATAGTTAAGAATTCATACATAGAACGATTTTCACCATACATAATATCAAAGTTACGAGAAACCTGACTAAGTGCCATGTCCTTTTTCTGTAATTCCTTTACTACTGTATCCATATTGTCAGCCAAAGATTTATATTTTGTCTGTAATGTCTGCATCTTAGACTTCTGTTTTTTCAAAAAAGCCAAGAAACCAGTATTCTCTTTTTGGCAGGTTGCATTATATCCTTTAATATCTCCGATAACTTTTGTAAGAAGTTCTCCAGCTTCTCCAACCTCAGTTGTTCCAACTCCCTGAAGAATAGAGTCTGAAAAATTTCCAATTGAAGCCTGTTCTTCTCTACCATATGCAATAACTTTTCCTTTATCATGCATATCTATAGAGTCTTTTAATTCTGATACTCTCCGAGCAACCTCTGGTGTCATTTTTTGTTCATAAGTTTCAGGCAATGAAAGTTCCTGTTGCATTACCATTTCTTCCATGTAATAATCCTCCTGTCTTTTTAGAAATACACCCCACTTGCATAAGTAAATGGGGTGCATATTCTTAAATTACTTAACTATGCTACATTAATTATGCAACATCAATGCCATACTCACGGCAGAGGTCAATCAATTCTTTATCATAACCTTCACCCACAGCCTTAAATTTCCACTCACCAGAACTCTTGTAAATCTCTGCAAAAACAACAGAAGTCTGGATTGAAAAATCTTCTCCAAGGTCATATCTCAGAATTTCTTCGCCATTTTCGGTATTAACCATACGAATAAATGCATTGTCTACCAGACCAAAATTCTGATTGTTCGCTTTCGCTTCATAGATAGTAACTGCGATAACAATGTTCTCAATATTATCAGCGATATTTTCAAATTTGATGAACGCAGTTTCATCATCACCATCACCAGCTCCGGTACGATTATCACCAGAATGCTTAATAGCCTGCTCCGGATCCTCTATATTGTGATAGAAAACCATATGATTTTCATCCACACAACGTTTATTCTTGTCACACTCGAAAATCACGAGGTCAAGATCAAAACCTGCACTACCCTGATATCTGTTGGTATCCCAACCTAAACCAATCATAGCCTCTTTCAGTCCAGTGCCCTTGGTCAGATTAACTCGACCACCTTTGGTTAATATAACTGCCATTTTAATTTCCTCCTGTTAATAACTTTTTGAAAAATACAGTTACTTATTACATTTCATAGCAACCATTTCCTGGATATCAACAACCTCAACACCTTCACCAATTGCTTTAAATTTCCATTCGCCATTGTAGCGATAGATATCTGCAACAAAAATACCGGTTTTGCCGTTAAAATTACCATCTACATCATAATAAACCAGCTCCTTGCCAGAATCCAAATCAGACGCATGAACAAAGCATTTTTTTACTTTCCCAAAGTGTTGATGTCTGCTACATGCAGAATAAATGTTGATGATAATTGCGAGCTTGCTAATATTTTCAGGAACCTTTTCCAGCTCAATTTCAATCTGTTCGTCATCACCATCACCATCACCAGTGAGATTGTCACCATAATGTCTGATAGTACCTGAACGGTGCCTAAGATTTCCATAGTAAACAATACTTTCACATCTACCATCTTTATCAATGCAAATTACACTTGCATCAATATCCATATTCGAAGAACTAAAGAGTCCCCCCACAGGATCCCATCCTAAGCCAATAAGAACCCGTTTTAAATTTGGAGCTTCTTTTTTAAGGTTAACTCCCTGACCTTTTGTCAACTTTACAGACATAATGTTTTCCTCCTTGCTGTTATTAAAAATTGACTGTTGTGAATAGAGTTACTAAGTGCTTCTCATTTTCATGAGAATTTCCACTTCTTTCATTGTACACAATGAAAATACTTTCTAAGTTGCTAGTAATTCTAGCGTGTACAGATAATATAATACCATACCCTTCCTTTAAAGTCAAGTATTATGTAATCTTTTTGCAATCAAATAAAAGGGACTTTTTTTTATAGCCCCTTTTATTTGATTCAAAAATATGTCTTTCTGAATTCAAGATAAGATATAAACTTCAACTTTTCAGGAATGTTTCTTCTGTCTACTCTCGCAGTCAAAAGATTCTCTTTATATAAGCCTTTTCTTTCTTTTAAATAGAACTTATATTTCTTACAAATTTCTACTTTGTCACCTCTAGTTTTTGTTGGTCCAATAATACTTTTCATATCATTTGTAGGAATCACTATTGAAATAACTGCAAAGTTTCTTTTAGTCAAAACAATTTGTAGTACTCCTTTCAAATATTGCTCCAAATCAACAACTTTTACTACATCAAGATAGAGATTCTTATTCTCGTCTGGAACATATTCCCATATGTTATCAATAAAGCATGTTCTTCTCATATAGTTAAGTTGTAATCTTGTAACACTTGAAACATAAACCCAAACATTATCAGTCGTAAATGCTTCCTCAACCTCAAAGTTCATTGTCCTAATTTTATCTAATCGAGCTGAACTAAGAACTTTGTCATCATTGTTTGCAATAACATTTTTTGTAAATTCTCCAAATTGATATTTTTCTATACCTTTTTTTTCATCAACTAGAATTACATTAAAGTTAGTAGGAATTTGAATTTCTTCTTTTATATTCCATGCAACCTTATATTTATCTATCCTATCCAGAATAATGTTTTTTAATTCAGGTTTTGTGTTTACAATACATAGTCTAAGGACTATATTAAATACTTTTTCTTGTACTGTTACTAACTTTTCTTTTTCAATTTCATCAAAAAAACTATAAACCGATTTTCTCCAGATAGATTGATATTCTCTTTCATTTTCTTTTACTAAGTTAAGTATTTCATCTATTTGAGAAAGAGCTACTTGATCCTGTTTAATTTTTTTTATAACGAAATTAATTTCACTTTGTACCATAGATGTTTGTACTACTAAATCAGTCTGCATTTTACAGATATCATTATAATAGTAACTCTGTAATTCAGCAACGAAATTAACTACGTCTTGTAGCTTTGTTCCATCAGACTCTATTGAATAATTTTCAGCATTATTCTCTACCCGATTTTCTTCACTGTTTGTAGTAGATTTTGTCCCTTCAAGTCTAAAGAACCTAGCAAAGAAATTTCCTTCAGCCATATTTCTATCTTCCTTTCTTAAAAATACTCAATGAGCTTTTTTATTAATAATCAAAATTCTTTATATATTTTATCATGCTCTATATAAAAAGTAAAGCAAAATTATAATAAACCAGCATATATTAAAAACCTTTAAAAAAATAAAATTTAATAAACATTATAAACCTATTCCCTTCTCTAAATATGTAGAATATATATACACTTTATTTACATCTCTGCCAAGAGCTTGTTCTAAAGCCCTTTTATATAAATCTAGTTGCTCTTTATATTTATATATTAAAACATTTTCATTTCTATCCTCAACATAATCTGTTTTAAAATCAACCAATACAAGCTCTCCATCAGAATTTATATAATACAAATCTATAATACCTTGAACTAAAATATCCTCTTCAAGCTCTTTGTCATATATTTCTTTAGCAGGAATACTTATATAAAAAGGCTTTTCCCTTTGTACCTCTTTAGCATTAATCATTTCATTCCAAATTTTTGATTTTGTAAATTGATACACTTTATTTATATTTATAGCATTTGCTTCTTTTAATGTTATTATCTTTTTTTCAACTAATTTATTCACCAATTCTTTTACATCATTAAATGTATACTCTTTTTTCGTTAAATCAAGTTTTTGCATACACAAATGTATTAATGTACCTTTTTCTGCATTTGTTATTTTAGTATCATCTATTTTTTGTAAAAATTTTGGGACCTCTGGGACCGGGTATTTTTGGGGAAATTTAGTCATTTGTTTTATTTCTGTTACAGATGTTTTCGTTGGGATTGTAGTTGCATTTTTATATTTATATTCATATTCTAAAGTTTCCACTATTTTTTTCTTTTCTTCTTTTGATATTGAAAATTCTGATAATTTATTCAAAATTTGTTCAGTTGTATTTTCTTTTTCTTCTACTTTTGTAGTACACATATTTAACACTTCATTTTTATTATATGTTTGTAATATTGACAATTTTTCCATTTTTTCTTTATTGTATACATAAACTAATTTTATCCAATCTAAATAAGATTTATATTTTTTTAATAAAATATGGTTTAATTCATTATATTTATATATAATTTCATCAATTTCCTTTTGTTTATCACTTGTAGAATATCCTGTAATAATTAATTTTTCTTTTGCTCTTGTTAATGCAACATATAAAACTCTCATTTCTTCTGATAAAGTTTCTAGCATTATTTGATTTTTCATTGCTTGTTTTGATAATGTATCATATTCTATTTGTCTATCATAATCTATATATTTAACGCCTATTCCTATTTCTGGATGTAACAAAATTTTATTATTTAAATCTTGCATATTAAATTGTTTTCCTGTTCCAGATAAAAATACTATTGGAAATTCAAGACCCTTACTTTTATGAATACTCATTATTCTTATAACATTATCATTTTCTCCTATTATTTTTGCAGAATCCATGTCTTTACTACTTGTTTTTATTTTTTCTATATAATTAATAAAATTAAATAATCCTTTAAAACTGATTGTTTCACATCTTTTCGCATATTCAAATAATACTTTTAAATTAGCTTGTCTTAATTCTCCATTTGTCATAAGTCCTACATAATTATAATATCCTGTATCATTATATATTTTCCAAATTAGTTCATCTAAACTTAAGTATTCTTGCTCTTTTCTCCACATTTCTAGATTGTTTAAAAATATATCTATTTTATTTCTTAGTTCTGGTCCTACATCTTTTTTTGCTTTTAATATCGTATTATAAAAATTATCATATTTGTCACTTAATCGAATTTTAACTAATTCGTTATCTGTAAAACCTCCAATCATGGATCTCATTACTGTTACAAGTGGAATTTCTTGTAATGGATTATCTATTATTTTTAATAAACTCATTATTGTCTGAATTTCTATACTTTCTAAATATTCTGATGATGAGTCACTAAATACTGACATTCCTAATTTAAGTATTTCTTTTTCAAATATTACAGCTGGTTCTTTTGTTGATCTTAGTAATATTACTATGTCTTTATATTTTATATCTCTTTTCTCTTGTTTTTTCGCATCATATACCTGAAATTTATTATCTATTAGTTTTTTTATTTTATTTGCTACAAATCTTGCTTCTAGCTCAATGTTTTCTAATCTTTCTACCTCATCTTCACTTTCATCTTCATTTGTTGTCCTTTCTGATTTTTCTCTATATTTTTGTTCTGTCAAACCTTCTTCTTTTTCTATATCGTCTGTAAGTAATATATCTATTTCTGCTCTTAAATCTTGATTCGTATTTTCATAGCTAGCTCCTAAATTTAGGTATTCTTCTGTTGTATAATTTAGTTCTCCTAATTCTTCACTCATTATATTTTCAAATATTATATTTGAAAAATCAAGAACTTCTTGTCTACTTCTGAAGTTTTTGAATAATTGAATTTTTAAATCATCTTTTTCTGTTTTGTTATTTTTTGTTTTATATGTTTTGTATTTTTGTAAAAATAAATCTGGTCTTGCTTGTCTAAATTTATATATACTTTGCTTAACATCTCCTACCATAAAGATATTGTTTTTTCTTGATATTGATGTTAATATATATTCTTGTACCAAATTACTATCTTGATATTCGTCTATTGCTATTTCCTCAAATTTTTCTTGATATTTTTTTGCAATCTCTGATGGTTCTCCTTTTTCATTTAATAAGATTTTTAATGCAAAGTGTTCTATGTCACTAAAATCTACTATATTTTTTTCCTTTTTTCTTTTTGCAAATTTTTCTCCAAATTCTAATATTATATTTTTTAATTTTATTAAAACTTTATACATATCATTTATATCTTCATTTGCTTCTTTTGAGTCAAATATTAGTATTTTATCTGTTACCTTTTTTATTGATTCTTTTACAGTGTCTCTTGTTGCTTTTGCTATGTCTTTTGCTTCTAAAGTGATTTTTTTATCTGATACCCATGTTTTAAATTTTATATTTTGGGCTATTGTGTAAGCTTTATTCCAAGAATCTAAATTTATTTTTAACATTTCTAATTGTTCTATATCATCGTTTATTATTTGAAAATATTTTATAAGTTCTGGATATTTTGCTAAATTATTTTTTTCTGCTTCTAGTTTTGTTTCTGAATCTTGCAATATCTCTTCTACTTGTTTTAATAATAATTTTCCCCATATTGTTTGTGAAAAATCTTTGTCTAGATTGTCTTCTAAGTTGAACATTTCTATTTTTTCTTCTAGCCATTTTTCTGGAAATGGATTGCTCTGAATGTATGTGTATATTTTTAATATCAGTTCCTTTAATGGTGTATCATCTTTATAACTTGTATATGTGTTTATTAATTTTTCAAAATCTTTGTCTTCTTTTTCATATTTTTCTTCAAATAGGTCTTCTAATACGTCTTGCTTTAAAATCTCTATTTCTGTGGTATCTCCTATTCTGAAGTTTTGAGATATGTTTATTTCGAAAAAGTTGTTTTTTACAACATCTAAACAAAATGAGTCTATTGTACATATACTTGCTTTGTTTAATAGTGTTATTTGTCTTTGTAATTTTTCATTTTCGGGTTCTTCGTCTATTTTTTTATATATTGCATTTAATATCCTTTCTCTCATTTCTGATGCAGATGCATTTGTAAATGTTACTACTAATAATTTATCTATATCTATGTCTTCTTTTATGATTTTGTTTATTATTCTTTCTACTAATACTGCTGTTTTTCCACTTCCTGCTGCTGCTACTACTAGTATGTTACTTCCTTTTTCATATATTGCTTGTTTTTGTTCTTCTGTCCATTTTACTTCTTTTGACACATTATCATCTCCTATCATGTTTATATGATAAAACAAGTGTTTCTTGGTGTCAAGTGTTTTTATAAAATAAAAAAAGTCATTATCCATTTATAGACAATGACTTTCTATTTATTATTATCCATCAGCTTCTAATTGTGTGAAGCTTATATTTCCTTTCGCATTAATTGTTAATATTGTAGTTCCGCTAGCTGTATAATATTTTTTATCAGAAGAAACATATCTTCCTAATCTAGCCTCACCGTTAGCTGTTTTAGCAGAATGATTTTGTACGTTAGTAACTACTGCATATGTAGGTTTTAGATAACTTAATGCTGTTTCTGAATTATTAGCATTATACAAATGGTGAGCAACTTTATATACATCAACTTTTCCAACTTGTTTTGCAACTACATCCTCTGTATAATTTCCAACAGCTGGGTCATTTTGTATATCTCCTGCAAAATATATCTTTTTTCCATTAACATTTGCTAAAGCAACTATACTATTCATATTTTCTAGACCATTCTCTCTTATTGTTTGAATGTTTCTATTTAATAAATTAAATTTATAATTTCCTAAAGTTATACTTTTATTTTTATTTTCAGATACATATTTTATTTTTATATTCTTTTTACTAGATACTGCTTTTATTTTTGCCAATGTTGGTTTGAAATTATTATTAGTAGTATTTTTAATATATAATTTTTTAACTTTTATATCACTATTAGCAATAGCTTCATAACCTCCTATATGGTCACTATGTAAATGTGTTATTAATATAAAGTCTAATTGTTTAATATCTAAATCCTTTAAATATTGTAAAACTCTATTTTTCTGATAACTTACACCTGTATCAATCATTCCATATTTTCCATTACTTTCTATTATTATAGCATCACTACCTTGTACTTCGCTTCCATGTAAATCTTGAACATCTAAGAAATATACTTTGTCTCCAACTGGCAATACTGTTACAGTAATTTGTTTTTCTATATTATCCATTTTGGCTGTTATTACTGCTTTTCCTTCTTTTACTCCATATATATTTCCTGATTCATCTACTTTTGCTATTTTTGTATTACTAGATGTAAATATTGGTGTTTTTGTTAATGCATTATTGGGTTTTATATTTGTTGCCGTTAACTTAGTACTCTTTCCTACTTCTATCATTGCTTTACTTTTATTAAGTTTAAATGATGTTACCTCTCCTTTTTTCTTAGCTGTTACATTTACATTTTCAGGTAATTTAAATGCTACATTTTTTACTGCATATGCACCATTTTGGTCTTTTACACTTATTCTAATTCTATAATATTCATCGTCTTTTAAACTTAAATTACTTACTTTTATTTTTGTCTCTGCTGTTTTATCTTTTATTTCAGTATTTACATTAACATCAGTACTATTATTTGTATCTTTTATTTTTACTGTATTTAATTTCTTTTCCTTTGAACTCATTGATATTACTACATTATTATTTGTATATTTTATTGATGTTATATTGGGTGCATTATCTAAATCATAATATTTTCCATTTTTATTTGTTACAATTACTACTTTTCTTATTATTTCCGCATTGCTTGCTTTAGCTATTACTGTTATTGTATTCTTTTTATTCTTTTTTGGTAATGCTCTTTTTGGGATTTGATATATCATTTCTGTATAATCATCTCCCATCTTTTTAGAATCTATTAATTTTGTAGCTAATAAATCATTATTATCTATTTTAGTTTTTTCTCCATTATAAATTCCTACCACCTTTAATGTAGAATAAGATGACTTTATTTTTACCTTTATCGGTTCTAATTTCTTTGTTGATGGTTTTGCTATCGTTATTGATGGCGATTTTACCAATTCTGTAAATCCATTTGTTGTAGCTTGACTTATAACTGGTATAGCACCTACAATTAATACTGTGCATAATAAAATTTTTATTAGTGAAGTTTTTAATTCTAATTTTCTATTCATAATAAACCCCTCCTTTTTCTTATGTATTAATTATATTTTTGTTCTACTTCTTTTAATTATACCATAATCAAACACAATAGTCAAATTATGTAGCTATGTTATGAAATCCTGTTTGATATATATATTCATATTTCAATCATCTTTAAATCCTTTATACCTATAAAATACTGCACTATTACTTAAGAATCTATCCTCATTATTTATAATAACTCCAGGAACTTTACCATATCTTCCAGTACAATGAACAAATGTCATTACACCATCTCTATTTTTCCCTATATACATACCTATATGGTCTCCTACTCCACCTTTGTCTAATAAAACAATATCTCCTGGTAATGCTTCTGCTCTACTTATTTTTTTAAATCTTGAATCACTGTAATAAGATTTACATGGTTGAAATATAGTTTTAACTCCTGAATGAGTATATGACCATCCTATAAATGCTGAACAAGATAATTTTTCTGGATTTGTAGAATTACGTATTGTATAATTAGTTGCACTTGCTTCTGCTGCTCCTATATAATCTATTACTCCTACTTTTGAAACTGCTTTCTCTACTAACATTATTCTCTTAGCGTCCATTTTCTCAATATCCCAATTCTTTTTTATTTCTTCCAATTTATTCTTAGGTTTGGTCTTATCTTTTAAATTTATTGTTATATTTTTTGTTACAGTATTTCCATTTTTGTCTATTATCTTAATTTTAAGACTACTATATCTAATATTAACAGCCTTAATTTTATTTGTTTTTATTACAATCGTTGCATTTTTTTTATTTATTTCTTTTCTATTATATAATCTTTTATTTCCATTATTTATATCATATACAAATACTTTATCTATTTTAATATTATTATTTACTTTTAGTTTTACCTCATTATCTGTAACTTGATATACTGATAATCTTGTATTAGTATTTTCCTCTACCTTATTACTTTCTTGTACCTTACTATTTTCTACTTTTTCTTCAGGTAATTTAAATGCTACATTTTTTGCTGTATATGCTCCATTTTTATCTTTTACTTTTATTCTTATTCTATAATATTCAT